>JACJXT010000001.1 GCA_020636535.1 Chitinophagales bacterium
CCATACATTGCTACTGCTTCACGCTTCATCACAAATTCGTTGCCCTCTAGTTCGGCATTAACACCGCCCTCACTATGTGAACGACCTTTGACAAAGCCATTACCTTTAAATACTTGACCTCCGTGTCTATATTTCGGTAGCGGTGCAGTTGCTACCATTATCGCTGTTGCAAGTGCAAACGCTCCTGCTATTCCAGCCGCTATACTTTTAATTATCAGCCCCCCAGTTGTATTTGTAAATGTGCTTAAAATAGCCATTGGTATCATTGCAAATGCCTCCGCTGTTCTTGCTCTTTTTTCTTTCCTTGCTTGTTCATTTTTTAATTTTGCAATTTCTTTATCATATTGCTTTTGTGATATTACACCACGCTTTAGTTTATCATCTAAAGCCTGTGTTTCTTTTTGCGTGTGTCGTGCAAATAATTCAGATGCCAAGCCAGTTGCTTGAGATATACCACTTTGAATGACTTGATATTTTTCTGCAAAGCTATTCATATTTGCTGTTAATTCCTTTAACCTTTCGGCTTTTTTATCAATTACATCTCCACTTCCTCCACCCTCGCTACTATCATCTGTTGTCGTATCTCCGTTCATTAATTGGTTAAATGTTTCTTTTGCAAACTCTAAATCATTTGTTAATGATTTTATTTTATCTTGAAGTTCAACTACATTAGTATCGTCAAAGTCAATAGCACCTCCGCTTGATATTGTTTCATTAAATAGCTTTTCAAGTTCTTCTTTTGTTTTTGTTAAAGAGTTTTCGAGTTGCTGAATGAAGCCAATAGGCTGTGATGGCTGAACAGTCAAGCTATTCAATACGTCTTTCATTATTTGAATATCAGCTGTCAAATCTTTAATTCTATCCTCTTCTTTTTTTGATATAGGCATTCTAACCCTCTTGAACTGTAATTCCTCTAATTCTTTTTCTAAGGCACTTAATTCATTCTTGTATATCTCCAATTCCGACTTCGCAACCTCCACTACTGCTTTAGTTTCGGTAGCAACCTTAGATGTTGCAGTCTTTACATCGGTTACCGTTTTTTCATTGACATTATTACCAAGATTAGCAAGTGTTTTATTTAATTCGGTAGTTAGCGATGTGATTGTATTTTCAATTTCAGTAGCTTTCTCTGTGATTGCTTCATTTTTTATTCTATCAGCATCTTTCGTTGCTCCAAAAAAACGATTAATTGCAATTCTTGATTTTGTCCAAGTGCTTAAAAGCTCCCCATTCTTGGCTATCTCTAAATTTATTTGTTCTTGTGCTATTTTAGACGATAATAATTTTATTTTCTCTCTATCAACTAAAATTTGAATTTGCTTTTTAAATAACTCATTAGCCTTTTCCGTGCCGATATTTTCAAGCGTGATATTCCCTAACATTTCGGGGTAATTCTCATTGATTTGCTTGATAGCATTCTTGCGTTGCTCCTTACTTAAATTCTCATTCTTGGCAATAGCAACTAGCTTAGTTAATTCCGCTCTTTCATCTTCTATATTTTTATTCGCCTCTTTGCTTACATCTGCCAACAGCTTTAGATTTTTAGATGCTTGTCTTGAACTTTCCGACCACTTCATAAAGGCAGTAACTGCCACACCTAATAACACCACAAATGCCCCTATACCAGTGCTTACTAAGGCAAGTCTAAATATTTTCATAGCTCCAGTTGATGAACCTACTGCCAACGCATAACCCCTTTGTGCTATTGTTGCAACTCCAGTAGTTATTGCATCTTTTTCATTCAATGCAACTTTTATTTGTTGCAATGATTGACCGATTAACATTAAGGAATTTACCTTAACGAGCGTTTGATTTAATAATTCATTTTCTTTGCCAAATAATCCAACAGCACCCTGCACAAGTCCTATTACTGATGTTGTTGTTTGCAATTTAGAAATGAAACTATTTATGGCTTCTGAATTACCTCCTACTTCGGCAAGTGCTTTCTTACTATCTTTGCTTGCTTCTTCTAACATCTTTAAAGTTTCGATAGCAACATTAAACTCAAATGTATTTTCTTTCCCTACGAGTCTCAGCCTTTGTATATCCTCTTTGACTTGTTTTACTGCTTTTGATACATTTGTATGCCCACTTGCGATATTGTCAAGTAGCGTTACATATTTCGCAGTAACCTTTACCATTCCGTCAATCTCTTGCTTCGTTTTTTCGTAAATGTCAATCTGCTCTTTTAATGTGCCACTTAGTTTTTTAAATTCATCGGTGGAGGATTTACCCTCCTTAACTAATTTTTGCAGTTCATTTGAGGTTTGTCCAATTACTTTCGCTAACTCATCACTATTTTGCTCAGCTATTTTATTAGCCTTAGCCATATCAAGAAGAACATCTGCTGACTTTTCAATATCTTTGTTGAACTTATCAGCCCCCTCCACTTGAAATTTTACGATTATATTTTCGTTAGCCATCTTCTTTGTTTTGTTTATCAAAGTTAGCCTTTTTTTCTTTCATTTCTTTAATAAAATTATAGAGGTAAAGAAAATAATGCTCAATATCTAAATCTTCTATCTCTTTCATTGATAGATTATAATGCTGTGATAACCTTAAAATAAGAGTATCTATATTATTTTTAAATGTTATTATGTCAATACTTCCGCTGTCATCTTGTTGATTATCATTTGAAGTTTCAAATCGTAATCGGATAAAGGAGCTAAGTTTGGTAAATTTTTCTTCAGATTGCTCAAAAAAAAATCTCGAACTTCTAAATTTGAATTTAACAACTCAATTTTTCTTTGATTAAAGGCATCTGAATAGCCTGTAGGTGCTTCATCTTCAAGTAAGAAAAACATACAAAACATAAGCTCTAAAATCGTTTCATTTGCATTTTTTAATGTGCTTGATTTTTCAATAAACCAATCTAAGGTGCTATTAATATCAAGCAACGTTTGTACTATTTCTTTATTATTATTCGACGCTAAGGCTTCTGTGCTTCTTTTCTTTAATTCATTAACAGCAGTAACCCATTGCTCTTTTGTAAGTAAGAAAGTGTGGAGGTAATTATTTGCTTCCATAATGTTACGATAGTAACGTGAAGATACCTTACCTAAATCTTCCTCCCTGTATGTAAATAGCTTTGTGCCATCGTTAAACGTGTGAACGTGCAAAAGAACAATGTCAGACTTTTTTTTGAATAGGTTTTTTATTTTCTTTATCATCTTTCATTTTTTTAATTATATTTTGTGCTTCAATTTGCTTTTCCAAATTTAGCATATTTTTCTTACTTAATAACTCTTTTAGCTTATCCATAGTGCTTTAAATTATTCACATTTTTTATTATTAATTCCGTAAATTTCTTATGATTCTTGCTCACAAATGTACGATTACTTTTGTCAAAATTAAACCAAAAATCCATTAAATACCTCCACGCATCTAAAACGTGCAACCCAAATTTAGCCTTAGCTTCATTTAACGACTGCTTAGCGTCAGGAAACGACGTTTCAATATCTCGTTCCAATAAGTCTTGATTGTGGAGAATTAAGGCATTATTTCTCATATTAACAAACACTTCGTTAATTATTTCGCCACTCACAGTATGCGGTAAATTTGCCCCCCTAACATAGAACTGCTGTGGTAGTAGTTGCAATTCTTTTTGAATAGTATAGTAATAATTTTGTTTTACTTGCCTATCCGCAGACCCACTTCTACCACTTGCATCGCCCGTAATTCTTATACGACTTCTAAGATAGTAGCCACTATCAAGGTATTTTTCTTTTATTTTTCTGCACACCGCCTGTAAACTGCTAAGATTATAGATATTAGTATGGTCTTGCATTATAGTATCGAATATGTGATATATTTGATTTTCTCTATCAAACTGACCGATAACGCAAACGCAAGGAGTAATGTTAAAGTCAAATCCTATGTCAATATAGTATTCTTCCTTTGGCTCATAATTGGTATGAGCAAAATGTTTCATTTTGTTGTAGCCATAGAAAAAAGGCACTTCATTACTATACTGCCCCCACTCGCCAAGACAATACGGTAAGTACTTTGACGGATTGGTAACTTTCAAATTCTCATACATCGCAATTCTATCTGCTGTAACATTTTCTAAGTTATCCTTATAGGTTGTGTGTGTACTTCTGTATTTAACTGTATGCGGTTTGCCGTCAATCTCATAACTTATTGACTTCGTGAAATTCTTATCATTTGTCCCTGCAAAATAGTTTTTATAAAGCCAAAAGTTTTTTTTGTCCATTACACCTTTTGGTAATTCAGGATTAAATAAAAAATATTGCTTTACTTTTCCTTTGTTAGTCCTTAGTGTAGTGCTTATAGTCGTAAAGTCTTCAATAGTTATCTGGTCGCCCTCCTCATACCAGGCGTGTGACGGATTACGAATAGATTTTAATTTCGGTGCATTATCACAACCTCTGCTTATAAACTTATTTCCATTGGTACAAATTATTTCTAACGGACTTACTTTGAATTGGAAAAAGTCGGACAACCCCCATTCCTCTACAATATCTTTGATTGTCTGCCATTGACTATCTTTGATGCTTTCGTATGTCTTCTTTATCATAATGCACCTAAAATATTTCAACTGCAAACAATCTAAAATTAGTTTTTGTGCTGTAAAATGCGACTTGCCACTATCACGACCACCCCAAATAAATTCAATGTCAATATCGTTAGGTTCTAATATGTGTCTATAACAAGGTAAGAACATAGCCTCATCTATCTCTATTGTTGATACCTGTGTGGAGGCTGTCATTTTACTTTTTCTTTTCTTTTACAATTTTTATTGCAAATCTGTTAGGTATCAAATCAGAACCGCCTTTGCCTGTAAGCTCCAATTGTGCTGGAACATAGTCGCCCTCTATTTTGCTTATGTATTCAAGTGCTTTTAACCTTTCGCCGTAAGTTGGCATAATTATTTTTACGCCATCATCTGTTTTTATTTTCTTTGCATTTCCTATTGCAATATCCTCCGCAATTTTCAACCTGTCTATTTTGCTTAAAATAAGCTCTTTTTTGACTTCTTTTTCTGCATTTATACTTACCCTTTCAAGTTCTCTATTTTTGGCTGTAATGTATTCAGAATAGTATTTGTCGTGCAAATCAAAGGCTCTTTTTTTATGAATTGCGTATTTAGAACTTAATAGTTCGTAAAAGGGCGTTTTAAGGTTCGCTTTTGAATCGGATTTTTGCAATTCTTTTATAAGCAATGTTTTAAATTGCTCATCTGAAATTCTGTTTCCTTTCTGCTTACCTCTCTTGCTCATATCATTTTGTTTTAGAAAACCATTGTAAATAAATCTGATATACTATTTGTTCTGTCATTAATGTTATAAATATTTATTTCTTGCTTGGATTTTGATAGCTTTATTATCATAGGTAAATACTTAAAATTTGTGTAGTTTTTTCCCTTACTACACAATAAAATCAAACCACACAGCTTTTTATGCTGCTTTCAGATTGTATTTCTGAATCTTTCTGATTTCTTCCTTAGTGTAGCCTTGTCCCTCAAGGTCTTCCTGACCTCGTTTGATAGTGCCTTGTGCTAATTTTCTCATCTTTTTAGATTTAAGCGTTGATTGGAATATTCCGTGCCAACGTGTTCCTGTTTTTCTTTATGAAACACGTATATCAAATTATTATTTTCATCTACTAATCTATATTTTTGCCCTCTGTGTGTTTCAAGCAATATAGAGTAGTTTCTGCTCATTGTTAAATGCCTCTTATATGTCCAATCGTTCCAAAACACTTCAATAACATCACGCAAAAAACCTTTTTTTTTGGTGTAAGTATCTGCTGATTTATCTATTGTTTTAACTGAACGAAAAAAAGGAGTTAAATTTATTTCTTTATCCTTAAAAGGCAAATCTTTTGAAAAAAAATCGTAAAACTCTTTAAATCTTACCTCATCTCCATCTTTTTTATTTTCTAAGCACCAAACATAAAAATCCTCTTTTGTTCTGAATGTTGAATTTTTTCCGTAAACATCAGCATAAATAGAATAAATATTATCAAAATTTGTTTCTGAATATCCCTTTACTTTAACTCCATTCTCTCTAAGTGTATTGTAGAACAATGTATAATGGGTATGATTTTCATTAATCAGTCTGCTTTTTGATGACTTGGATTTATCGTAAATATCTTTAAATACCTCCTTATATCTTGGTGTCATATTACTGTATTGCAAATTATTTATATGCATTTTTTGCAACACAACACCTGATAAATTTCTACTTGTGCAATTTTCAATTTCTTTGTCTATATTAATCCATTCGTGCCAAAATGGATTATACGCCACAATAACCTTATTTCCTCTGCGTAATAATTCATCTACAAGTTCCCAACGGCTTTCTATCGTAGGAGAACCAACTTCTGTATTTTTTCTCGTTTCATCGCTGGTATGTGTTATCGATATATAAAATACTTTGTTTGATTTTATCATATCCAAATACTCATATATTCTGCTTCCACCTCTCGTTTGTATTGAATGTTTAATGCCATAATCTTCAAATAGTTCAAACATTGGTAAACTGATTTGTTCATTTGTTTTTGCAAATGGGTCTGTTTTATTAGATGCCGTTACAACCATATCGTGTTGCAACATCATAGCAACTTCGTTTTTTTGATGCCTGAAATTTGTTATTTGGTTAAACAATTTTTGTGGGTCAATTCGTCGGTCAGGTTTGTTTAAATTTGCAAAACAATATCCGCAATTGTGCGAACACCAATTATGAGAAACATCTAAGGCTTCTGGCACTAACATAAATTCCCCTGCAAATAAAGTTATCATTGTTCTATGTATTTATTTAATATTTCATTTAAAATATAATTATCATTTTCTCCGTTCATTTGTTTTGCAACAAGTTTGTACTTCTGCTTAACTTGATTAGTAACATTTAAAATCAATGGTAATAAGATTCCTTTAGCCTTTTCTTCAACTTCATAATCATCATCTCCGCCTAAATCCATATTACTATTATCAATTTCAAGTTCTTGATAAGTAACATTTAAAGCCTGTACGTTTATTTCAAATTCTTCAACATCTATCCATTCCACCAACACTTCTTGTGCTATCGGGTTTTGTTTTTGATTATGAACCTCTAAAAGAATTTTGATAGCATCTTCCTTGTTTTTAACCTCGCAAAAATTTGCGGTTAATTTATTAGGAATCTTAACACCCTGCGATACTAGTTCATTTAATATTTGAGTTCGAGTATGTCCGTCAATCCAGTAAACATCACCATCAATCTCGCACACATCATAGGCTTTAGCTATTCCATATCTCTTGATTGAGTTTTTAATATGCTCATAATTATATGGCAACTTTAGATTATCAGGCTGTAAATCTTTTACACTTTGCCATTCAATTAATTCAGTTTTGTAAATCCTGTTCTTAATCATACTACAAATATAATAATAATTTCATTAGTCTATCATAATAAGGCTTAAATGTTTTATTTCCGCTATTCCTTTCTAAAAATGAAATATGAGTATCAATGAATTTCGGCACATCAGAAACAAAAGTAGCACTATCAAGCTGTACTTCTTTTATTTTAATATTTTTGAGTTTTATTTTTAATTCAGAAAGGTGCATTAAAATAATTGTGGATAAAGATTGTGTTTTAGTTGAAAAAGAATGTCATCGTACAATTCAATAGGCACGGCTGAACGCTCTGCGTAATTTAAGTATACATTTTTAGTCTTTAGAATATAATCATACGGCGATGTGTAACCTAATTTTTTATAATCTATATTTTTCCTAACATATTCCATTTTAGCTTTACTAACTGTAATTAAGTTATTGTTTTTTATATTATTTTTTTTAAGATATAATTTTTTGTTTGAATAAATAATCGTTGGTTTTTTAGAAAAATTACCATTGTAGCTTGAATATTCTAAAGAATTTCTATACCCTTTTAGGTTGTGAAATTTGCTTAAATATTTGAAAATTAAACTACTTGCACCATTCTCAAGAAACCAGTACTTTGGCTTAAATTCTTTAATTATTTTGGCTGTCCAATATGCTGTTTTTTGACCTAATAATCTTAATTCTCGATGTCGCTTAACATAGTTATTTGCTTTAAAATTTTTCTGCCAGTAAAGGTTATATTCGTTATAATTTCTCCTGTAAAATCTAACATTCCCTATACTTAAAGTTACCCAAGTTTCGCAAGGTGGAGAGGCGAAAATAATATCAGGATTTGGCAGTTTTGATAGTTTTTTAATGCAACTTTTTTTTGACAAATCAATTTTTATAAAATTATCTGTAATTGCAGAACTTGATGGCAAACCAATAGAATATACTTTATATTCTTCTGAATTTAACTGCTGTGTGATAGCAGTTTCGCTATCAAATAACGACCAAATGATTTTCATTAATTTTGACACAATTTTATCTTACTCAATACTTTTTCTTTCTCCAAAATATACTCCCAACTATCTTCTATGTCGTCAATCCTATATTCTATTTTACCACTTGTTATCGTAGATATATTATTATTTTTCATATAAGAAACAATGTCTTTAGCGGTTAAATTTTGGTAGTTTTTTATTTCTGTTGCTTTCATTTTTTTACTTTAGTTTCGTCAATCTGCTTGTTAGTGGCAATACTCAGAAGCCCTACGAACAGCAACATCGTAATATTGTTTTTCCTTTTCTATTCCGATACCTATTCTATTGTTTTTTATAGCTGCTAAAATTGTTGTTCCGCTTCCCATTGTGTTATCTAAAACTGTATCGCCTTCGTTAGTGTATGTTTTTATAAGATATTCCATAAGCTCTAAACTTTTTTGCGTTGTATGGCTTTTTGCTTTTTGGTTAGCATTAGTAAATTCCAAAATAGAACTTGGGTAATAATCATCATTAAAATTATCAATAGGAGTTATTTGTCCGTAAACTTCAAAATCTTTTGTTGGAGCAATTTTTTTATTTCTCATTTTACCTTTTGTCATTTGCGGATTATAAGTTGGTTGTTTTTTATAAAAAACTACAATATCCTCGTGTTGTCTTAAAGGCATCCGTTTACAATTCATCATTCCTACTTTCATTTTTTTATCCCAAACAAGCGAATATTTAAAATCCTTAATATTTGAATTTATTAAAGTAGTTGTAAATGGTTGAGAGCCAAACAATACAATTGCTCCGTTGTCTTTTATCACTCTTTCATATTGCTTCCAAAGTAAATCCAAGTCCAAAATACTATCCCACTTTGCTCTTGTAGTCCCATAAGGTAAATCGCAAATAATAGCATCAATTGATTTATCCTCAATAAAAGGAAAAACATCGAAGCAATCAGCGTTCACAAAAATACTGCCACTAACACGGGTTTGGCAAAATGGCTGTTCGGTAATTCTATCAATCATTTGATTTTAATTTTTTAAGTTTTGTAATTCTATTTAGCTTCGGGTTCAGCCACTTCGCCAAGCCCCTACGCTCCAACTCTAATTTACATTCGTTTGCCCATTCGTAATTTTCTTCTTCAACTGCTTTTTGCAAATGAAATTTAAGAAATTCGTTATCCCATTCTTTGCCATCACACCCAGTAAACTTACCTTGTTCGGGCATTGGTGGTAATTCATAATCACAACTTTTCATATTTGTAAAATTAACTGCTGCCAACAAATGCTATACAAAAGCGGGGCAGCGTTCCGCAATTGAACAGTTGTGCATCTATTTGTCATTTGTGCAAGGCTGACAAGGTGTGCATCTAATTCCCCGCCTTCGTATAGCATCGGCACGTTATGCACAAGTTTAAGAAAACAACGTCCGTGCATTTATTCGCTGTTCTGCTATTTTGAAATAGTTTTCGTCTTTCTCTATTCCGATAAAAGAACGGTTTGTGTTTTTACAAGCTACTCCAGTGCTTCCACTTCCCATAGTTAAATCAACTACTAAATTACCTTCGTTGCTGAAAGTTTTTATTAAATCCTCTAAAAGCAATATCGGTTTTTGCGTTGGGTGGTAGTTATCTCTATCTCGTTTGTATTCAAAAACATTATCCTTATATTTTCCACCTTGCCAAAGGTTAAATGTGCTTCCATATAGTTCGGTTTGTTCTTTTAAGTGTTGTTGTTGGTATTCGTCAAATATTTTTCCAATTTCGTCCTCCGTTTTATCAAAATTGAAAAACTCATTTAATACTTTGTAATGCTTTTGAGTTATCTTTTGTATTTGCACATAGTTCCAGTCAAGTTTATGTTGGCAGATAACTTTTGCACTTTGTATGTTTTTGGCTATACCGCTTTTCAAATACGCTTCATGTAGTAGGTTATCATTCCAAAATATTCCAACTTTTTCTTGTGTGTCTTTTAGCCACTTTCTTATTGGGTGTTTTAATTCTAAATCGTGCTTTGGGTTCATTTTACTAAATATCAAAATATCCTCTGTTCTATAAAGTAAAGCACTTTTTGAACGCATAAAACTGCCAAGTGTATCTTTTAACCATATTGCCCTATAATTGAAAGGTAAGTTTGGTATTGCCTTATTTATCAATTCTCTTGTAAATGGTTCTTGTGCAAACAAAATCATTTTACCATTTTTGCGAAGTATTCTATTTGCAACCTGCATTATTTTATCGGTATCAATAATACTATCCCATTCGTGTTTTTCTTCTCCATTATGGTAAATACCCGTTTTACTTTGTCCTTCCATTGTACCATAGGGTAAGTCGGTAAGTATTAAATCAACACTTCCGCTTTCTATTTTATCGCTTTCAATCAGGCAATCCCCGAAAAAAAGACGAGAAAAAACCTGTGCATAACACTCGCTATAAGTAATGGCGGGGTTCGTGCTGTTATTATCATTTGTGCTTTCTATTGTCATTCGTTGTATTTTGATAGTGAGTAGTTCTAATTCCGCCACATCTCAAAGCACCTTAACGTTGTGCGTAATTTCACAACCACTTCCATGACTTTGCTTTTTCAAACTGACTTTCAAGTTTTTTTCTCTTTTTTAAATCCGTTGCGACATTATGTAGCATCATAAATACTTCTTCAATACTATTACCTTGTACAAGGTCTAGCAATACTGTATAAATAGAAGCGTCTTGATAAGCCAATTCTTTATTGCTATTTAGTTCTTTAACTAACTTTTTCTGAAATTTCATATCTTTTGAC
>JACJXT010000002.1 GCA_020636535.1 Chitinophagales bacterium
ATTATCTCTCATTTTAGTAAACTCTTTTAACATCTCATTTGAAAAACCATATTCAATATTAAAAACTACTTCATAAACTATAGTATCAATTTTAGTTTCTCTATATGAGAAATCAACATCTTCTTTTTTTATATAACCATCTTTTGTTTTTATACTATCTATATAATTAAAAACTTCCCAAGATTTTAATCCTGCATTCATTTTTACCAAACCACCCAAATTTCCTGGAAGTTTTGCTAAAAATTCTAAGTTTTTAATATCATGTTTTCTTGTATATGTTAAAAGTTTTCCACTTGTTGTTGCACAACCAACATATAGTTTATTTCCCTCTTGTCTTATATAATCAAACGCTTCACCTAAAATTGCAAATTTTTTATCTGTATTTTGTGAAACTAATAAATTATTAGCTCGTCCTATAATTTGATAATCACTATAATCACCTATTTCATTAATTACTAAAACATCTAATGTAGGTCCAATTCTTATTGATGAATATCTTGTAAAATCTATTGTTCTAATACTATTTTGCATCAATTATCTTGCTCTTAACTCTTCATATTCACTTGGTATTAAAAAATCTTCTGCTTTAATCAAATTTTGATAAAAACCATTTTTATATCCCAGTTCAAATAATTTATCAAGTGCTTTATATTGTATTTCACTCATTTTAACTGAATTATCATTTGCATATAAATCTAAATATTTATCAAGCGTTGGCGCATCAACTCTAATTAAACCTTTTTCTAAAAGCATAGGAGCTAAAACTTTTCTATTTTTATTTGCAACTTCAACAGCTTTTATAAGTGTATTTTCATAATTAATTGCATTATTAAGAGGAATTGAACGACGTAAGCACATTCCGCCAAGAGGTAAAGGTAATCCACCACCACTTAATTCCAACCAAACATCCCACATTTCACGTTCAACTTCTAATTCATTGTCATAAGTTAATATTGATTCATGAATTAATACACCTGCATCTACTGTTCCATCAAGAACTGCTTTTTCAATATCTAAGAAATTCATATATGTAATTCTTGCATTTGGATAAGCAATTTTAAACAAAAGTGCATTTGTTGTAAATTCTCCACTAAGAGCTACTTTAAAATTCTTTTTAAGAACAGTTCCTTTTTTCTTTATAAGTTTTGGTCCGTAACCTTCACCAAAAGATACAGCTGTTTTTAAAAGTGCGTAATCATCTTTAACAAAAGGATATAAAGCAAAAGAGATTGCACAAATATCATATACACCTTTTAATGTAGCCTGATTTAATGTCTCTATATCTAAAGCTATATTATCAAATTTTGCATCATCTGGAGTCACCCAACCAAATTTAATTGCATAATACATAAAAATATCATCTGCATCAGGTGAATGTCCTACACTAATATTTTTCAAAATCGTTCCTTTTTATTTATAAATCATATTCAAATTTTAATTTCTTGATTATATCAAAGATAGAACTTGCATATAAAACACCTGTATTACTACTGAATCTCCAGCCTGTATTATAACTTGCCCAAATTCTAACCCAATTTTCTTTATGAATTTCTCGCCAATAATCAATCTCAACAATAGCATTTGCTGTTGCAAATCCCACATCTGTTAAAAGTTTTTTTGCAAAATAATTTCTATTTTGTATATTATCTTCAACTTTTTGTCTTCTAATAACACTTTTTATATTTGATTGAAAAAGTCCATAATCATTACTTACACTATTTATTTGTTTTTTGCCAACTGAAGACTCTTTTATTGCAATTGCCATTAAAGTATATTTCATCATAGTGTCATCAGTTAATGTTTTTATTTTCTTTAAAATTATTAAATCTGTATTTGTTAATCCCAAAGAGTTTGAATAACTAAAACTAAAAACTAAAAAAATTAAAAGTAAGATTTTTTTCATAGATGAAGTTTACAATAATTCTAATCATTTTTCCAAATGATTAGAACTTGTAAATAGGATTAAAATCCTGAATTAGTAACATAAGTACCAATAATATTTAATAAAGGCTCAACTAATAAAATAGAGATTATTGCTAAAAGAACTGCCAAACCAACTACTGATTTCATTGGTGTTGTTGCATTTTGCATAAACTTTGTATTACTAATTCCTACTTCTGGATCTCTTAAGAACATATAAGAAACAGGTCTTAAATAATAGTATGCAGCTATTGCTGAATTTAATACTATAATCACAGCTAAAGCAATATGCCCTGCATTTACAGCACTTGCTATTAAATACATTTTACCCCAAAATAGTGCAAAAGGTGGAAGTCCAGCTAATGCAAATAAAAATAATCCTAAAATTGACGCTGTAAATGGAGAAATTTGAGCAAGTCCTGAGAACTTCTTAAATGTATATGGAGATTCATAATCGTTATACTCTTTTCCTCTATTTAACCAAAGCATACCAAATGCTCCAAAGTTTGTAATTGTGAATAAAATCCAATATAAAAATAGTGCTGTTGTTGCTTGATGTGTTCCAATTACAATAGCAGCCATTGCCATACCTGCATTTGAAATTGAAGAGTAAGCTAACATTCTTTTTATATCTTTTTGTTGTAAAGCAATTAAATTTGGAATAGTCATTGTTAAAATAACTGTTACATAAAGCATCGTTTGAATAATTGCATCATTTGCATGAATAAATATTTCAAAAAATCTTAGTGCTACAACAAACCCTGCCATTTTTGGAACAACTGATAAAAATCCTGCCATTGCTGAAGTTGAACCTTGATAAACATCTGGAACCCAAGTATGATATGGGAATAAAGATAATTTAAATCCAAGAGCAGCAAACATAAATACAAATCCAACTAAAACTAAAACATAATTAGCATAATTCTCTTTTGATAAGAATCCATCTTGAGTAACCACTTGTGCTATTTGAGATAGTTCTACACTTCCTGTAATTGCATAAAATATCATAGATCCAAATACAAAAAATCCAGCCGTTAAAGCACCCATTGTAAAATATTTAATAGCAGCTTCAATAGATACCATTCTATTATGCATAGCAATCATTGTATATAAAGCAAGAGATGATGTTTCAAGTCCAACAAAAATCATAATCAAAGAGTCAGAACTAACCATAAACTGTAATCCTGCAATCGCTAAAAGGTAAAGTGCAAAATATTCAGCGTATCTAAACTCTTGAAATCTTAATTTTGATAAACCTAAAAGAACAAAAAGTATTCCTCCACCTATAATTATACATTGAGATAAAACTGCTATCCCATCTAAAAGCATAATATCAAATACTCCTCTTTCATCACCACTAAATGCTAAAAGAGTAAATAAATCAAATACTAAAAATAGAACTACCAAAATTACATAAAGAGATTTATGTTTATTAGTGTTAAATATATCAGTTAATATAATAGCTAAAGCACCAATAATGGCAACAGACATAGGTACTATTGTTCCTAGATTTAAACTCTCTAGGCTTACGTTAATAGGCTCAATCATTATTTAACCTCCCCAATAGAGTTTAAAGCTCTTAGTTTTTCTTTTGTATCTTCATTAACTGCTTTTATTTCCATAACTTTTGTAAGATGAGTAACAGAAGTATTCAATGGGTCTAAAATCACTTTTGGATATATTCCAAGAGCGATGATTAAAACTACTAAAGACCCAAGAGCAACTAATTCTCTTCCAAAAATATCTTTCATAGATTTATTTTCTTCTTTTACTAATTTTCCAAAAAATACTTTTTTATACATTGCTAACATATAAATTGCACTTAAAACAATCGTTAAAGCTCCTATAAATGCCATTATAGGAGAATATTTAAAGAATCCTAATAAAGATAAAAATTCACCAATAAATCCAATAGTTAAAGGAAGTCCAATAGATGCCATTAAAACAACTATATAAACCACTGCAAAAACAGGCATATTATGTGCTAATCCGCCAAAATCTTTTATCATTTTTGTATGTCGTCTATCATATAAAACCCCAACACACATAAATAAAGCTCCTGAAACAATTGCATGTCCAATCATTAAATAAACAGCCCCCGAAATACCCTCAACATTTAAAGCAAAAACTCCAAGAGTAATAACTCCCATATGAGAAATAGAAGAGTAAGCTATCATTTGTTTCATATCTTCTTGAGCATAAGCCAACATTGCAGTATAAATAATAGCTATAAGTCCTAATGTTGCCATAAATCCTACAAAATAAACACTCGCATCAGGAAATAAAGGAAGTGAAAATCTAATAAATCCATAAGTTTCCATTTTTAGTAAAACTGCAGCTAAAATAATCGAACCTATTGTTGGTGCTTGACCATGGGCAATTGGTAACCAAGTATGAAAAGGAAACATTGGAACTTTTACTGCAAATCCTAAAAAGAATGCTATAAATAACCAAAGTTGTAAATCAAATGGTAATACAACACTATTCCAGTCAAGTAAACTAAAGCTCCAAACACCTGTAGTTTGATTATAAACATATCCAAAATATAAGATACCAATTAACATAATTAAAGAACCTATAAATGTATATAGGAAAAATTTAATTGCTGCATAGAATCTTTTTTCTGCTCCCCAAAATCCAATAATATAAAACATTGGAATTAGTGTTAATTCCCAGAAAATATAAAATAAAACAACATCTAAAGAACTAAATACTCCAACCATTGTCATTTCTAAAAACAACATCGTAATAATAAGGTTTTTTACATCTTTTTTTTCTGTTAATCCAATAATTGCAATCATTGTCATAAATGTAATCATTATGATTAAAAATATAGAAACCCCATCTACTCCAACTATATAATTTATTCCATAAGAACTTATAAGAGGTAGTGTTTGAACAAACTGCATTCCCGCAAGATTTGTATCGAAGTAGTACCACATTAATAGTGCTAAAACAAACTCAACAACCGTAACTACAACTCCAAATTGTCTCATTGAATCCTTATGAATCAAAAATCCAACAACTGCTGCAGCTGCAGGAAAAAATATCAACATCGATAAAATATTTTCCATTTACATAACCCCTTAAAGTACCGATAAAACTAAGGCAAGAACTAATCCTAAAATTAATCCAAATACCATAAGTCTTAGTGATGATGATAAATTACCAGACTGAATTATTCTAGCTTTTACCCCTAATTTATTTACAAAATGTGCTAATCCATCAATAGAAGCATCAATTAATTTAACTTCTATCACTTTAAATATCCAAACTGAAATCGCATAGTATGGTTTTGAAATACAAACTTCATAAATTTTTGGAATATAATATTGATTACTCAATAATTTATAAATAAATGTATCTTCCCATGATTTACTAAATCCACCATTTCTATATTTAAACACAGCAACTAAAATACCTAAAATAGCTACACCACTTGTAACTAAAATCAGAATCCAAATAGTTGCATTATTAAGATTTGAAGCTTCCCATGTTGGTAATATTTTTGTTACAAACTCTACAAACTGATGTTCAAACATTCCAGCAACTACAGCTAACACTGCAAGTGGTATCATAGAAGCTATTACAAAACCTTTTGCTTCATGAGGATGGAATTCATCATTTGAATAGTTTTGTTCACCAAAGAATATTTTCATAACAAGTCTAAATGAATAAAATGCTGTTAATCCAGCTGTTATCCATAAAGTTCCCCATAAAATAATTGCATCAGCATTAAATGCAGCTTCTAAAATTTTATCTTTTGAGAAGAATCCAGCAAGTGGGAAGATTCCAGCAAGTGCAAGTGATGCTACAATCATAATAATTGAAGTAGCTTTCATCTTCTTATGTAAACCACCCATTTTTCTAATATCAAGTTCATCACTCATAGCATGCATAACATTTCCAGCACCTAAAAATAATACTGATTTAAAAAATGCATGTGTAGCTAAGTGAAATAATGCAACCCAATAAGCACCTAAACCAGCCGCAACAAACATATATCCAAGTTGTGAAAGTGTTGAATATGCAATGATTCTTTTCATATCATTATTTACTAAAGCCATAGTTGCTGCAAATATTGCAACAAATGCTCCTAAACAAGCAATTGCATAACCAACCTCTGGAATTAAAGTATAAAGTTCATTTGCTCTTACAACTAAATAAACCCCTGCTGTTACCATCGTTGCAGCATGAATCAATGCTGAAACTGGTGTTGGTCCTTCCATCGCATCTGCAAGCCAAGTATGAAGTGGAAATTGAGCTGATTTTCCCATCGCTCCTACAAATAATAAAACACCTATCCAAATTAGTGTACTTGTTTCAAGAGTTGATACTTGAGCAAACACAATATCATATTGTAAACTTCCAATATTCCAATAAATAATAAACATTCCAAGTAAAAGACCTAAATCTCCAACTCTATTCATTATAAATGCTTCATTAGCTGCCCAAGTAGCTGATTCTTTGTGGTACCAAAAACCAATTAGTAACCATGAACAAACTCCAACACCTTCCCATCCTATAAATAAAACAGCAAAGTTATCAGCCATCACAAGAACTAACATTGAAAAAACGAAAGCTGAAAGATAAGAGAAATATCTATTAAATCCCTTATCATGTTCCATATATCCAATAGAGTGAATATGAACCATTGTAGAAACAACTGTTACCACACTCATCATAACAACTGAAACATGATCAACCACAAAACCAAAAGGAATATCTAAGTTACCTATTACTATCCAATCAAATAGATTTACATGTAAAGAGATATCTGTTGTATAAACATAATGCAACAAATTTAATGAAGCATACATTGATACAGCTAACATAAAAGAAGTAAACCATCCTGTAAAGGCTGTTTTTGGTTGAGTTGAAAATAGTGCAGCAACCAAAGAACCTATTAAAGGAGCAAAAAGAGCTATATATACAAATTTTTCCATAATTACCCCTTCATCCCAGCTATATCATCTAAATTAATAGAACCTGTTCTTTTATACCAAAGAATCAACAATCCAAGTCCAATAGCAACTTCACTTGCAGCAACTGCAATAATAAAAAATGCAAACATTTGACCTGTTAAATCTCCATGAAATTTAGAAATTGCAGCAAAACCAACATTTACAGCATTTAACATAATTTCAGTTGAGAAAAAAAGCATCAAAACATTTTTTCTTCTAATTACACCAATTAATCCTATACAAAATAGGAGTGTTGAAAGTATTAAATAGGCATTAAGTGTCATTTAACATCCTTTTGTGATGCTTCATCTTGTTTGATTTTTTCATCAATTTCTTCTTCTTTCATCTCTGAATAAGAGTAATCCATTTTTTTTCCTGCAAGTACAATTCCACCAATCATTGCAACCAAAAGCATAATGGCTGCTAATTCAAATGGAAGTAAATATTTTGTAAATAATACAAGTCCTACATCCACACTATTTCCATATTCAGGATGAACAGGATAATTTGCTTCAATATTTTGACCTATAATTGGTGCAATTAAAACAACAACTACAATTAATGCTACCATTCCAGAAAGTAAAAATACCAATCTTGGATTTTTGATTTTTTCTTTTACTTCTGATAAAGAGTCAAAAAACATCATACCAAAAGCATAAAGAGCCATAACAGCTCCTGTATAAACAACTATTTGAACAGCTCCTAAAAAGTCTGCATTTAATAAAAAGAAAAATCCTGAAATAAATATCATTCCAGCAGCCAAAGAACTTAAAGCATATAAAGCATTGTTAGTTAAAACAGTAATACCAAACATACCAATAGTTAAAACCGAAAAAATTATAAAAGCTACAACTTCAAACATTCAAACTCCTTAGTATGATAATGGTGTTTTTTTGATTTTTTTATCTGCATCAGGAGATACTGAACCATAACCATCAAATTCAAGTTGTGCACCTAAACCATTTGCCGAAGTTAAAATATCTTCTTTAAGTGAAAAATGTGCTCTTTGTTCACTTGAATTTTCATATCTTCCACCATGAACAATAGCAAGTTCTGGACAAACCTCAGCACAATATCCACAGAAAATACATCTTCCCATATTAATTGTATATTGCATAACTTCTTTTCTTGAATTTTCATCAATTCTTGTTTCCATTCTTATACAGTTTGAAATACAAATCTTTTCACAAAGTCCACATCCAATACATCTTTCTTCACCTGATTCTAAAAGTCTTAGAAGCTTATGTACAGCTCTATATCTAGGGCCAATAGGTAATTTTTCTTTTGGATATTGAACTGTTGCCATTTCACCTTTAAATAATGCTCTATACATTATTCCAAAAGTGATTTTTAAACCTGTAAATAACTCACCTTTAACAGATCGAACCATTACTTGTTTGAACATATCCCAAGAAGTTTTAGGATAATTATCTTCTTGAACTGTAATATAATCTTCGCTTATATTTCTATTTTTAAACTTATTTAGTTCCATAATTAACTCCTAAAACATTAGCACAAAACCAGTAACTAAAATATTTAGTACTGCAAGAGGCATTAAAATTTTCCAACATAACCACATCAATTGGTCAGGTCTAATATGTGGCCAAGATGCTCTTGTCCATAAGAAAAGGAAAATCAAAAACATAACTTTTAAAACAATTGCTAAACCACCTGGAATAAACCATAATGGCTCAAATCCACCCAAGAAAATTAATGCAACTAAAAAAGAGATTGTAAAAAGGTTTGCATACTCTCCAATAAAAAACATCCCCCATCTCATACCTGAATACTCTGTTGCATAACCAGCAACTAATTCAGCTTCATGCTCAAGCAAGTCAAAAGGTGTTCTATTAGTTTCAGCAAATCCAGCAATTACAAATAAAACAAAAGCAACTGGTTGAGACCAAATTATCCAGTTTGAAACTCCACCTGCTTGATAATTATTTATATCAATTAAAGAAAGACTTCCTATCATCATAAGTGGAGCTAAAAGAGCAAGTCCTGATACAACTTCATAAGATAAAAGCTGAATTGCAGTTCTAGCCCCTCCAAGTAATGCCCATTTATTAGCACTACTCATACCAGCTAAAAGTGGTCCATAAAGACCAACTGCTCCAACAGACATTACAAATAAAACCCCAACATTAATATCACTAATTATTGGTTTTACTGTATATCCAAACATTTCAAATTCAGGGAAAAAAGGAATGGCACTCATTGCTATAAATGCTGTTGCAGCTGTTATAATTGGTGCAACCATAAAAATAGGTCTATTTACATTTGCAGGAATAATATCCTCTTTTGTGAAAAGTTTAATTCCATCAGCTGCAATTTGTAACAATCCATAAGGTCCAACATTTGTAGGTCCTAATCTTCTTTGCATAAATGCTAAAACTTTTCTTTCAATATAAGTTGTAAATCCAGCGAGTGCTGAAAACACAGCAAGTACAACTATAACTTTTACAATAGTTTCTATTATGATACTTGATTCCATATTATGCCTTTACTACTTTTGCTTTATTAAATCTATATGTATTAAATAAAGCATTTGAAGAACTATTTTTCATAAATGTTGAAATATAAGGAATATTTCCCTCTATTTGAATATCAATATAAGCTGATAAAATCAACTCTTGATTATTTGCTATAACTTTTACCTTATCACCTTCATTTAACTCCAATTTTTCAAATAAAGATTTTGAGAAAAAGATACCATCTTGAAGTTTATCTTTAAACTCATGGGCAATTGCTGTAAATTCATTAAATTGATTTATTGGATTTGCTCTATAAATAATAAGTTCATCATCTTGTAATGTTATTCTTTCATCAATTATTGGTTTAAAATCATCTTGAATTGAAACCTCAAATGATTGTAAATCATAACCTCTATATTCAACTTGATCATTACCAAATTTATTTGGTAAATCATCAAATTGTTCTGATTTATAACCTTTTTGAATTGGAAGTTTTACTGTATACTCAATTGTATATTCAACATCTGTTCCTAACACTTCATTTGCAACTTCATTTAATGTATATCCTTTAAATTCTAAAGCTGCATTTGTTGGAATTACTTTTTTATCAATATTGGTAAAAGTTCCCTCTTGTTGGTTAAGAGCTGGAATATCTAAAT
>JACJXT010000003.1 GCA_020636535.1 Chitinophagales bacterium
ATATAGTTTATCGTTGGCAGTAAGCCCAGTAATTGTTAAGTTTTTTTTATTTACAGTTAATGCCTGTGTAAGCGATGTTGCAGCACAGTATGAACTATTACCAGCTTGAGCCGCAGTAATGGTAGCAGTACCAGCACCTACTATTGTTACGTTACCACTTGCATCTACTGTAGCCACACTTGTATTGCTGCTGGAGTAGGTAACTGTTAAACTAGAAGTAGCAGTAGTAGCAACGCTATAAGCAACATCCCCATACGTTTTAGTAACGGATGATGCAATAGGATTTATAGTTTGTGTAGTGCAACCACTAGGCGTCCACTGGGCGTATAAAGTAGTATTCGCAGATATAGTAAATGTTTCGCTACCTGAACCTGTAAAATTTGCAGTACCGTCATTGTCGCTATCCCATCCGGCAAAAGTATTGCCTGATTTTGTCATTGTACCTGCACCTAATACAGTTACGGTAGAACCGTATGCATAAGGACTACTTGCATCACTTGGAACAGAACCTCCATCGCTTCCATTGCCGTTGTAAGAAACAGTATACGTTGCACAATTAATAACAATATTACTAATTGCTCGTTCATGTGTACCTGATGAACGAGTGTCAATAAATCTAATTCTTCGAGTACCTGTATAACTACTTAGGTCTATATTCACAGTTTCACAAGTATTTGAAATACTAGTTATAGTAGTAATAGTCGTCCAGCTGAGAGCACCACCATCAGGTGATATTTGAATATCCATACTCCAAGCAGTTGTATTACTACTACGTTTTTTATCAAATGTTAAAGATTGTGGATTAGTTATAATAGAAGTATAAGAATAATCGCCATTTGCATTAAAACCTTTAGTAACACCACCACAAATTTGAAAAGAACCAATACTATTATCTGTCCATGTAATTGTGCCACAACTTTGCCCAAACGAATTGCCACTTATAAAAAAAAACAAAACTAAGCCTACATACATTACACAACTTTTCAGCATGGTTGTGCATTTGTTGGCTAGGTTCTTGTGTTTGCTATTTATTGGAGTTTTGGGAATATCAAAAACAGTGTAGAATATATTCATAAATCTAAATTATAAAGAATAATAAATGTATTTTATAATATATTCAAAATTACATTAAAACAAACAATTCCGCTACTTTTTAAGATTATGTTTTTGTACACCCTACTGATTATTATGCACATATATTGTGAATAACAATGTAAATATAGTGGATAACCTATAAGTAGGTGTTTTTTTTGTCTGAATCAGGATTTTTATAATGAAATAATTAAATAATGAAGTAATGTAATAATAAAGTAATGTAATCATGAATTTCTCAATACTTAATACTTAATACTCATTTTTTTAACCACAAAGTACACAAAGTTTTTACACAGAGTTCACAAAGATTAATGTAGTAATGAAATAATTAATTTCTCACTACTCACTACTCACAACTTTCTACTCAAATTAATTGTCTGAATCAGGATTTATAGGATTTTGGGATTGGCAGGATTTTTATAATGAATTAATGAAGTAATGTAATAATAAAGTAATGTAGTAATGAATTTCTCACTACTCACTACTCACTACTTACTACTACAACAAAGTCTTGATTCTTGGCTCTAAAAATCTTGGCTCTCAATACTTAATACTTTCTACTTAATACTCATTTTTTTAACCACAAAGTACACTAAGTTTTTGCACGGAGTTCACAAAGGTTAATGAAATAATGAAATAATTAAATAATGTAATGATGAAGTAATGAATTTCTTACTACTCACTACTCACTACTTACTACTACAACAAAGTCTTGATTCTTGGCTCTAAAAATCTTGATTCTCAATTATGTTCTTATTGATAAATTAGTTTTACAATTTTGAAAAGAAAAGGTAACTTTGTTAATATGAAGAAGACAATATCTATTAATGATTTTTCACCACATCTTTTTTGGGATGTAGATTTGTCTAATTTTGATTTTCAAAAACATAAAGTTCATTTGATACATAAGGTATTAGAGCATGGTTTAATGAAAGATTGGAATTTGTTAAAAGAGATATATGGTTTAGAAACGATAAAGGAAGTTGCTTTAAATTTAAGAACTTTAGATGCTGTTACACTTTCCTATTTATCTACTATTTTTAATATCAACAAAACAGAGTTTAGATGTTACAAACACAAACAGTTGTTCCAAAACTTATGGAACTCCTAAAAAGCATAATGCGAGAGCCATTATTTGAAAATTATTTTTTAGTGGGTGGAACAGCATTGGCTTTACAAATTGGACATAGAAATTCTATTGATATTGATTTATTTGGTCATTGTGAAATTAATCAAAATGAGTATATTGAAATATTAAAAAGCTTTGGAGATGTTGTCGTAACAACAAGTTCTAAAAATATTTTAATTGCTTTGCCGTTGTTGGTTTGTAACCAACAACAAAATTAAAAAAAATAAATATCAAATTAAAATATTTAATATTTAATAACAAGTGAAGATGAGTAATTGCACAATGAAAAATAAGAAGTTTGTTGGTTGCAAACCAACAAAGGCGAGGGTTAGTGATTAATGAAATAATTAGTTTCTTGCTACTTTCTACTTACTACTCACTACTCACTACTTACTACAACAACAAAGTCTTGATTCTTGGCTCTAAAAATCTTGATTCTCATCTCTCACTACTCAATACTTTCTACTTAATACTACATGCACATCTCTTATAAAAATGAAAACAAATTGGTATCTTTGTAAAAAAAATCATTGAAAAGTCCTATTTATTTTGATAATGCTGCGACAACTGCTATAGCACCTGAAGTTGTACAGGCAATGTTGCCTTTTTTGAATGAGCATTATGGAAATCCATCATCTGTTTATAGTTTGGGGCGAGATACTAGAGCTGCGATTGAGACTGCAAGAAAAACGATAGCACAAATTTTAAATGCCCAAACTTCTGAAATTGTATTTACATCTTGTGGTACTGAAGCCAATAATATGGCAATAAAAGGTGCAGTTATTTATCATCAAGTTAAAAGGATTATCACTTCTCCAATAGAACATCATTGTGTGATTCATATTGCAGATTATTTAAAGGAATTCCATCAAGTAAAAATTGAGTATGTGCAATTATTATCCGATGGTATGGTGGATTTGGAACATTTAGAAAGTTTATTAAAAGACAATCAGGATAAAACTTTAGTATCATTGATGTATGCAAATAATGAAATTGGTAATCTTTTAGATTTTGAAAAAGTAAGCCAACTTTGTAAAACACATCAGGCTTTATTTCATTCTGATACCGTGCAGGCATTTGGACATTTTCCTATAGATGTTCAGAAAGTCGAGGTGGATTTTCTTTCTGCTTCAGCACATAAATTTCATGGACCAAAAGGTATTGGCTTTTTGTATCAAAAGAAAAAAAGTAAAGTGGCTTCTTTCTTACATGGAGGTGGGCAGGAGCGTGGCTATCGAGCTGGAACTGAAAATGTTTATGGCATAGTTGGTTTGGGCAAAGCTGCTGAGTTGGCTTATCAGCATTTGGAGAAAGATAGACAATATATCCAATCTATTAAGGATTATTTTAAAGAACAGCTATTAGCTAATTTTAAGGATATTCAATTTAATGGCCATTCCAAAAATAGTTTATTTACGGTCTTAAATGTATCTTTTCCAGAAAATGATGCCGCTAGTATGTTGTTGTTTAATTTAGATATTGAAGGTATCTGTGCGAGTGGTGGTAGTGCTTGTAATAGTGGAGCTTCAACAGGTTCGCATGTGATTGATGCCATTCGACCGAATAGCAATAGAATCAATATTCGTTTTTCTTTTTCGAAATATAATCATCTATCGGAAGTGGATGTGGTAATCCAAGTACTAAAAAAATATTTTTCATAAATACCTAAATTTATTTATTTGGATTTTGTAGCTGGAGAAATAATATTGATTGATAAGCCATTGGATTGGACATCTTTTGATGTGGTAAATAAGTTGAAATTTAAACTTAAATATCAATACGGAAAAATAAAAATTGGACATGCAGGCACTTTAGATCCAAGAGCAAGTGGTTTGTTAATTGTGTGTACTGGAAAAAAAACAAAAGAAATAGAAGGTATTCAAAATCAAAATAAAGTTTATACCGGGAGTTTTTATTTAGGTGCTGAAACAGAAAGTTACGATACAGAAAAACCAGCTATCAATTTTCAAAGTATTGAGCATATTACAGAACAAGAAATTCATAAGACTGCGGAAAGTTTTTTAGGAGAACAACAACAATTTCCACCTATCCATTCTGCTGTTAAGATAGATGGTGTTAGAGCTTATGAACTAGCCAGAATTGGCTTAAATCCTGAAATCAAATCTAAAGTCATTCAAATTTATCAATTTAAAATTACAAAAATAGAATTGCCTTATATCTATTTTTATATCGAATGTAGTAAAGGTACTTATATTCGTAGTATTGCTAATGATTTTGGTAAAAGGCTTAACAATGTTGCCTATTTAGCAAGTTTGAGGAGAGAAAAAATTGGTAATTTTTCTATTGAAGAAGCATATACAGTGGATTCGTTTATACAAAAATTAGATGCTATTCAATAGCTCTATTGTTTTGCTTCTTTGAACTTTTTCAGATTCAGTTCTAATAAATTTTGGAAGGAAAAATATAGTTTTGGGTCGTTCATATTTTTCTAAATATTGTTCCAAATATTGTTCTAAATGATGAAGTTTTTCGCTAGTATATTTTTCATCTTCAATCAATAGACAAAGTTTCTCTCCAAGTGTATCATCTGGTAAACCTGCAATAAAATAAGCAGTTTTGATATAATCGGATAGTTTAGTTTCAATCGTTTCTGGAAATAATTTTATACCACCACTATTGATTATATTATCCAATCTTCCTTTCCAAATAAAAGTAGTTTCGTTTATCAAATCGACAATATCATTAGTATAAATTTTTTCAGTTAAAAAGGGAACTTCTAATTGTAAACACTGCCGATTGTCTATGCTACAAAGCACACCTGGAAGAGCTTGATAAGCCAAGGATGGTTTTGACCCATTAATTTTTCTTAATGCTACATGACTTAGAGTTTCTGTCATACCATAACCATGATAAATTTCAGCAGATAAAGTTTGGCAAGCTTGTTCTAATTCAGCACTAACAGGACCACCACCTAATAAAATTGTTTTGATATTTGAGGTCTGTTTTGTGCCTTTTAATTGCATAGGTGTGAGCGGTACAAAATCTATTATAGTATTGGCTATAAAATGATTTAAAGGTTGGCTATTTGGTTCAATACATATTAAATTCAATTGACTATATAAAGCACGAACCAACATCATTTTACCAGCGATGTAATTCATTGGTAAGCACAATAAAGCAGTTTGATTTTCTTTGAAATTAAAAAAATGGGCTGTTGCTTTTGCACTTTGCAACATTTGTTGTTTGGAGACAGTAATTGTTTTGGGTAAGCTTGTAGAACCGCTAGTTTGAACTTCTATTGTTGTTTTTGGAGAAAACCATTCAACCATAAAATCGCCAATTTTATTAATATTTTCGATATTACTTTTCTTGCAAAATTCTATAATTTCTTCATCTACTAAGCGATGCCCATTTATTGTCAATTGCTTGTATTCTAAATGATTCATATTAGTGCAGATAAATCCCATTTTTGGTTTTTATGGTAATGTAATCCATTGGCATCAATACTATAAGGAGCTGGGAAATTATTCGTAAATAATTGTCCAGTTCCTAATCCTTGAGCGTAATCCGAGCATTTTAAAGCTGTGTATTGTGCGATGGCATTAAGCCCAATATTACTTTCTAAAGCGGAAGTGATAACCCAAGTACCACCATTGTTTTCAATTAATTTTTTCCATTCATCGGCAGCATAAAATCCGCCAATAAGTGCATGTTTTAAAATTAAAATTTGTGGTTGAATCGTGTCAATTAATGCCTTTCTTTTACTTGAATTTTGTATTCCGATAAGTTCTTCATCTAATGCAATTTTTATAGGTGAATTATTGCATAAAGCAGCCATATCTTGCCATTGCCCAGTATTGATAGGTTGTTCAATATAACTAATTCCAAAATCGGACAGTTGTTTTATTTTTTCTTTAGCTTCTTGGTAGATAAATGCACCATTTGCATCTAATCGAATTTCTACTTCATCAACCGAAAATTGTTTTCTGATGTATTGTAATAATTCTAGTTCTGTATCAAAATCGATAGCTCCAATTTTTAATTTGATAGATTTATAATTTGCATCTAATTTTAATTTTATTTGTTGCAACATACTTTCTTTGCTACCCATCCAAATCAATCCATTTGTTGGAATTGTGAAGCCATTTTCATTGATTGCTTCTGGAAATATGATTCTGTTGCCGCCATTTCCCCAATCTTTTAAAAGCATTTCAATACCGAAAAATATAGAAGGCCATTCGGTTAGTTCTTGCAATACCGCTTCCATTTCATCAGGTAAGCGACTGCAAATTTCTGCTAGTTTTGCTTCATAATTTG
>JACJXT010000004.1 GCA_020636535.1 Chitinophagales bacterium
AAATATTGTGCAAATAAAAAAGCGTTACAATGAAAAAACATTATAACGCCTTAATTATCAAGTGATCGCGGCACGATTCGAACGTGCGACCAACTGCTTAGAAGACATAGGGTAAGTATATTTTATTATATCTGTTTATTTTGATATACTTATAAAAATGCAGTAAATATAGGCATTTTTGAATAATAATTATAAGTTTACTTATCTTTATTATTGGTTTATTTATTGGAAAATTGTGCAAATATTGTGCAAATGGTTATATTTGCACAATAAAAGACAAAATGGAAAAGCCAAATTTTAGAATTTCATTCTATCACGATAAAAGACGTATAAAAGATGACGGAACGTATTCTATAAAACTATACGTGTTTGATACCTTTCAGAAAAAGAAAAAATTATACAATACTATATTTTCATTCACAGAAAAAGAATTTAAAGATATTTGGCAAACATTAAAGCCAAGAAACGAAGACAAGCAAATTAGATTACAGTTACAAGCATTAGAAAATAAAGCAAACGAAGTCGCAAATAAATTAACTGTATTCAACTTTGATGACTTTGAACGTTTGATGTATGGCAGTACAGGGACTAAATTAAATATTAACTATTATTTTGATAAGATAATAGATAAATATCTAAAGAAAGAAAGTATAAGTACCGCATTTAATTACAAAAACGCATTAAATTGTTTATTAAGATTTCATAAGGCTGAAAATATAGATTTTAGGCAAGTAACAAAGGAATATTTAGAGAATTTTGAAAAGTTTTGTATCAATGATGAAAATAAGAGTATTACGACTGTATCAATGTACACACGATGTTTGAGGGCAGTTTTTAATAATGCTATTGATGACAATGTTATTTCAAAAGATATTTATCCGTTTGGAGATAAAAAATATCAAATAAAAACACCTAAGAATATAAAAAAGTCGCTTACAGCCGAACAACTTAGAATACTATTTGAGGGTACACCCTCCACGCCTGAACAGGAAAAAGCTAAAGACTTTTGGTTTTTTTCTTTTTTTTGCAATGGTATGAATATTAAGGATATTTTGAATTTAAAATGTAAAAATGTGGAGGGCGACAAAATAACATTTGTTCGTGCAAAAACTGAAAAAACAACTAAAGAACAAAAATCTATCATTGTATATTTGAATGACTATACAAAAAAAGTAATTGATAAGTACGGAAATATAAAAGGAAACCAAAATGATTTTGTATTTAATATTCTAAACCATTCACAGACTGCAATACTACAACTAAAACGCAAAAATGCATTTATAAGATATGTAACACAGCATTTTTTAAAATATGCTCAAAATTTAGGAATTAATGAACAAATAAGTACATACTATGCAAGACATTCATACGCTACTATATCAATTCGTAACGGTGCAAGTATGGAATTTATAGGGGAAGCATTAGGACATACTGATATAAAAACAACTATAAACTACTTTAAAGGTTTTGATGACGATAAAAAGCGAGAACATAGCAACAAAACTTTTAATTTCTTTATAAATAAAACCACATAAAAGACAATGACAACAAACGAAAAATTAATAAAAAACTTTTGGAGCAACTTTATAAATAAAGATTTTGATGCAATAAGCGAAATACGAAATATTGCAGATAGAGAAAACTACACAGATAAAGAATTAAAAGAAATAAATATTTCTTTTGTTTTTGCTAATATTCTTATGCCTATCAAAAGGCGACAATTACCTGATATTTGTTATAATGCAAAAACACAAAAAGAGATTTTTAAAAGTGGTAAGTATGATAATCTATTATTAGATATAGAGAATGAAGCAACAGAATTAAGAAAAATTGCTTTACATTTTTTACCTCCACACATTTACATAAAAGTTAGAGATTTTACAAACTTTGGTAAAGATTATAAAAGGGACTTAGATATTTATATTAAAGAAAATGATTGTACCGAAATAGATTTCCTTAAAGAACAAATTGATTTTTGTAAAAAACAAAGAGAAACATTAAAAAATATTGATTTGTACCGATTGTTTAAAGTAAGGGTTTCAAAGTTTGAAAAACGTATTAAAGATATACAGCACATTCAACCGATAAATATAAACGAAAGCAGGACAAAGAAAGTAATTTTTGAAACCTTTGATAATATTGATAAACAAGGTTGGAAATATGCTTTTGTATCCGAAGAGGATTTTAATTTATTTGCTGATTTACTAACTAACTTTTTTGAATACAAACCCTATGCATTACCCGAAATAACAATACAACTAAAAAGAACTTGCAAAACAAAAGTTGCAAAAGCATTAGGCGAAATACATAAAGAATTGAGTAATGAAAATAATTTAAGTACCGATACAAAATATTTTCAACTCATTAGGATTTTAAACCACTTTGAAAAAGAAACTAAAGAGGATTTATACAAGGCATTAACAAGGTAAAAAAACAAAAGAAATAAAGAAACCCGTAAATACCACCTTTTTACCCGTAAATACCACACTTAACATTGCAACATAAATTTTTTTGCAATGGAAACATTAACATTTGAGAAATTACCCGAAGCGGTAACAATGCTAACAAAAGAAGTTAGCGAATTGAAACGCCTGATAATTGAAAAGCAGGAACAACCCATACCAAAGCCAACAGAACGGCTTTTAACTATTCAGGAAACTGCAGAACTTTTAAGCCTTAAAGTACCCACAATGTACAGCAAGGTATCAAAAGGAGAACTACCTGTAATGAAGCGAGGAAAACGCCTTTATTTTTCAAGTACTGAAATACTGGAGTACATAAAAGTTGGTCGTAAAAAGTCAAACGCTGAAATTGAGCAGGAAGCAGAAAAGTATTTGCCTAACAATAAAAAAGGGTTGCACTATGGAAAATAACAGAAACAACCCCTTGCATAAAAGACAAGGCAAAGATAAGCATTTTCAAACGCAAATAAAAATCATTTTTGAGTATTTACAGCAACACGTTGCAACAGCTTCAATGGTAGCTGATGCTACTGGAGTAGTACAGAAAAATATTACTCGTTATAAACGTGATTTAGAAAAAGCAGGGAGGTTATGGGAAGTGGAGAAAAAACATTGTAGAAAAACAGGTTTTCGTGCATGGTATATTACTACAAATCTCGAACTAAAACCAAAACACATTATTAACCAACTAACCTTATTCTAATCATGGAAACACTAAATAAATTTTCAGTTTATCACGCACCTATAAAAAATATCTATCCATTTAAAAATGTTACATTGGAAGATGTGCATACAGTCATTACAAGCAATAAATACAAGGCTATTACAAACGAACTAAGGCAAATAACCGATAAACAGCAACAGAATGAATTTAAAGCAACTAAACTCGATTATATTACATTTAGTGGTATTTTCTCAAAACGTGCCAACGATGGACTGGTATATCACTCTAATTTATTTTGCATTGACTTAGATAATCTTAACAATGTAGCAGATACTAAAAGTAAAATATTAGAATTGTTACCACCAGCTTTAATGTTTGTTAGTCCAAGTGGTATTGGTATTAAATTAGTGTATAAGATAAACATTGACGAAGCAAAGCATATCGAGTATTTTAAAGCCTTTGAGAAGTTCTTTAAGGAGCAAATGAGTTTAACCATTGATGACAAATGTAAAGATGTTTCAAGAGCTTGTTTTTTATGTTACGATAATGAAGCATATCTAAATGTAGATGCTCCAATAATAGATATATCTTTCATTGATACATTTTACAGCGAAGTTGAACAAGTACCGCCTATTGAAGTCGTGAGAGAACCAATAACCGACTATGATGTTATTGCTGATAATCTTAAAAAGTGGCTCAATAAAAAAGAAAGTTATGTTAATGGCAACCGACATGGATATTTAACAAAGTTAGCAGGTGCATACAACCGCTATGGCATACCTCAATACTATGCTGAAAATGATATTTTAAGTTTTTGCCAAAATGATTGCAAACAAAGTGATTTACTAAATATTGTAAAAGGTATTTACAAAAGAACCGACTGGCATAATACAGCAAGTTTTGAGATTAGCAAACCTTATGATTTCGCAGATAATGAAACTGAAGTAAAGCCTAAAGCAAAAACACCACAATTACCGATAAATGGCTTACCTGAATACTTGCAAAGTTTTATAAATGAATATGTAGATGTTTACAATGTACCACGTGATTATATTACAGCAAGTGTATTATTTTCAACAGCATTAGCAATAGGTAATAAATTAGAGTTAAAAACTAAATATGATAATATTCCTATACTATGGGTGGCGATAGTTGGTAATGTTTCAAGTGGTAAGACCGAACCGATGAAGACTTGCCTAAGTTATTTCATAAATAAAGATAAAGAAGCATTTTACGAATATAAAATACAAAAAAGTTTATTTGATGCTGAAATGGAGAAACCAAAAAAAGAGCGTGATACCTCTTTAATTCCACCTACCTACTTTCAATATTTACTTAATGACTATACACCCGAAGCACTTTATAATGTACATACAAAAAATGATAGAGGACTAAGTATTTACCGAGATGAATTAAAAGGGTGGGTGGACGATTTCGGACGTTATAATAAAAGTGGCGAACAAAGTACAATACTATCTACATATTACCGCCAACCTATGCAGATAAATAGAGCAGGTGATAAAGACCCTATCTTTATCCATAAGCCTTGTATTTATGTTGGTGGAGGAATACAACCTGATATATTACAAGATTTAGCAAAAGATAATAGAGCAGAAAATGGATTTTTAAGTAGATTTATATTTGCTTATCCTGACTTAGCAGATAAACAGCCATACAGCAATAAAACCCTAAATATAGATACTTTAACGAACTATCATAACTATTTAGATATACTTGCTAATATTCCAGAGATAATCAATTTAAAGCTAAGTGATGAAGCAGAAATAGTTTATGCTAATTGGTATAATGATAATGCAGAAAGAACTAATAATGAACCAACAGGATATTTAAAAGGAGTGTATGGTAAATTAGATGTAATTAGTTTAAGACTTGCTATTGTAGTACACGGTATGCATTTAGTTCGTGAACAAGATACATCAACAGAAATAAGTTCTATAACTATGCGAACAGCAATTGAATTAACTGAATATTTTAGAGCAACAGCCTTAAAAGTGTATCATAAAATATTTAAAAAAAATAGAAGTACTGATGTAGATAAGAAAGATGTAATTAAATATCTTAATTCTATTGGAGCAAGTCAAAACGAAATAGCAAAAGTATTAAAAGTAAGCCAACAGTATGTAAATAAAATTTTGAGATAAGTATCGGTTGTAGGTTGTAGCCAAGCTAAATACAATAATGATAGGCGTTTGAGAAAAAACACCCTACAACCAATAAAAAATGTAAAAATAAATATAGGTTGTACCCTTATTAGGTATTAAAGTCAATGTTTATAGATGTTTAACAAGATTACAACCTACAACCATACAACCTAAAGAAAAATGAAAATATCATTATTCAGAGTTGGTAAAAATTAGAACCTATTGATAAATACAATAAAATACAATAAGATATGCCATTTGAAAAGAATGTAAGTGGTAACCCAAAAGGGAAACCCAAAGGAGCAGTAAACAAGACTACAAGGGAATTAAGAGAAATTATAAATGAATTTCTTAGTAAGAACTTAGATAAAATACAAGATGACTTTGATAAGTTAGAGCCTAAAGAAAAGTTACTTTTCATAGATAAGATGTTAAAACACGTCCTACCGCCAAAAGTGGAGGAAGTGGAGGGAGTGGATATCATACCTGATGAAGTAGTTATAACTATTGTTGATGGTAAGCGTGTCCCATAGATTGAAACTAATATCATTAATAAACCTCCACATTTAAAAAGTTGGTTTGCAAAAGTTCTAAAAAGTAGGCTTTAGAATACAATTATACTTAAAGAAAAATGAAGCATTGATACACCCCTAAAACCTTTCAAATTGTGC
>JACJXT010000005.1 GCA_020636535.1 Chitinophagales bacterium
TTGGAAAGACAAAGGCTATTTTGTTATTAATTTAATTAGAGTAACACCAATCGGACTGCCTGATTATATTGCACTAAAGCCGAATGAAGTAATATTTATAGAAAGTAAGGAAACGTGGGACAGACTATCTGAATTGCAAAAAATACGATTAGAAATGCTAAATAAAATAGGCTTTACTTGCTATGTTAATTTTGATAAGTATATTAAATAATTATTAAGGATTAAAAAAGTACTTGATAATTCAAAACTAAATAACTAATTTTACAAAAAAATTAATCAATGGAAAAGGTAACAAAAGAAATGCGAGAGGCACTAAGAATGCCACTACCAGTAGGGGCGGTAACTAAGCACCCAACAAAAACTTTTTTAAGTTCAATTAAAGCTATTTATGTAACTGAACGACTGAATGATGTGTTTGGCGTTGGAAGTTGGCAGATAAAAGTTAATCACGTAACAACGACAGATAAGTCTATGGTCGTTGTAAAGGTAGAATTTTCGATACCTGAATATGGTATTTACTTTGAATGTTACGGTGGTAATGATAATGGAGGGGAAAATTCTAAAAACTTCGATTTAGGCGATGCTTATAAGGGTGCGACAACTGATGCCCTAACAAAAATAGGCTCGTATCTTGAAATAGGAATCGATGTATTTAAAGGATTGGGTAATACAGCTCCAGCACCACAGCAACAACCTAAAAAATGGCTAAATATAACCTATAGCAATGGAAGTGATACTAAAGAATGGTTAAATGTCATTACTGCGATAAATGAGAAAAAAATAACCACTATTGACGAAATAAAAAAATATTATAATTTGTCAAAAGAAGTGGAACAAAAAATAAATGAATTATGGAAATAATAAAAAAAATAGAAACGACAATGCCAGTTAAGGCTAATATAGATATCCTTGCTAATGAACTTACAGATGGAGTAGCGAGTGGTTTTGTTAATCCTTTAGAATTTTTGGTTAAAATAGAATTTCTTACAAAAGTACTTGAACAAGCAAAAAAGCAAGTAAAAGATTTAGCAGTTCAAAGTTTAAGTAGCAATGAAAGTTTATTTGGTGCTAAAATTGAACTCGCTGAAACAGGCGTTAAATACGATTACTCGCAGTCAGAGAGTTGGCAAAGTATTAAAGCACAAATCGAGCCTTTGGAAACTGAATTAAAGGCTATTGAGGAGCAAATAAAAATGGCTACTAAAATTGGAAAATCTTTTGTAGATGAAAGTACAGGAGAGTTAATTTCGCCAGTGCAAAAAACATCAACAGCTTCAATAAAAATAACTTTAGGAAAATAATTAAAAAATGTTTAATCAAATGTTACGGCATAGAATGTTGGCCGTTTATTTAAACGATATGAAAACATTATATTTTATAAAAGACATAAGAGGAAACGAGTTCTATGTTAGTGGCAGTTTTTAAATTCACACAATATGGAAAACCCAATTAAAGAAAACAGAATAGTAAAAGATAAAACTTTTGCTTTAAGACTTTTAGGATTTGCTTTAGATGTAGATTGTGCAGATGCTTGTTCTGAAGATGAAAAAGAAAGCATGATAAGTTATGCTACAAGTTTATTAAAATATCAAATTAAAACCGCAACTGAAAAAGATGAATTAGATTATTTAGAAAGATGTAATGCTAAAGAAAAGCTAAAAAAAGGATTAATGTTTTTAGGACATGGTATGGCTTAATTGGCAAAACTGACATATACAACGTGTTATATGCTGGGCGGACAAATTAGTAGAAACTTAATTAAATGAGCGAATGATAGTAAAAGAAAAAAATGGGGAGGGTTTTTTAGACCTTAGAATATGCGACAATTTAGAATTGATGGCAGAAATTAAAGATAATACAATAGACTTAATTTACTGTGATATACTTTACGGAACAGGCAGAAAGTTTGCAGACTACCAAGATTTAAAACCAATTAGAAGTGAAATTGAAAACCACTACATACCAAGAATAAAAGAAATGCACCGAATACTAAAATCAACAGGTAGTATTTACTTACAAATGGACGAAAAAATAGTCCATTGGATGCGTTGCATTATGGATGATATATTTGGATGTGATAATTTTAGGAATAATATTATTTGGCACTACAACAGGTGGACTGCTACAAGTAAAGATTTTCAAAAATTACACGATTGTATTTTAAGATACTCAAAAACAATCGAGTTTTTATTTAACATTGAATATAAGCAACATACAGAAAATACTAAAAAACGAAGAGAAAATAAACTTACAAGAGTTGAAAAAGGTAATAGAATTGAAGTTCCTTTTTGTGAAAAAGGTGTTCCGCAAAATGATGTTTGGTGCGACATACCATTTTTACCACCAAGTAGCAATGAAAGGAAACAAAGCCCATACGATACAATGAAGCCTAAAAAACTAATTGAAAGAATTATAAAAGCAAGTAGTAACGAAGGAGATTTAGTTGCAGACTTTTATAGTGGTAGTTTTACAACAGCAGAAGTTTGTAAAGATTTGAAACGTAACTTTATAGGCTGCGATATAAACCCCAATTGCCTTGAAAAGGCAAAAGAGCGTGGGCTTTTTTCTTTTACGGATTTAACCAAAAATGTTGATTAAATGCAGGAACTTAGCCTTGCATATAACTCTCAGATTGGCGAATAAATGTAGGACAAATGAGAAAACTAACAGAAATATTAAGATTTAGATTTGACAAAGAGGTAGCTGATATTTTAAAACAACTACCTAAAAAATCAGAGTTTGTAAGAATTGCAGTTAGAGAGAAAATGGAAAGAGAAAATTTAATTAAAAAAATAAAAACTCCTTATTAATAAAATATCAATCAAAACACAATTTAAAGAGCAAATATGCGTATATTTATAAAAATTATAATATGATAGAGGGAACAGCAACGGAAATATTAATGATAATAAGTAAAGAAAGAAACTGGTATAGGGGTTTGATTTCTCCAGCTTTAGCATCGAGCTACAAAAAACAATTAAAAGACGGTAAGTTGCTAAATGCAACAGCTGAAAAAATGCTTTACAAATTAGGATACAGAAAAAAAAGAAAAGAACAATGGTATTTAAAGTAGAAGAAAAATTTAGAATTATGTTTGGAATTAAGCGGACTTATACCACTAAAATTGATACGAATAAACAATGTCAAACATATTAAAAATATTCATACAAACTTACAAAAACCGTTCTTTTTTCAATACTTTGTTATGCGTTCGCCTTGCTTTTTGTGTTGATTTTCAATAAGTTAGAAAATATTTAAAAAAAATCAAAAATACTTTGAAAAAAGTTTGCAGTTATAAAAATAGGTTGTATATTTGTATCAATAAAACAGCAATAAAATGAAAACAATAATTTTCAAATCAGAGAAAAAAGCAAAGGTTTACGAAATCCGTTCTGCTAAAAATCAAGGAATTTACAAAGCAGGTGAACTTATTAGAACTGTAAAAACTGACAACATAAACGAATTATTAAACGATGGACAATACGAAGTTACAGCAGCTGAAATTAAGGTTGCTTAAAATAGAAAGTGAACTATCCACTTGCAGAACTTCGGTTATGCAAGATGGATGGCAAACGCAAAGGCACGCTAAAAAATCTCGTAAATGGGATATTTTGGCACAAAGAAAAATGGATTTAATCCAACAAATTGATGAAATAGAAGATTCACAATCCTTAATGGATACAAACTATTTGTATAATGGAAGATTCACACAAAAAAGCAACTAAAATGATTATTAAGTTGCAGGATAAAAACGCTAAATTAAGAATTGCAATCCTCAAATTAACAACTTTGTGCGACAGAACAAAACAGCATCTTGTTAGTGAAATTTGGGCTCAACAAATAGGATATGCAAAACAAATCATTGAAGAAACAGAAAAGTAAAGGCGGTAAACGTGTTGGCTCGGGGCGTAAGAAAGCAAACTATCAAACCAAAACTATTGCTTTCCGTGTCCGTGTCGAATGGATAGATGTAATAAAGTCAACGGTAAAAGCTAAGGTTGCGGAGTTGTCGCAAAATAGCCGCTAACGTCCCGACAGCTTTGTGCAGTTTGGGGATAGAAAGTACAAATGTTCAATTTAAAAACTAAGTTCAAAATGGAAGATAAAGTTCAGGTTAGCAATTCAGCCCAAATTGCACAAAACTGTTTGTTACCAGAAGTGCCTTTGTCAGACACTGAATTGGTAGCAAAATGTTCGGAATGGATTTCTAAATTATGTGAGAGTGGTGGCAAGGCTTGGTCTTTGCGTGTGCCAATAGATTTTAAACACGACCCAGACGTTTTGTTCAGTGAACTTATTAAAAGGTTTGAAGCAAGCCGTAAGCGTGTCCGCTGGCATTGATGCTAACGTTTTCGGGCTTTGTGTCCGTTGGCGATTTAAACCACAAATGTTAAATTGAAAAATAAAACTTGATATGAGCAAAAAAGATGAATTGAAAAACGAAACCGCCAATAGCGGCAATACTTTGTTAAATGAAGTTTGCTGTTTCGGAGATATTGAGCAAGGAAAGTTTTTTATTTATGAAGATGTAATGTTGTGCCGATTTGGATGTTATGGGATGGGTATAGATGCAAATGGAACTGTTGCTAAAAAACTTTCCGATGATACGGAAGTTGTTAAAGCAAATTTCGTTTAACGTTGAGCATATACGAAGGCAGGGATTAGAAGTACTACTGTCGATGTCAGCACAAAAGTTTAATAAGTGTACTTCTGTTGGTTTTAGCATATCAGCCCTGCTTTTGCCAATATAATGTTGGGCGTA
>JACJXT010000006.1 GCA_020636535.1 Chitinophagales bacterium
TATTTATCAATGGTGTTAGGAATGCTAATAAATACGTATAGAGCAATAAATATAATGCATGACGTAAATAAAAATATCGATATTTTTAGAAATTTTATTTCCCCCTTTTTTTTAAATAAAAAATAAAAATAAGGTGCAATAATTATGATTTGAATTATATATACTTCTTTTAAGTATATATTTATATTTATTATTATTGTTATTAGTAATATTTTTAAATAAGTTGTTTTTTTTAAGAAAGAGATTATTAGAGCAATGAGTGCTATATTAAATAGTAGAATATACCTTTCTGACATTAAAAACTTATTGAAGATTAATAAAAAAGGGCTAGATAATATTATTAATACTAATGTTGTTAGTGTTAATAATTTATATGTTTTTAGGTGTTTGTATGTAAGAAAGAATATCGTAATGAGTAGTATAAAGAAAAATGATAATAAATATATTTTTATATTATTTATATTGGTTATGTCTGTAAATAAATTTAATAAATAGAATTCTATTCCTATTAAGAAGTCCATTCTTCCTTGGTTTATTTCTTCTTTGGAAATACCAACCCATATGCCATTAGCGACAGAACTAAATATATCACCATCATCAATAAAATTTTTAAGTGCGGGTAATGAAATAGTAATATAAGTGTATGTAATTAATATTGCTATAATTAATATTGCATAAATTATTTTTTTTTTCATTTTTCTATTAAAAAATTTCCTATTACTAAAGCATCTAACCCAGAACTAAAGAAAGTAGCTAAGGCATCACGTGGTGTACATACAATTGGTTCATGTGCTAAATTAAAACTTGTGTTTAATACAACGCCATGTCCAGTTAGTTTTTTTAGTTCAAGTAAAAGTAAGTAAAATCTTTCATTTTGTATATGCGTAACGGTTTGTATTCTTGCTGTATTGTCTATATGCAATGCACTTTTAATATGTTTTTGAGCATATTCATTAGCTTGATATGTTATCGTCATATAAGGTGAATGTTTTTTCTTGCCAATAAAATATTGTTCAATATCTTCTTCTAATACACTTGGACAAAAAGGACGAAAACTTTCTCTTAACTTAATTCTTTCATTGACAATCTTTTGCATTGTAGGATGGCAAGGGTTCGCTAGAATACTTCTATTGCCCAATGCTCTCGGTCCAAATTCCATAGAACCTTGAAACCAAGCAATTACTTTATTTTCTGCAATTAATTTTGCTGCAATACTTGATGGATTTTCTAGTGTAGTATAATTTATTTTGCAAGATTTTAATATAAATTCAATTTCATTATTACTGTATCTGGTCCCTAAATAAGTATTTTGGGGTGCAATTGGTTTTATATTATTATCTATACAAGCCAACCATGCAGCACCTAAAGAAATTCCGGCATCTGAAGAAGCGGGTTGAATATATACATCATCAATAAAATCTGAATTCATAATTTTTTGGTTGGCAACGCAATTTAATGCACTTCCACCTGATAAACACACATTACTTATATTGGTTTTCTTTGCATAATACGCTATCATTTTATATAAACAGTCTTCAAAATGTTGTTGTGCTGAAGCTGCAATGTCTTTGTAAAAATTATCAAAATTAGATTTAGGAATTCTTCTTTTTTTACCCAATTTTTCTTCAAATAGTTCATTAAATAACATCTCATCTCTATGGGCAGAAGGTTGATTAGGTAGTATTTTAATTAAATATTCCTGATTTAATTTTATTTCTCCATTTTGCACATTTAACAAAAAAGAAAAATCAAAAGCATTTCTGTTACCATAACTTGATAATCCCATTAATTTGTATTCATCGCTATCTCTTGTAAATCCACAATATTGCGTAATTAATGAATAGTATATTCCCAAACTATTTGGTCTTTCAACTCTATATATAGTTTCTAAAATATTATTATTCCAGACGGAAACTAGAAATGAAATACCATCACCGGAACCATCATAACTAAAAATTAGAGCATTCGTAAAGTTGGACGCATATAAAGTGCTTGCCGTATGGCAATCATGGTGATGATATAGTTTTACTAGAGGTGCATAACCAAAATGTTGTTCAAAATATTGTTTGATTTTAAAGCAAAAATCAGGTTGCCAAGTACTTCCGTGAAATGCAGCAATGCTTACATCTTGAATACTAATATTAGCAATTTTTAGTACTTCAATTATGGATAAGTAGGGTAATTTTCCAGCAGAAAATTTTACTCTAGTTAATCGCTCTTCTTCAACTGCAGCAATGACTTCGCCATCTTTAATCAATACAGCACTTACATCTTGATAGCCTTGTCTAAATCCACCATTTATTCCGAGTATATACATTGTTTTGCTATTTGTAGTAATGTAAAATAGTATTAAAATTAATTGAATTTGTTATGTAAAAGTTGATATTCTTTTGCCATATTGAACGCCTTTATATTTATTATCGCCAAGTTCAATATCAATAATTTTTAAGTCACTTGCAAATTCATTAAACTCACCTTGAATATAGTTTCCTTGTTTATCAACAGCTAATGAACAGCCTATCATTTTTTTTCCTTCGTACGGACCACCAACTATATATCCAACACTAGTTGTAGAAATAAATGGAATTTCATATTGTTTGGCTATTGTTGTTAAAGGTTTAATCCATTTTTCATGATAAGGATTTGTTTCTTCAGTAATATAATGTTCAACAGTCCATGATGAAGGAGATAAGATAATTTGAGCATTCATGTGTGCTAATGAACGTGCTAAATGTATGGAATCATAATAATTGTCAGCACAAATATTAATGCCAATTTTTCCAAATTTAGTATCAATAACACTCAAACTATTTCCAGGATCATAATATGGAAATTCAACTTCCAATAAATTTATTTTTCTGTGTTTATGGATAATATTTCCTTCATTATTAATTAGAATTGCAGTATTATATCGATAGGTGTTTTCAGATTCAGTGAGTCCAACACATATAAAGATATTATGTTTCTTTGCAAGAGCAGAAAAAAAGTTACTACGTTTACCTGGAATATGCTCTGCTTCTTGAAATGCAGAAGGATGTGTCCATGCTAAATCCATTGTTTCTGGCAATAAAACAATTTCTGCATTCTGAGTAGCTGCCTTTTCAATTAACTTTTGAGCTCTTTCTAAATTTCGTTCTGGTTCTCCACCTTCTACTAATAATTGAGCCATTGCTATTCTAGCAGTCATTTTGTTTTATTTAAAAGGTAATCCAAAATATTTCTGATATACAACTTTTGTAAATATACCTAATTTGCAAGCAATCCAAATCGGATATTTGAATAGTTTCATTATTGAATAACTATTAGGATAATCCCAAAAGTTTTGTGGTGGAAGTTGCATGTATTGTTCAAATTCAGTTCGAGTTATTCCTAATCTTTTTATACAAAGGTCGATTACTTTATCATCTTCCATAATATATTTTTCTTGAACAGCTTTTAATGCATAATCTCTATCCATTTGTCCGCTTCTAATTAATGCAGAATAGGCTATTAATCTAAAATCTATATTGAATTTCTTTCGATGGACCATCGTTATTAAACTCCAATATAAATCATCAAAATAATGTGCTCCTGGATATACCCAGTCTAATTCCTCTGAAATGATTTTTTCAGCAGTTTTTCTATCGTAAGGATAATAATAAAATGGAGCGAAAGTTTTAATTCGATGAATAATAGAATAATAAAACATTTCTTTAATTCCAAGATTATAACCAGCATTATGAGGCTCCCATTTTTTTAAAGGATATGTGCCAAATTTTTTATGAATGGCCCTTAAATGATCTCCATCAAAATATGCCCAAGCAATTGGGCGTATTCCTTCAGTTCTGAAGCTTTGCCCATATAAAATTGTTTTTATATTTTCTTTATATGCAACACTAAATAGAGCAGCACCAATACCAACATCTGTTCCATTGTTTAATAGGGGAGTAGATGCTTTTAAATCTACTATTTTTAGGTCTTTACATTCTCTAAAATCTGAGGTAATTGTTCGTAGTTCTACACCCAGCTTTCTTGTAGCATTTAGCATATTTTCTCCAGCAGTTGGATTGTCAAAACCATCATTAAAATGTACAGCTAAAGGTCGAAGCCCATATTCTTTTACAGCAATGTATAATAAATAAATACTATCTCTACCGCCACTTATCCCAATAACACAATCGTACTTTTTATTTTTCCCTTCTTGTTTTATTTTTTCAATTTTGGTATGTAATAGATTCAAACTAGTTTCATTTTCTGGATAAATTTTACAAAGTTTATCATGAAATTCGCAAAGAGAACAAGTGCCATTTTTGTTAAAGGAAATTCCTGGAATAGTTGCATCTGCAATACATTTATTGCACCGTTGGTATTTAATATCTCTTTGAAATCCGCTTACAATTACCATATTATTTTAAGT
>JACJXT010000007.1 GCA_020636535.1 Chitinophagales bacterium
AAATTGTAGCTGCTGCTGTAGCTAATGCAGATGATGACAAAGAGAACAAAGATGCTTGGGGATTACATTTAGCAAGTTATCTATATTTTAGAACTGTCTCTGAATTTAGTAGTGGTCTTGCACCATTTAACTTAGATAATGCTCTACAGAAAGCAGAAAGTCCTTTTATGGCCGTATCAGCTTTAGGAGATTTAACAAGAGATATATTAGATTTTGAAGAAGTAAGAAGCGGTGCTTATGAAGGTATGACAAGAAGTGAAAGAGCAATATTACGCTCTACATGGATGAGGCATTTCTATGATATGAAAGCCATAAAACCTAAGAGTGATTATTATAGATACAGAAATGCAATGGCTCTTCCATTTGCTCAAAAGAAATCTTCTAAGAAAGAGAATAAGAAAGACGAAAGATATTTATCCCTACCAGGAGACGAAACAAGATTTTTTGGAACGCAGAATTAAATTAGATTAAAATAATAAAAGTTGGAAATAATTAAGGAAGAAAAAGTTTTTGGTTAGACATATTTGTCTAAGTAATTGTTTTTAAGCATTTATGTTTGTATATTACACATATAATAATGTTAGCAACAAGGCTACTTTCGCAATGTATCAACATACCATTCATAAAAATCAGAGAATTTATTAAACGAATAAATAAAGAAATATTTATCTAATTTTTCAAAGCATTCCCTTAAAGTCCCAGAAGAATCTAAATACATTTTCATATCAGTTAATGATATTCTGTATAAATCAACTTCTTTGTCCATTCCAACATAAATTTCTTTAGTCACTACTTTTACGAGTTGTAAATTGAAATCTGGTTGTGTTTTTGATTGAAGTCCAATAGTTGTAGAGTTTTCACACCTAAAATCTTCAAGTTTTGTAATCGTTTTAATTTTCATATTTTTCGTTTTAAACCGCACAGTTGCTAACAAAGTGTATAGCAAATAAGCCAGTGAAGTTTATATTAAATTGATAGGTTTGTGTGTGGCTTACTTGCCATGCACTCATCCGTTAGGCACAAGGCAGGAAAGGTCTGCACACTTCAACCACCTTATCGCATTGTTCAACATCCATCATTCCAATGTGGCAAAACTCTTCTTCCATATTAAGCTGTATTGCTAACCATTTGTAAGCCTTGTTTCGGTTACTAATATTTGGAATCCATTTACGCCAAATCTTATTGATAAGGCTTGTTTTTGCTATTTGGTCAAAGTAGTAATGTGCTCGTTTTTTTGCTTCTCTAAGTTCTTTGTTGGCTAATCTGCCTAACGGCTTATTAGTTCCTTTGTGAACACCTACATAAGCATCGCAAGGCTTACAAATGTAAATCATTCCATAACTTTTGCCATAAATAATAGAACTATCTATATATTGTGTTTTGCTTTTGCAATAAGGACAAACTTTTCCATGCATAATGCCTATTTGAGTTTCATTTAATGAAACCGTATTACCGCTAATATCGTTTATATTCAATTGTGATTTGTTATCCACCGTTTTTATTATGAATTATCAAGAAGCAATACAGCATAGTTTAACTGTGAAATGGAGAACAACACCTTGTCAAAATTTAGTTAATTTGTTAAAATTATTAAAGTTATAACAGCAGCCAATAAAAAGGAAGCTATTAATAAAATTTTGTTTCTATATTTTACAATAAATCGTTGCATTGTATAAGTTATTGATTGTTTTTGAGCCATTTATAAAGTGCAATTACACATATAATAATGTTACCTGCAAGTGCTACGATAGTGCTTCTAATTAGCATTTGTGGGAGGAAATTTAAAAAGTTTTTCCACCGCTTTATGTGTAGCTTCATCTCTTTGGCTCGCAAAATTTGTTTTTACTTCTCCTTCCCATACGCAAATGAAATCATCAGGTGCTTTGTATTCGCTTACAAATACTAAATTCTTTTCACTCATCTTTCTGCACCAATCCCAAAATTTAGGGTGGTCAAAAGCACCTGTTTTATATGAAGTAGTACCTTCGTATGGTGGGTCACAATAAATCAAGCTATTTTCAAAATCTGAATATTCATCATAACTACCATTGATAAACTTCACGCCTTGTAGTTTTTCGCTTTGCTTTTGTGCATTTCGTTTCGCTTCATCCCAATGATTTCTCGGAATACCTTTATTTGTAAAAGACCTTGCATATCCGTTTTCAAACTTACCACCAAATGAAGCACCAAATCTAATTAAACTTGTTATTGGGTCAGGATTAGTTCCTTTCAATGAATTATAATATTCAACAGCCACTTCATTTGGTAATTTATCAACTAAATCTCGTATCGCAATCAAAGCCTCAATAGTGTGTGCATTATAATCAATCCCAATTCTTTGAAAATTGTTTGGAACTTTATCAATCATATTTGCCCCACCAACGAAAGGTTCTACCCAAGTAGTTATTCCTTTTTCATTTGCTTCTTTAATCATAATCGGT
>JACJXT010000008.1 GCA_020636535.1 Chitinophagales bacterium
TTTACTTTTTAATGCCATTGCAATATATCCATTGCCAAAATTTTGTAATTGATATTTTCTACTATACGGTTTTGAAATACCTCTTGCTCCTTCTGGAAAAATAATAACTGCTTCATCATTATTCAACATCTTCATACAGTTTTCAGGATCGCCTAATGCACCGCCCCATTGACTAAAAAGTGTACCAAAAAATGGCACTTGTGGTACAAATCTTTCAAACATACCTTTTGGAGCTCTTGGTGCTTGTTCATTGGTCACTAAAGCATATCCTAATAACATCGCATCAATAGGTAACTGCCCACTATGATTGCCAATAATTAAACACCTACCTTCTTTTGGAATATTTTCTAAACCATAAGCATCTACTCTAAAATATTGCTCGTAAAAAATTTTAGCAGCATTTACAAAAGGTTTAATGCCATTCAAATTAAATCCCCAAGCATCGTAGCCATAGCTGCCTACATGGTTAGGAAATTTTGCAAGAAATGCATTTCTATGTTTTACATCTCTTGATTGTTTGATGATATTTCTAATCTGCTTTTTGATAGCTTAAATATAAAATTTAATATCTTATGTTTAGTTAAAAACAATATTTTTTACTTCAAAAGTAATAATTTTGTGCTTGGTGAAGAAAGCAACCAACATAGTATCATTAATTATTGCTTTTGTTTTTCTGTTTAATGCAAATGGTGTAATTGTATTTAAACATCTTTGTAAAACAGAAAATATTGCAAATTATAGCGTGTTAAATTCTCCTAGTTGTGAAAAAGAAAAAGAGTCAAAAGAAGAAAGTTGTTGCAAAGAACAAGCTAGTAAAAGCAATGATTGTTGCGAACATTCTTTAAGCTTTAAAAAATTTAGCTATAATGGATTTACTTCAAATCTGTTCGAGCTAAAAAAAGTAGACATTGTTCCTATCTTTAATTTTCCTGTTGTACAATCTATTGTTTTAATTAAACAATGTAGAGTGCAATTCCAAGGATTAAGTCCACCATATCCAGATTATCATATCAAACAATATTTGCAACCATCTTTAGAAGCGTTGCAATCTTTCTTGTGTTAGGTCATACAATATTTATAAACACTATTCATTGATTAGATAGTGTTTTGAATTAATTGTTCACTTAACAAATTTCAAATGAAAAAAATTATATTAATAGTAAGTACAATTATACTTACACTACAAATAAAAGCAAAGACAATACATTTAATGGTTAAAGATGGCACTACCAACGAACCATTAATTGGTGCTAATATTTCAATACAAAACTCTTTAGATGGTGCTGTTACATATATTGATGGAATGGCAATGTTAGACATCAATTCAGAACATGAAACTTATGTTTTA
>JACJXT010000009.1 GCA_020636535.1 Chitinophagales bacterium
TCACTATCTATAATTTGCAAGTTGGCAATCTGAGTGCGTTCGTAAGTTTTGGTAGCAATTTGTTTTCGTAAATCTCTTACACTTAATAACTCCATTGCTGTTTTTTGAGCGTAAAATAGTTTTGCTTCCATTTCTTTTAATGGTAATAGTGTTAAGAAATGCGACCAACTTAATTGTCGTGACAGTGTAACGACAATTTGAAAATCGTTGAATTGATTGGCAAACTGTATCATTCTACGCAAGTTTTTCAACTCAAAATTATTGCCATATTTGTTTTGTAATTGTATAGAAAGATTAGCTACAATAGCTTTTGCATAATCGGCTCGTTTATTATCTAATATATCTTGATTAATTCTATTGCCAACTTGCCAAAAGAGTAAGGTAAGTGTACTATTAACTTGTTTAATTACTTGCTGTTGGTTTTTTTCTATAAGTTGTGATAACTCATTAAAAAGCAGAATTTCGGTAGATTGTATATTAGTTTTTTCTTTTGCCATTTATTTTTATAATTTTGTATTGATTAAGAAGTTCGGCAACAATTGAAATATAACTTCATGTTATTGTAGGGTATCCTACTTAGGTTGATTGAGGAGCTTCTTTTTTATTTTTATCATATTGATAAGTTTCCAAATATTATTTTTTTTGTTTGTTATTTACTTTTACTAAAAACATAATGGCAACACCTGTTTGTATGCCAAATACATTGTGTGTAGTACCTGCAATTTTTGGATTGGCTCTTACATCGCTTTTGGTATCTACAATATAAGCAAAATCAAAATCGTTTTGTATAGATTTTCTAAATCCATCAAAAGTTCTGCTATCAATAAAACTTCGGTTGGTAATAAAAGCTATAATTCCATTATTGTCTAATCTATCCATAGCCCAACGATAAAAACGAGCGTACATATCATAGACTTTAGTTTTTTGTGCTGTACTATAATGTATAAAAGTATCTTTAATGCGTTTATCTATTTTAGGATACTCGCGATTTTTGTTATTATCGTTTTCGTTTAATTGGTTGGCGTTGTATGGTGGATTGCCAATAACGACAGCAATTTTTCTACCATTTTGTTTTCTTATTCGTTTGCTGTTTTCTTCTGTAAAAGGAGCAAACATATCAATTTGTTTTCCTGTATAGGTAAAACCCAAATTATCTAAAGTATCTACAAAGCAATGGTTTTCAAATTCTGCATAAGTTCCCATTTTTTGCGTATAAGTAAATTCGATATTTAAGTTGCTAATATAGTATGGTAGTATTGCCACTTCGTTAGAATGTAATTCGTTTTTGTATTTATATTCTAATTTATCCTTTGGAATATAGTCTATTATATCGCAAATA
>JACJXT010000010.1 GCA_020636535.1 Chitinophagales bacterium
GTCGCATGTTTTTGAACGAACTATAAACTATACTTATTTGGCTACTGGTGCTTCTATTTATTTTGCAGATGGTTTAGAGTCGATAGCTGAAAATTTACAAGATATCAAACCACAGTATTTTACTACAGTTCCAAGATTGTTAGAAAGAGTTTTTGAAAAAATTATAAAAAAATCTAAGGAACTTAATTATATAAAAAAATCATTGTTCGATTGGGCTTTAGATTTAGCAACTAATTTAGAATTAGGACAAGAAAGAAGTTTTGTCGAGGAAATAGAACTCAACATTGCCAATCAATTAGTATTTGATAAATGGCGATTGGCTCTTGGTGGAAACATAAAAGCAATTGTTTGTGGTTCTGCTCCATTGCAACCTAAATTAGCTACTATTTTCACCAATGCACAAATTCCAATTTTAGAAGGTTATGGACTCACAGAGTGTTCGCCAGTGGTTAGTGTTATTCCAAATAGAGCAGATTGTTACAGAGCTGGTTGTGTAGGAAAAATCTTACCACATCTTGAAGTTAAAATTGCCGATGATGGTGAAATTTTAGTACGAGGTGATAGCGTAATGAAAGGTTATTTTAATGATGACGCTGCTACCAAAAAAACAATTACAACAGACGGCTGGTTGCTTACTGGAGATATTGGTGCTTTTACTGAAGATGGATACTTAAGAATCACTGATAGAAAGAAAGAGTTGTTTAAAACTTCTGGTGGAAAATATGTAGCACCAGCTCCTATTGAAAATAAAATGAAAGAATCGTTTTTTATAGAGCAAATTGCTTTAATTGGCGATGGTGAAAAATTTATTGGTGCTTTAATTGTCCCAAACTTTGAAGAATTAAGTAGTTGGGCATCAACACATAATATTAAAACAGAAGACAATACGCAATTAATTGAAAATCCTAAAGTCGTAGCATTGTATCAATCTATTATTTCAGAAAATAATGTTAACTTTGGAAAAGTTGAACAAATAAAACAGTTTAAACTATTAAATGAAGCGTGGACAGTAGAAAATGGTTTATTGACTGCTACCATGAAGTTAAAAAGGAAAAAAATTAAAGAAGCATATCAAGACATCATTCAATCGATATATAATAAATAAATTTTATGGAAGTAAAGAGACTCTTTGACTCGTTGTATTATCAACAAGAAAATCATCCTCAAAAAATTGCATTAGCACAATATAAAAACGGACAGTTAGAAACTTATTCTACCGATGATTTAGTGAAGAAAGCTAACCAAATGAGTTTAGGTTTACTACAATTAGGCATTCAAAAAGGCGATAAAGTAGCTACTG
>JACJXT010000012.1:300000-567995 GCA_020636535.1 Chitinophagales bacterium
CAACATTAAAGTTACTTTTATTAAAGAAAAGAAAGCAGAGCTAGAAGAATTCAAAAAGGGAAAGTCCGATTTAGTCTATAAGTTTCCACTAGAAATTATTGATGAAATTATTGATGTCAATGCCAACTTGCGTCCAGCATTTCAACAGTTTCAAGTGCAATATATGCCATCTATGTCGCTACAATATTATGGTTTTTTACATATAGGAAAAATCTTTCATGATAAAAATGTTCGTTTAGCTTTTTGCTATGCTGTTGACAGAGAAAAGCTGTGTAAGTTTACTTTAAAAAATACTGGTTTTCCTGCAAAATATGGTGTAGTTCCTCCAGGAACTGGAACTTATCCTTCAGACAATGTAAAAGGATTTACTTACGATCCTGAAAAAGCTAGAAAATATTTAGCTGATGCTGGATTTCCAAACGGAAAAGGATTTCCTAAAGTTACACTACAATTAAATAGTGGTGGTTCTAGAAATACACAAGTTGCAGAAGCTATTACAAAAATGATAGAAGAAACTTTAAATGTAGAAGTAGATATGCTAATGGTACCTTGGGCTCAACACACCGAAGCAGTTGAAGCAGCTAAAGTCGATTTCTTTAGAATGGGTTGGATTGCAGATTATCCTGATGCAGAAAACTTCTTAAATTTATTTCATAGTAAATATGTTCCAGACGATCCTACACAAAAAACATATATTAATTCTTATCGATTTAAAGATGCTAAGTTTGATGCTTTGTTTGATAAAGCAGTAAGTACTACAGATGAAACTGAAAGAAATAAACTCTACAATCAAGCAGACCAAGAAGTAATAGACAATGCTGCGGTATTGCCTACTTACTACGATATAGACTTTAGATTACTACAACCAAATGTTCGTAACTGTCCACAAAATGCCATGGAATACAGAGAGTTTTCAGAAGTATATTTAGTTCCAAAAGAAAAGAAAAATGAATAATGAAACTCAAATAAAATCTAAAGATACTTATTATAATACTGGTGCTACTATTGCTGTAGTAACTATTTTGGCTATGAGTGCTATGTTCGCTTTAATTGTAGCCAATAGTCCAATGTGGTTAACACTTCCTGTTTTTTTAGGATTAATGTTCGGATTAATCAATTTATCTACAGCTTATCATACTGTTACTATTAACGGATTAGAACTCAACAGAACAATAGAAGCAGTTCATCAAAAGCTACCACTAAAAACAAAAACAGAACGCTACGAGTGGAGTCAAGTGAAATGGTACAAAGAAGGAAAAGACAAAGGCAGATATACCAACGAATTTGAGTTTCTAAAAATAGGATTTAATAATGGTATTGTTTGGACAATCACAGATAGTAAAGGTGCAAATAAAGCAGCGTTTGAAGAATTTAAAACTGAATTTATAAATCAAATCAATAAGTTTAATCATCATTTATCAGATGAAACAATTAAACCAAACGACTCACTGCTTTCAAAAAAAACAAATACAATTTCTACTACTTCTAAAATTGAAAAAAGACCATCATTTTACGAAACCATTTGGGCTCAATTATTTACAATACTCTTAGGAATATTGATTGCATTAATCGTTACCTTTTTAATTTTCAATCCATCATATATAAAGTTTTCAACTGTTTTTAGATTGTCAGCTATTTTAATTCCTGGATTTGTCTATATGTATTACAGAGTATTTAAAAACAAAAATCATGAGTAAACAAAAGAAAAATAATAAACAGAATAAAGTAACTGAAAAGAAACAAACACTAGAAAATCAAAAACAAGATATTCAAGAAACACCGTTTGATAAATTTACACTAATGCCAGAGTTAGAAGAATTAGTCAAAAAAAATCCAAATAGAAATATTGGTTGTGGAGGATAATTATTATTTTTACTCACATGAAAAGATATTTAATAGCAATTCTATTATGTTGTAGTGTAGCAACACTTCACGCTCAAGCAATTACTACAACCAACGGAACAGACAAATATATAGAAGTGAAAGTAAGCGATACCATGATGGTAGAAGCAGACCAAGTAACGCTTATTGTTTCTATTGAAGAAGAAAAAGAAAGTTGGGATGATTGGGATTGGGATGATGAAGAAGAAACTGACGATTTAGAATGGAATGACAAAGACAAAAAAGCTAAAGGAACAGGAACAGTTGTTGATGCTACTAGCGAAGAAGTTGAACCAGAAAATAGTTTTAGTGAAAATCAAAAAGCAGTAGAAGCCATTTTAAATAAATACAAACTAACTTACAAGTTTACACCTAAAAACAATAGCTCAAATCCATTTGCAAAAGATTTTTCATTATATGAAAACAGTTATAAAGTAACCATTGGTAATATTTCAAATTTAGAGAAAATAAAAACAGAACTAAACGCAATAGACAATGTTAAAACTGCCGTTACAGAAACAATTGTAAAAGACAAATACGCCTACGAATTAAAATTAATTGACAAATTAATGAAAAAAGCAAATACCGAAGCCAACACTATTGCTACAGCTATGCAAGTAAAACTAGGAAAACCATTAAATGTTTCTAATCAATCTTGGGAAGACTTATATTCCAATATGTTAAACAACAAAGAAAGCATGGGTGGTTTTGGTGCTATTTTTTCTATGATGGGAGAAATGTTTAAAGAAAATTCAGAAAATCCAACTAAAGTTACCATATCAAAATCTCTTATTGTAAGATATGCTTTTGAATAGTTTTTAATTTATTGTAAAAGACTAACTAAGAAGTACAGACCAATGCAGTTTATCGTAGAAGCATTTTCAGCAATAGATGTAAAATATCTCGGAATTGCATTGCGAGGAACGAGCAATAGGCATGAAGAGATAAATTTATCATCGTTTTGCTTAACTAAAATAAAAATAGAACAGAAGCAAAATTGCCTTAAATGCTTCTTGACTCTTGCCTGCTGGCAAGCAGGTTTTAGTTACCTTTTGTATCAAGACAAAAGGTAAAAGAAAATACTTCAACAAAAACCATTTATAAAGTACGCAGACAAATAATACCTGTTTTTCCGAACTTGCCTGTCTCTACCTGTCGGTAGACATGGTACCGAACAGGTAGATTTCGGAATCTGTTTTTAGAAGATTCTGAAATAAATTCAGAATGAGCTATATATCATTTTGGTCTAATTCCTATAAAAAATAACCAAACGCTTTCAAATTAAAAAAACATTAAGTGCTTTTATAATTTAAGAAACTGTGCTATTTTAGTATTGTTGAAAAAGAATCAAAATAAATGTTGTTGTTGCCTTACTAATTAAACTTAGTCAGGAAATACTATATTTAAAAATATATACCTGTCTTAAACGACAGGTTTTTTTATAAAAAATAAATTATGAGTGATATTACGCTAACAAAAAACATTTCTCCAGAAGCAGCCAAAGACATCTTTGAATTGCAACAAAAAATAAATGGTTTTATTAATGGAGAAATTCCAGAAGATAAATTCAAACACTTTCGTTTAACTAGAGGTGTTTATGGTCAACGACAATTAGGCGTTCAAATGTTTCGTATTAAAATTCCTATGGGAAGAATTAATCCAGCACAACTCATAAAAATTGCAGAACTCGCTGAAAAATACGGAAATGCCAACTTGCATCTTACTACAAGACAAGACATTCAGTTACACTATGTAAAAGTAACAGACGCTCCAGCTGTTTGGGTTGGATTAGAAGATGTTGGACTCACTGGTCGTGAAGCTTGTGGCAACACGGTTAGAAATATTACAGCTTCAGCAACTGCTGGTGTAGATAAAGATGAACCTTTTGATGTTTCTCCAGCTACTTACGAAATTTATAAATACTTACTACGAAATCCTATCAATCAAGATATGGGAAGAAAAATTAAAATTGCTTTTTCTTCTTCCGAGAGCGATTCTGCTTTTGCTTATATTCATGATTTTGGAATGATTCCTAAAATTGTTGATGGCAAAAGAGGATTTAAAGTGGTAGTTGGTGGTGGATTAGGTGCTCAGGCAATTACTGCTGTAACAGCTTACGAATTTTTACCAGAAGAAAAATTATTTCCATTTATAGAAGCTGGTCTTAGAGTATTTGATAGATATGGTGAACGACAAAGACGACATAAAGCAAGAATGAAATTTTTGTTGAAAGACTTAGGTTTAGAGCAATGGATGAAATTGGTAGAAGAAGAAATGATTGCTACAAAAGTAAAGTCATTTCCTATTAATTGGAATGCCATTCCAGAACCACAACCTGCTTTAGAAAGTGCCATTCCAAATTATACTATTGATGACGAACAAGCATATCAAGATTGGTTAAAAACAAATACATTTGAACAAAAACAAGCTGGTTTTTATGGCGTATTTTTAAAAGTTACCAATGGCGATATTAAACCAGACCAAGCAAGAACAATTGCTGAGTTAGTAAACGAGTTTGCTTCGCAAGATATGCGTATTACCATGAACCAAAACTTGCTTATAAAGTTTGTTCGCAAAGAAGCATTACCTTATGTATATAGTATTTTGAAATCATTAGGTTTTGCAAATGTTGGCTATGGTACTATTGCAGACATTACCACTTGTCCAGGAACAGATACTTGTAACTTAGGTGTTACCAATAGTATGACTTTAGCTAGAATTTTAGAAAAACAAATTCAAGAAGAATATTACGATTTAATATTCGATAAAGCCATACATATAAAAATGAGTGGTTGTATGAATGCTTGTGGTCAACACATGTCTGCTAATATTGGCTTACACGGAAGTTCTATTAGAGTAGGCGATAAAGTAGCTCCAGCAATGCAAATTTGTTTAGGTGGTGGTGTTGATATAAATGGCGTAGGAACTGTAGCCGATAAAGTAGTAAAGTTACCTACGAAAAAAATGCCAGAAGCACTACGCACTATTTTAAACGATTACGAAGATAATGCTACAGAAAACGAATACTTTAACGATTACTATCAACGACAAGGCAAAAAGTATTTCTATTCATTATTAAAACCAATTGCAGATACTGAGTTATTTGTAGATGATGATTTCTTTGATTACGGACACGATGAATTATTTACGCCAGAAGTTGGCGTAGGTGAATGTGCTGGTGTTGCTTATGATATGATAAGTATTATTATAAACGATGCATGCATTAAACAGAAAGAAGCTAAAGAAGCATTGAGTAAAGATTTATATGCAGAAGCTATATATTATGCTTACACAGGTTTTGTAATTAGTGCCAAAGCTGTTTTGTTAAGTCATGATGTAGAATGTAATACACAAATTAAAATACTACAAGATTTTGATACACATATCATCAACGAAAACAGATTATCTATAGATGGCAATAGCTTTGAACAAATGGTATTAGCCATTAATCAAAATGAACCAAGCGAAGCTTTTGCAAAACAATATGTAGCACAGTTTAAGCAATTTTTAGAACAAGTGGTAACCTATAGAAATCAGTTTATAGAAGACAAACCAGTATTAGAAAGCAATTATAAAGCATAGCTTAAAAACCATTGTGTAGTCGAGAGGAAACTCTCGACAATATCAGAAAAAGATAAATTCTTTGGGCAGTAGTAAGGAAACTTTCCACTGCACGAAAAATATAGCTAAATCAACATAAAGCGTCATTCCTTCGAAAGAAGGAATCTATGACCTCTCTCATTATACTTCGATGACAGTTTTTTATATTGTAATATATTATTAATATTTATATATATTAATAGCTCAATTCATATATTTTATCTACATCAAAAACATAGGTGAAGTTGTTATATTTTTTAGCAGTTACTTTATTTACTTTTCCTTCATTATTTCTTTCATAGCTATATTGAAAATAACTTTCTTTTTGCTTGATTAAATCTTTGTTTTTATAACCAACAGTTAAACCACAAAGTTGTGCAATATAACTTAAAGAAATATCGTCATTGTATTCCATTGGATACTGAAAAAATAAATCGCTCTGTAAAAAATTCTGACAAGGAATGAATACATCGTCATAAGCATTGTTTAAAAAGTAAGTGTTATTCATTGTTCCATTACAATAAGTAGTAACAAAAATGATTGAATAATAACAATACATATATTTTGTAAGATTGTTATTGTTATAAGTAAAATCATATGCTTTGTTATTACTTTGAAACAAAGCACCAACACCATTACCATTAATAGAGTCTACTAGATTATTATTATCGTAAACAAAATTAATTTTCTCTTCCGTTCTTACAGAATCAATCCAAATACCATTTATTAAAGTATCTTTTTGATAAACAGCATTGACCGATTTTAAATAATTGCCTTGCTTGATAAAATAAAAATTGACATCAAAACCATCGAAAGAAGAATTTGTTTGTACAAAAATAGTATCTAAATGATACGACAATGAAACCCAATCTTGATTATTTCTTTGTATAGACTGCAACTGTCCTGATGAAAAATTAAACGCATAACGATTTAATACATTACCCAAAGAGTCTTTCACCACAATAGATTTGATAACTGTAGTGGTATTACTATCTTCTTTCTTACAAGCAACAACTAAAGCAAAAGCCAACAGCATAAAATAAAACAACCGCATAAAATATATTTACTATTTTAAATGTACGGAAAAAATTAAACCTTATACAATTTTTTAATGAAACACATAAAATCACGATTGTTTAAAATTAAATATTGGCTTTTTTTGTAATTTTAGCTGCACAACAAAGAAAATGACACTATCTAACATTACATACACAGCAAAAAAAGATACCAGAAGTGGTTTTGGTGATGGCATTCACGAAGCAGGAAAAAACAATCCGAATGTAGTGGCACTTTGTGCCGACTTAATTGGTTCGCTTAAACTGCAAAACTTCATCAAAGATTTTCCAGATCGTTTTATTCAAACAGGAATTGCAGAAGCCAATATGATTGGCATTGCTGCTGGTTTAACTATTGGTGGAAAAATTCCTGTAGCTACTACTTTTGCTAATTTTGGTACTGGCAGAGTGTACGACCAAATTCGTCAGTCGGTGGCGTACTCTGATAAAAATGTAAAGATTTGTTGCTCACATGCTGGTTTAACACTTGGCGAAGATGGTGCTACGCATCAAATTTTAGAAGATATTGGTTTGATGAAAATGCTACCACACATGACTGTTGTTGTTCCTGCAGATTACAATCAAACGAAATTGGCGACACAAGCAATTATAGAAAGAAACGGACCAACTTACTTGCGTTTCGGCAGACCTGTTTGGCCAATTTTTACACCAGAAAACGATAAAGATTTTCAAATTGGTAAAGCTCAGTTTTTAAGTAAAGGCACTGATGTTACTATTATTGCTTGTGGACATATGGTGTGGCAAGCTGTAGAAGCTGGTAAAGTGCTAGAAGCAAAAGGCATTTCTGTAGAGTTGATTAATATGCATACCATTAAACCTTTAGATGTTGATGCTATTTTGCAGTCGGTTAAAAAAACGAACTGTGTAGTTACTTGCGAAGAACATCAAAAGTTTGGTGGTTTAGGCGAAAGCGTAGCAGCAGTATTATCAGAAAATTATTTAGCACCACAAGAATTTGTTGCTGTAAACGATTCGTTTGGCGAAAGTGGAACACCAGACCAACTTTTGGAAAAATATGGTTTAATGCCAAGTGATATTGTTAAAGCTGCTGAAAAAGTTATTAGTAGAAAATAATTCTTTAAATTATTATGGACGAATGAGAAAAGTAAAGTTTATCTGTCCGATATGGTGCTTTTTTATTTGTCCTTACTAAACCAGCCTGCGGTTGGCAGGTTTCTTGAAGGTCGTTAGTCTTATTATATCTAAAAAAAGAACTAAAACTAGTCTTTTCTTAAAGTGGCATATAGTTTAATGCCTAACATCAATAAAATAGACAATACAACAACACCAATTAAACCAAACAGCCAACTTAAATTTGTTTTTACTACTACCAAGAAAACAATACTAAATAAAAAGAGTGTAGAAATTTCGTTGATGATTCGTAGTTGCTTAGAATTATATTTGAATTGATATTTTTGCTGTTGTTTATATATGTTATGACAAAATAAATGATAAACATATAATCCTAGAACGAAACACAACTTTATAATTAACCATGTAGGAAAACTACCGTAAAGATGCAGAATAGTTAAACCAAGTATTAGAGTAATAATTGCAGATGGTGTAGTAATAATATTCCACAAGCGTTGTTGCATGAGCAAGTTTTGTTTTAGTAAAATACTACGGTCTGGTTCTGGTTTTTCGTTTGCTTCGGCTGAATAAATAAATAATCTTGGCATATAAAACAAACCTGCAAACCAAGTAACTACAAAAATAATATGCAATGCTTTAATGTATAAAAACATATTATAAAAATGGTAATTTTACAATTTCTGCTTTTAGGTTTTTGTTTCTAACGGCAATATAAATTTCATTTCCAACTTTGGCAAAATCAGTATCAACATATCCTAAGCCAATACCATAATTTAAACTCGGCGATTGCGAACCACTGGTTACTCTACCTATACTATTTCCACTAGCATCAACAACCGTATAATCATGCCTTGGAATGCCTTTGTCTATCATTTTAAAACCGACTAATTTCTGTTTGGCACCATTGGTTTTAACATCAGCAATCATCTCTTTTCCTACAAAATCTTTATTGAATTTAGTTACCCAAGACAATCCAGCGGCAATTGGCGAAGTGCTGTCGTCAATATCATTACCATATAAACAAAATCCTTTCTCTAAACGCAGCGTATCTCTTGCTCCAAGACCAATTGCTTGCAGGCCAAAAGGTTTTCCTGCTGCTATAATTTTATCCCAAATAGTAGTAGCATGGTCGGCATTAAAGTACAATTCAAAACCTCCAGCACCAGTGTAACCAGTAGCAGAAATAATTACATTGTCTACACCAGCGAATTTTCCACGAATAAATCTATAATAAGGAATTGCTTTTAAATCGACATCGGTTAATGATTGCAAAGCATCTGCCGCTTTTGGTCCTTGAATTGCCAACAAAGCTGTTTTGTCTGAAATGTTGTGCATTTCTACATCGTAGCTATTGTGTTGTTGAAACCAGTTCCAATCTTTGTCAATATTACCTGCGTTGACTACACACATATAATTGTCATCGTCTAAATGATAGACCAATAAATCGTCGATAATTCCACCATCTTCATTAGGCAAGTAAGCATATTGTGCTTGATTTCTTTCGAGTTTGCTTACATCATTAGAAACGATAGATTGTAAAAAAGCCAAAGCATTTGCTCCTTTAATAATGAACTCGCCCATATGCGATACATCGAACATACCAACAGCATTTCGTACACAATGATGTTCTTCTATAATGCTTGTATATTGAATTGGCATATTGTAACCAGCAAAGCTTGCCATTTTAGCACCTAATTCGATATGCTTTTGAGTAAGTGGCGTATTTTTCATGGTGAAAAGATAAGAAGAATTTGGAAAATGAAGTGTCTTTATCTTTTATGCTTCTCTTGAAAAAGTAGATAAGTCTTTTTTATATAAGCGGTGCGAATTAACTAAAGTCGAATTAAATCTATTGAAAAAACCTGTAATAGGAAGCAAGAATTAGAAAACATGCTATAGATTAATTTTTATTTTCTTGACAAACCTATTTTTATGTTACATGATAAAATACTGATAATCATACTGATAATATTTCTAATAAAATAATACAACAATAAAATAGCTTTTTTAATATGACAATTGGCAAAATTTGTACTAAATATAACGGTTGCTATATTTTATTTTGTGGTGTATAAAAATAAACATCTATTATATAAAATAATAATGAAAAAAGTATCAATTATAATTCCAGTTTACAATGAAGAACGAACGATAACTAGTATTTTAGATAAACTGATAGAAGTTGAATTAGTTAATAATATATTAAAAGAAATAGTTATAGTTAATGATGCGTCTACAGATAATAGCGAGCCAATAATTATAGACTATATTGAACAAAACAGACAGTATAATATCAAGTATTTTAAGCATATAATTAATCAAGGAAAAGGAGCCGCTTTACATAAAGGAATACAAGAGGCAACAGGAGATTATTTGATTATTCAAGATGCTGATTTAGAATATGATCCAACGGAATACAATTTATTATTTGAACCAATATTTAAAGGCAATGCAGATGTAGTATATGGTTCTAGGTTTATAGGAGGAAAGCCACATAGAGTATTATTTTTTTGGCACTCTGTAGGCAATAAAATACTTACTTTTATTTCTAATATGTTTACTAATATCAATATAACAGATATGGAAACATGTTATAAAATATTTAAAACTTCTTTAATTCAGAATATAAATTTGAAAGAAAAAAGGTTTGGTTTTGAACCAGAGGTTACGGCTAAAATAGCCAAAATTCCAAATATTAGATTTTATGAAGTTGGTATTTCATACTATGGAAGGACTTATGAAGAAGGAAAAAAAATTGGATGGAGAGATGGTTTTAGAGCAATCTATTGTATTCTCAGATATAATTTATTTAATTAATGCTACTATTATTATTGTTTTTATTTTTTATTAGAAATGAAAAACTGCCATCAATTCAGTTGCTATTTGAAAGTTTAATAAAAGCATATTTGAGTTCTAGTTTAATTGTTCTTATAAATGTAGAACTGTGTTCCTTGTTTAATCTGCTTAATCATGTTACTTTATTAGCTGTTTATATGTTGGAACTCTTGATTGTTGTTGTTTTTATTTTTCCAAGATATAAAAATATAATTAATATTATTATGTCTATTGTTAAGAGAAAGAAGAAAATATATTTTTATCTTTTTCTATTCTCTGTTTTTGTTTTACTATTTCTAGCAATATTTATTCCAACGACCAATAATGATTCTATCTCTTACCATATGCCAAGAGTTTTTTATTGGATGCAAAATCATAATGTAAACTTTTATCCAACATTAAATGGACGACAGTTGTTTTCAAGTCCATTTGCAGAATATTTAATACTTCAAAATACACTACTAAGCAATAGCGAATACTATAATAACTTGCCACAATTACTTGCAATGTTTATGAGTTGTGTTACTGTATATCTTATAACAATTCAGTTAAGTAATAAAAAGAAAACAGCACTTATAGGTATGTTATTTTGTTTCTGTTTACCAATGGGAATTTTTCAATCAACAACAACTCAAAATGATTATGTAGTTGCAGCTTATTCTATAATTTTATTATATTATATATTAATTTCATTTAAAGAAGGAATAACTTTGTCTAATTCTATTTTTTTTGGAGTTGCATTAGTTTTAACAGGATTAACAAAATTTACTGGCTGGATTTTAATAAGTCCTTTCTTATGCTTTTATGGTTTAAAAATCTTATTTCGACATAAAATCAAATCAATAAAGCTAATAGTTATTACTGGACTATTAACATTGTTATTATTGCCTTCGTTTTATAGAAACTATAATTCTTTTAATAATGTTATTGGACCAAAAATGTCGGAGCCATTATCTGTTCCTGTTACAATGACAAACTTAAGTTTAAAAGATGGAATTTCTAATACAATTAAGAACATAGCAGTTTCTTCAGCTGTACCATTTGCTCCAATTAATAGAATTTCTAAAAAAATAGTATATAAAATACACAAATTAATAGTTGTTAATGTAAATAAAAAATGGAATAACTATAATAATATACCATTTAGTAATAATTTTATTTTTCATGAAGATGGTGTTTCAAATTTCATACACTTAATTTTATTTCTATTTTCATTAATTTGTCTTTGTTTTATTAAATACAATAAACTTCTTAAAATCTATGCACTATTATTAGTTAGTTCTTATCTCTTATTTTCCATTTTACTAATGTGGCAACCTTGGCACAACAGATTAGAGCTGCCTTGGTTTGTTATATTGTGTCCTTATTTAGCACTATTTATTTCAGAATTTAAATGTTTTAAATATATTATAATTAGCTTAATGATATTTTTTATGATTCCTTGTCTATTGTTAAATCCATCAAAACCAATAATTAATGTGTTTGGCAAGAAGCATTATCAACCTATTTTTTTTTCTGGAGAAGATTTAAAGATACTTAAACAAAAAAATGCTACCTTATTTAATGCTATTGACAACAGTTTAACTAAAAATAATTTTAATGGAATTGTATTCTATACCACAGAAAATGATACCATAAAAAACAGAATATCAAAAGAAATAGATTTTAATTATCCAAGATCTATTTTTAAGAAGACTTATAATGAACGAATGTTTGCGAATGATATAACCATATATCATCAGATAAAAAACATGAATATATTAATTGATAATAATACAAATATAGCAATGTCAATATTAGCAGGAACACCAGAATATGCCATTCTATATTCTTTAAGAGAAAACAAAAAAGTGCATCAAATACAAAATATTGGAGTGTTAAGCTCGTTAAAAAATTTGCCCAATGCAACAAAACCATTTGAATATGATTATCTCATAACCAATAATTTTTTACTAGAAAAACAAATTAATAAAAACAATATTGATTCGATTTATGACTTTGCTTATTTTAGACTATATCATTTTAAAACAAGGCAACATAAAAAATATATAGTACAAGATGTGTTGCAAGATTTTTATAAGGAAGCAAAATAAAAAAACAATGTCAAGCACTATAATCTTGACATTGTTAAAAATAAACCACTATGGACTAAAAGTCCATAGTTTTGTTACGGACTGAAAGTCCTATTTCGGACAGTACTTCTCTATTCAATTATAAAATTATCATTTGAGTTCGTATTTGGATTCCTATGATGTTCTAAATATTCATTTACCATTTCATCTGTTATATTACCTGTACTCCAGCAACCATAACCTATTGCCCAAAAATGACGACCCCAATATCTCTTCTTTAACTCTGGAAACTCTATCTGTAATTTTCGTGAACTGCGTCCTTTCAATAATTTTACCATGCTACTTATTGATTGTGATGGACGATATTCTATATGCATATGAATATGATCTTTGGATACTACTCCTTTCAATATTACAATATCTTCTGCTTCACATATTTGCATCAAAAGACTTCTACACCTTACTTTTATATCTCCTTCCAATACTGCATATCTATATTTTGTAGCCCAAACAATATGTACTGTAAGCCGTGATATGCTATGACCATTGACCCTTTGGTATTCCATACTACAAAAGTAAACATTTTTAGAAGCTAAAGCGAAATGCACTAAAGTGCATAGTTTTAACTATTTTTGAGACCAATAAACTTATGAATTATTTGAGATTAATCTTCGTTTGGTGGTGGTGGTGGACCTTCGCCTGGTTTTGCATGATTAATTAGCATCTTTTTAAAATTGTCTTCCGCTGTAATTAACTTTGCTACTTGTTTATTGTTAAGCACTGTTTTAAACTGTGCAATATATTTTTTGGTTAACTCAACATCTTTGGTTTTAAACTCAAGATGCTTATTAATTAAATTAGTTACTTCTGCTTCTGTCATTTCATCAATTGGCTTCTCTTTGTCAATATCACCAATAGTGTTTTTTCGCAATGCTTTTTTTTCGGCTTCAAACTGATTGTAAATTGGCCAAAATTTTTGTGCTTGCTCTTCAGTCAAATCTAATCGTTGTGTGATAAATCCAATTTTTAATGCTTCAATTTTTTCTTTAGATGGTTTGTCAAACTTTGGTGGTTGAGCAGAAACGATAAACAAAAATCCTGCTGTAAATAATAATAGTGTGAATATTTTTTTCATAATTATAAATTTTATTTATTAAAATATATAAGTTTCATCGTCGTAATAATCAAAAGTTGCTGGATTGTCTTCTATATATTCTTTAATTGAATTGGCATCAATAGCATTAATAGTTGATACATCAATATCTTCGTGAATATTTGTTTCTTTAATAGCTACTGTTGTTTCAATTGGCTCAATGGTTTTGGTGTTAACTGCTAATAGTTTAATGCTATCTAAATTAGTATTAAAGACTGTTTGCACATCACTTGGTTCAAAATCATATAAATTATTAGCTACATAGTTTTGAATATCACTTGTAGTTACTTCATTTAGCAATGCATTATATGATGTATTGGTGTTGTTTTGTTTGATGATGAAACTCAAGCCAAGAAAAAAGATACCTATAATACTAGCAGCAATACTTAAATGCTTAAATGAAAATCTTGATTTAGAAATGGCAACCACTTTTGTTTTAGGTAAATCAAGCGAAGCGTAAAAATTTTCAAAATAGTTATTTGGAATATCTTCTACCTTTTTCTTATTGATAGCTTGTAATACGCTTGGCGTTTCTGTTTCAAGTTCAATTTTATTCCAAATGGTATCTGCCAACAAATCAAAATATTGATTAGGAACAACTACTTCTTTTTCTTGCAATTTTATTTGATGCAATAATTCTGCTTGTTCTTTCAATTCATTTAATATGTTGTTTTTTTCTTGCATTTAATAGTTAGACTTTTTTAACTTAAAAAGGTTTAATGGCTTAAAATAAATTCTTCAATTTTTTTTGCTGCATGATGATAAGACGCTTTTAATGCACCAACTGATGTTTCTAAAATTTCGCTCATTTGCTCGTAAGGCATTTCATCATAATAACGCATTACAAAAACTTGTTTCTGTTTGTCTGGTAACTGTGCTAATGCTTTAGCTAATTTTTGTTCTATCTGTTGTGTGTTGTCGCTATCTACACTTGTTTGTTGCGAAATATTGGACTGACTAATATCTACCGAAAGATGTTTTTTGTTTTTGTTGATGAATGTTAGTGTTTCGTTCGTTGCAATTCTAAAAATCCAAGTGTATAAAGAACTATCGCCTTTAAATTGAGTACTATTTTTATACACTTTTATAAATACATTTTGTAAGATGTCGTTAGCATCATCATGATTGTTGGTCATTCTTCTAATATGGTAATACAATGGCTTTTGATAAGTGGCTACCAATGTTTTAAACGCTTGTTCTTTAGTGTTTTCTTGTTGAATAGCAATCAGCAATTCGTCCATATAATTGTTTAGACTAAAATAATACCAAAAGGTTTAATTGAACAAAATATATAGGTTGAATTTATTTTAGTAGCTTTTTTATTTTGTTGAAATAAAAGTCTTCAAGTTGATTGTTTCTTAGAGCTTTTACAGTGAACTACAAAGCTATCTCTATTAGATTGCCACATTTTTTTCGTACTTAAAAAAATGACTACAACAGTTTTAAATTATAAATTAACAAAGAAAAACTACTTCACAGTAACTCTGCCCGTAGTAATGATTTTATTATCTATTCTTAGTTGATAGATGAGTATGCCTTTAGATTTTAAATCGTTCTTATCAATTTTTACTTGATAATCTTTAATATCTTCTACTTTATAAACTTCGCTGCCAATTAAATTATAGAAAGTAACAGATACTTTAGCTGTAGTAACATCTACGCTTTGATCTATACTAATAATGGCATCTGAAACAATTGGATTTGGATAAACTTTTACAATATTGGCATATTTGTCATACGCAAACTCAAACTTAGCACTTGCCATTTGATGGCTTGCTATGCTTAAAATTATGACCAATAATAATGTAAAAAATCTATTCATACGCTTTTACTATATCTCTACACTTGTAAATTTATCATAATATTTTTAAATAAACAATACTTGTGCCAATTTTTTTTCGATTTCTTCGTTATCGCCAATAACTATAATCTAACAATATCTGCACCTAAAGCTCTTAGTCGCTCGTCTATGTTTTGGTAACCTCTATCTATTTGATGAATATTAGATATCACGCTTTTTCCTTCGGCGGATAATGCTGCAATTAATAAAGAAACACCAGCTCTAATATCTGGCGAACTCATATTAATTCCTCTTAATTTATATTCTTTATTGATGCCAATTACTGTTGCACGATGTGGATCACACAAAATAATTTTAGCACCCATATCTATCAATTTATCGACAAAAAACAAACGACTCTCAAACATTTTTTGATGTACTAATAAACTGCCTTTTGCTTGAATGGCTGTTACTAGTATAATACTTAATAAGTCTGGTGTAAACAATGGCCAAGGTCCATCGGCAATACTTAAAATACTACCATCAATAAACGATTTAATTTTATATCTTTCTTGTGCTGGAATAAAAATATCATCGTTAATAAATTGCATTTCTATACCTAATTTTTGAAAATAAGTTGGAATTAAACCTAACTTGTCTAAACGAACATCTTTAATGGTAATTTCAGAAGAGGTCATTGCTGCCAAACCAATAAAGCTACCAATTTCAATCATATCTGGTAGCATGGTATGTGTAGTACCATTTAATTTTTCAACGCCTGTAATATGTAGTAGATTAGAACCAATGCCTGTAATTTTTGCACCCATTCTTACCAACATTTCGCAAAGTTGTTGTATGTATGGTTCGCAAGCAGCATTGAAAAGAGTAGTTTCGCCTTCTGCTAAAACTGCTGCCATAATAATATTGGCTGTTCCTGTAACCGATGGTTCTTCTAGTAAAATATAAGCACCTTTTAATACATTGGCAGTTAATGAATAAAAACTATTGATTTTATCAAACTCGAATGTAGCACCTAATGCTTGAAATCCTAGGAAGTGTGTGTCGAGTCTTCTTCGTCCAATTTTATCGCCGCCTGGTGTTGGTAAATATGCTTGTTTAAATCTTGCTAAAAGTGGTCCAAGTATCATTACAGAACCTCTTAAGTGTGTTGCTTTTTGTTTGAATGCTTCTGTCAATAAAACTTCTGGTGAAATATTTTTAGCATTAAATGTATAGCTGTGTTCATTGTGTTTGGTAACAGCAACGCCCATATCTTGTAGTAAAAGAATGAGTTTGTTTACATCTAAAATATTAGGAATATTGTTGATGGTTACATCTTCTTCGGTAAGCAATACTGCCGAAATTATTTGTAGTGCTTCGTTTTTTGCACCTTGTGGTTGTATAGTTCCTTTTAATGGTTTTCCTCCGTGTACTTCAAAAGCATCTGCCAACATAATTATTTATAGCGTTTATTTCGGTTTTGGTAATTTCGGTTTTTGTTGTTTCTGTTGTTCTTTTTATAGTTGTTGTTTTTCTTTCTGCCGTTACTGCTATTTTTTGCTTGTGTAATATTTATTTTAGCAGTTGCTTCAATCTTCATTTCATCAGTAATCACCAACTCACCTTTAGATAGTGTTTTGATGTCTTCTTTGATGAGTTCGTCGTTTACTTCTTCAAAACTCCAATTTCTATACGCTAGTTTCATGTAACCAGCAATCATCTCTATAAATGCTTTTCTCTTTTCTGGATCTTTTTCTAACATGGCTTTCTTTACCATGGTTTCTACATTCTTTCCATAATGGCGAAATCGCATATTGTGTTTTGGATAAGCCATTGGTGTTGGTTGTATATAAGCAGTTTCTAAGGTTGGCTTTGGATATGGTGAGTTGACTTCTAGTTTAAAATCAGACATGATGAACAAATGATCCCACAGTTTTTGTCTATAATCTTGTGTGGTTTTTACTTGTGGATTGAGTTGAGCCATCATATTAATAATAATCTCAGCAACGGCTTGTCTTTCTTCGTCATCTTTTATAGAAACAGCGTGATTTATCATTCTTTGAATGTGTCTACCATATTCACGCATAATAATATTTTCTCTTGTTGTGTTGTAAAACATAAGTTTTTAGTATTTAAAAAATGGAGCAGTTTAATGAATAGCTTGTACTATTATACACTTGCGAACTACAAAAATGATGCTTTTTTTTAATTTATCAAACTATTGCTTAAAAATAATGGTGTAGATTGTTGAACTAACTACTCAATCACCTCTAGTTTTGCAAACTTAAGCATGATTTTTTTGTTGCCTGATGTATCAAAATAAATGGTTGCAATTTTATTATCGCCAACACCTTCTATAGCAATTACTTTTCCTGTATCAAATTTTTCGTGGTAAACTTTTGTGCCAATCGCTAAGTCGTTTAATGCAACATCTATTTTTGCTTTTTTAACTGCTTTACTTTTTGAAGTTAAATTTTTGCTGATTTCAGTCGTAGTAATTGGCTTTGCTGTGGTTTCTTTTGCTTTAGATAAATACCACTTGCTGTTAGAAGTTTCGTCTGCAATAGTATTTTGTGTATTTTCTTTTTTCTTTTGTCCTAAAAACTTTAAATGCTTATCATTAATTTCTTCTATAAATCTACTTGGATCATTATAGTTTAACTGACCAAATTTGTAACGCATTAAAGCATAAGACAGTGTAAGATATTGTTTAGCTCTAGTAACAGCTACATAAAATAAACGGCGTTCTTCTTCTATGTCTTCTCTACTAAAAATAGACAAAGCAGATGGAAATAAATTTTCTTCTAATCCAACTATAAAAACACTTTCAAACTCTAAACCTTTGGCTGCGTGAATGGTCATCAGCTTTACTTTAGGTCGCATGTCTTTATCATCTTCATCTTGATCAGTCAATAAAGAAATTTGTTGTAAGTAAGCGGCTAAATCATTTTCTGGTTTCACTTCTTCCTCTTCGTATTCTGGTTTTTCTTCTACGGTATATTCTTTAATACCATTTAGTAATTCTTGCACATTTTCATATCTGCTAATGCCTTCAACTGTTTTATCATTAAACAGTTCTAGAACTAACTTAGATGTTTTTCCTATATATTCTGCAATTTCGTAAGCGTTTTTAGTCCTCAACATTACTTGAAAACTCTTAATCATCAAAGCAAAATTTTTGATAGCATTAATTGCTCTTGCTGTTAAACCTTGAATAGTTTCTGCATGTTGCACCATGTGCCATAAAGGTAAATCATGTTCATCTGCTGCTATAATCAATCGTTCAATAGATGTCTGACCAATGCCTCGAACTGGATAATTAATGACTCTTTTTAGTGCTTCTTCATCATTCGGATTAACAGTTACTCTTAGATATGCCAAAAAATCTTTTATTTCTTTTCGTTGATAAAAAGAAGTGCCTCCATAAATTTTATACGGAATATTGAGCTTGCGTAAAGATTCCTCGAATGAACGAGATTGTGCATTGGTTCTATATAAAATAGCTATTTCATCATTGCTGATGTGATGACGCATTTTGTGTTCAAAAATAGTATCGGCTACTAATCTTGCTTCTTCTGTATCTGACTGTGTTTTATAGACATTTATTTTATCACCATCGGTTTTGTTCGTCCAAATTTTCTTTTCTAATTGGTCTTTATTGTTTTTGATGATATCGTTTGCTGCTTCAACAATAAAAGGTGTAGAGCGATAGTTTTGTTCTAATTTATATATTTTTAAATCTGGATAATCTTTCTCGTAATTTAAAATATTTTGAATTGTAGCACCACGAAAAGCATAAATACTTTGAGCATCATCACCTACTACACAAATATTTTGGTTTCTATCTGCCAACATTTTTACAATAGCATATTGTACCGTATTGGTATCTTGAAACTCATCTATCATAATATGTGTAAATCGCTTCTGATATTTAAGTAATACATCAGGAAAGTTAGATAGCAACTCATGCATTTTTAGCAACAAATCATCAAAATCCATTGCTCCAGCTTTAAAACATCGTACACAGTATTTTTTATAGAGTTCACCAAACTTAGGTCGTCCACTTTGTTCATCTTCTTCAATTAAGTCGTCATAGTTGTCGTAATCATTCGGACCAATTAAATTATTTTTACAATTCGATATTCTGTAAAAAACAGTCGCTGCTTTATACATTTTATCGTTCAAACCTTCTTCTTTAATAATGGTTTTTAATAAACTCTTTGCATCAGCAGTATCATAAATGGTAAAATTATTCGGATAACCCAATTTGTTCGCTTCCATTCTTAAAATTCTAGCAAAAATAGAATGGAAAGTTCCCATAAACAAATTTCTAGCTTCGCCACCTAGAATGTGTTTAATTCGTTCTTGCATTTCTTTGGCAGCTTTATTGGTAAAAGTTAGAGCCAAAATTCTAAAAGGGTCAATGCCTTGTTCCATCAAATAGGCAATACGATAAGTTAAGACTCTAGTTTTACCAGAACCAGGTCCAGCTATAATCATTTGAGGACCATCTATATTAGTAACTGCTTGGTGTTGTACTTCGTTTAATTCGTCTAAATACGACATTGAACAAAGATAATTAACTGCACTACATTTTTAAAAGTAAATATCAACAAGTATTAAATTAAACCATTTTAATAATACAGCTATTTTTTCAACACACAAATATCTATTCCGTTAATAACTACATAAAAAATGTGATACTGATTAGTATTCGGAAGAGCAAAATAAATTTTGAACATTTTTTTGTTGAGTTCAAGGCAAAAAACACAGGCATAGCCAAAAGCTACGGCGAGTATTTTTAACGAAGAAGTCAGCAAAAAAATGCAAAAGAATAAAGCTATTTTGAATGCTAATTAGTATTAACAATTAAAGTAAAATTTAACATAATATATTTTAATTTTAATATTTTCTGTATTATATTTGTTATCAATTAGTATAAGACACAAGAAACCATACACAAGAAACCACACTCAAGAATATTGGTCTTGCATAGCTGTTTTATACTATAAAGCGTTCTTTAAATCTGCGTCACTCTGAACGAAATGAAATGTAGTGAAGAGTCTCTTATTTGTATCACAGAGATACTTCGCTCGTACCTCGCTCAGTATAGACGATTACCCAAAAGGCGTCCACTCTGAGCATTAGCGAAGTTTACCTGTGGTAGACAGGAGTCTCACATTTTATTAAACAAAAAACAAAATTTTAAACAACAAAATAAAAAAATATGAGACAAATTATTGTAGCCCTAGTGGCATTAAGCTGTATAATAAATATAGCTTGTAAAAAAGACTGTAAAGAAGAAGAAGTAATAGACCCAAATAAGGTTTATACTGGTGTAGTAGTTCGTTATTATAACCCAGAATGTGTAAGTACAGGATTGAATACACCACCTTATTTAATGCGAGTAAATGATTATGTTTTAGATTCCTTCATTACCATGACTTTGCCTAGCCAGTATAGAATTGAAGGCAAACAGCTAAACTTTAAAATTGCTGAAGATAGTGTAAATATTGCTTATTTAATATGCAATGCCTCAATAATAAATGGACCAAAATTATTAAAAATAGATGATATCACCGAATAAAATTTAAAACCTTTAAAAATATTTTATTATGAAACCTTTAATTTTAAAATTAATGCTGGTAGTGTTATGTCTACTAGGAAAAGCGTATGCCAAAAACAATGTTTTCTATTACTCCGATAATAGAAAAATAACACTTAGTGTAGATACCAATATAATTGTGTATAAAACCAAATCGGATATAGTAAAAGAGCAAATTCAAAAAAAATTTCCAGCACTACAATATATCGATGAAAACAAACATCAAGTTATTCGTTTGTCAACAAATAAAGCTATAGCTAATTCAAAGCAAGGCATCATAACTAGCTATTGTCAGTACCTTGCAAACAGTACTTCAATATAAAGACCAAAACATTAGTTTTAAATTTAAGCAAGCTCAAGAAAAACCTCAGTTGAATAACTAATAAAAAATATTTTAAAAACAAAATAAATTTATCATCATGAAGAAATTAATTTTAATTCAATCACTCGCATTCCTTTTATTTGCATTTTGTGATAGGAATGAAACTGACTCTTGCGACTATGATATGTGTAACCCAAATAGAAGCACAATATTAGTTGCTGAAAACTGGACTGGCTACCTTAGCTATTACAATGACTTAAATAAGTGGGCGGCTAATATTCACATTCAAGGCACAATAGATGGAATACGCACTTGTATTATTTGTTCAGATATACCAGACTCATTAAAGATTATTGGTAAAACAGTAGTTATTAGCGGTGAACTAAAAGAAAGTTGTGATACACCAACACCCGTACTCGGAGGACAAGAAATTTATTTTATTAATCCAACTAAATTACAATAATGAAAAATATGTTAATAATAGTATCTATAATGGCAAATGCAATTTTTTGTAATTCAATTTATTCTCAAATAAGATATGACAATGGTGGAATATTAATAGAAAGTTCTAGCAGTAGTGAGTACACAATTCATGGTAATAAATGGAATAAGCAGTTTGTTACTTATTTCTTTGATAATATAACAAATGATATTACGCATTCTGAATCAGCAAAAGAATCAATAAGAACAGCATTCAAAACTTGGCAAAATATAACTCGTTTATATTTTATAGAAGGGTGTAATATAAATGATGCAGATATTGTAATTAGATTTGCAAGTGGAAATCATGGAGAAGGAGAATCTTTTGATGGAGTTAATGGTGTTTTGGCACATGCCTTTTTCCCACCACCCAATGCAGGATCTTTAGCAGGTGATGTTCATTTTGATGATTCTGAAACATGGTCATTATTATCCCAAAATAGTAGTTCTCAACCAATTGATTTACAAACTGTTGCTCTACATGAGATTGGGCATAGCTTAGGATTGGCACATTCAACAGTAAGTGGTGCTGTAATGTATGCATATTATGGAGGTACAGATAGAGACTTAGAATCTGATGATATTAATGGAATTAGAACAATATATGGCTCTTTATTACAGGAGCTTCAAGTTTTGTAAATAATGGCACTTATAACATTGCCGAAACTTTACCTATCGGATATACTCTAAATTGGTCAACTAATATTCCGTGTGTTGCTTTCTCTACTAGTGGAACATCAGTAACCTTAACAAGTAATGGATATTCTGGATCTCTAACTTTAACAGCATTAGTAAGCAATGGATGTAGTAATATTTTATTTACAAAGGAAATACAGACTTCTTCACCACCACTTACTATCACAGGTAGTGGTTCAATATGTACCAGTGGTAGTAGTAGTACTTATACACTTAATGGTGTACCTATAGGTGCTATAGTTACTTGGTCTTATGCCTCACCTGCTAGTGGTATTGTTACATTAACACCAAGTGGCAATACCTGTGTGCTTACTAAAAATAATACAGATAATGGTTTAATTACATTAGTAGCTACTGTTACACTATGTGGTCAAAACTATACTGCTATAAAATACATCAACTCTGGGTTGCCATTTTTCGATGAACCTACACACGCTATTCCTAGCTTTATAGATTGTGATGGTGCCACCAACTTTCAATGTTATACTTCTGGACCTGATGGAACAGTAAAATGGTATGCTGCTAGACCATTAAATCATACTAATACTTCATGGACAAAAGTATGGTCTGTACCAAGTACTGGTTCAGGCATAATTTGGTCAGGCAACTCAGCACCAAATAATACATTAAATGCTGTAGATGTACATTTTAGAGCCAATAACAGACAAATAACACTTAAAACAACAGCTTCAAATGCTTGTGGTTCTGCTGTTCAATATTATTGTTTTGCTACAAACAATACGGCTTGTCCACCAAGTGGATATGCATTAATGAGCGACTGTAATAATTTTGAAGTTAGCTTACAAACTATGTCCAAACAAGTCCAAATACAACAAAGTAGTAATTCTTTATGTAATACAGAAAGTGAATCACTACAATTAAATAGTATACAAATAATAGACAAACTGGGCAATGTTGTCAATGAACAAAAAGTAGATAATGTACAAAAACTATACAATATAGATTTATCAATGGCAAAAAATGATATTTATTTTGTATTACTACAATACGATAATTATGTAGAAACACATCAAATAGCAATGTTTAAGTAAGTAAATTATTCTATTAAGTAAATTAAAGCAGGTTGGTTATTAAATCAAACTGCTTTTTATGTACATGACTTATTAAATTAAACCATTTTAACAGTATAGGCATTATTTTTGATTATATTTGTAGCAAGCAATAGAAATACAGAATGAAAAAAATATACTTATCACTTAGTTTTATATTTATTGTACTAATAAGTCTTGCCAATCAACCAGCAATTGGTACTAAGGCACCAGAAATAAGCGAAAAAATGCCAAATGGAGAAATACTTACACTGTCTTCTTTACAAGGCAATGTTGTTTTAATAGATTTTTGGGCTTCTTGGTGTTATCCTTGTAGAAAAAAAAATCCGCAAGTAGTTGCACTATATAATAAGTACAAAGAAACTTCTTGGAATAAAGCAACAACCAACGGTTTTGTTATTTTAAATGTATCGTTAGACAAAAACCAACAAGCATGGGAAGATGCAATTGCTAAAGATGGTCTAGTTTGGAAACATCATGTAAGCGATTTAGGTGGTTGGAATGCAAAACCAGCTCAAGATTATGGCATTCGGTCTATACCACAAACTGTTTTAGTTGATGAACAAGGTTTTATCATTGCTTATAATCCATCAATACCATTTGTAGAAGAATTTTTAAACAAACGAGTTTTTGTTTCTAAAAAAGAGTTGAAAGAAAAACAAAAGAAAGAAAAGAAAAAGAAAAGTAAAAAATCTGAATAAACATACGAGCAATTGACAGCTAATAAAATTATGTCAAATTGTCTGATAAAATCCTTTGGCAAGTTATTTGTCGAAGGATTTTTAAATAAAAACAATGATGAACGAAGAGATAAAAGATAAAGACGAACAGTTGGAACAGGACACAGTAAATCCATCAACTGACGATATACATACTACTCAACAAAAAGAAACGGTTGAGAATGCAGAAGAATCAATCGACGAATTGGCTAAAACACAACAAATTGCAGACGAATACAAGGATAAATATCTAAGATTATACGCAGAATTTGACAACTTTAAAAGAAGAAATGCTAAAGAAAAATTAGACTTAATCAAATCTGCTAGTCAAGATACCATGAAAGCACTTTTGCCTATTTTAGATGACATTAAAAGAGCAGAAGCCAATTATGAAAAGGACAAAAATGCAGATACTTTTGCCAATGGCACACAATTAATCAATGATAAACTCATTAAAGCATTACAACATAAAGGTTTGGCTAAAATGGATTGCTTAGGCAAAGATTTTGATACGGAATATCATGAAGCAGTAGCAGAAATTCCAGCACCAAGTCCAGAGTTAAAAGGTAAAATTATTGATGTAGTAGAAGATGGTTATACTTTAAATGGTGTAATTATTAGATATGCAAAAGTAGTGGTAGGTAAATAAAAATATTATGGTAAAAAGAGATTACTACGAAGTACTAGAGGTAACAAAAACTGCGTCTGGAGAAGAAATAAAGAAAGCTTATAGAAGGTTAGCATTGCAGTATCATCCTGATAGAAATCCTGATGATAAAAATGCAGAAGAAAAATTTAAAGAAGCTGCAGAAGCTTATGATGTGCTAAGCAATCCTGATAAAAAAGCAAGATACGATAGATTTGGACATCAAGCATTTGGTGGAGGTGGAAATAGTGGTGGCTTTGGTGGTATGAATATGGACGATATTTTCTCGCAGTTTGGTGATATTTTTGGTGGTGGTGATGGTAATCCTTTTGAATCATTTTTCGGTGGAGGCAATCGTCGTTCTAATCGTAGAGGTAATGGCAGACCAGGAAGTAATCTTAGAGTTAAAGTAAAATTGAACTTAAAAGAAATGGCTTATGGTGCTCAAAAGAAAATCAAAATAAAAAAATATACTACCTGTACAACTTGTGATGGCATTGGAGCGAAAGACAAAGACTCTTTCCAAACTTGTAATACTTGTAATGGAAGTGGTGCTGTAAGAAAAGTAACGCAAACTTTTTTAGGACAAATGGCAACAACTTCTACTTGTCCAACTTGCGAAGGAGAAGGTAGAATTGTAACCAACAAATGTACTAAATGTAAAGGCGAAGGTAGAGTGTATACTGAAGATACAATTACACTTGATATTCCTGCTGGAGTTAGAGAAGGTGTACAGTTTTCTATGCAAGGAAAAGGAAATGCAGGAATAAGAGGTGGTTATGCTGGTGATTTGCTTATTTATGTAGAAGAAGAAAAACACGCAGAATTAGTTAGAGAAGATGACGATGTGGTGTATACGCTTTATTTGAATATTGCAGATGCAGCTTTAGGAACACAGGTTGAAGTACCAACAATTGATGGAAAAGCAAAAATTAAAATTCCGAAAGGCACACAAAGTGGTAAACTATTTAAGTTGCAAGGCAAAGGTATTCCAAACTTAAATGGATATGGCAAAGGCAATCAAATAGTAAAAATACAAATATTTACACCAGTAGATTTAACAAAAGAAGAAACAGACTTGTTAGAAAAAATGCGACTATCAGACAACTTCAATCCAAACGAACAAAAAACAAAAAATAAAGGTTTCTTTGAAAAGTTTTTTTCTTAGGTTAGCTATTTCTTTGCTGTAATAATATTACTATTAGTTTAATTAAAGAGTGTTTTATAGCAACAAAGAAGCGTAGGAAGAAAAAATTCGGTGGCTAAGCGTGGCTATGTAGCGTGGAGCGATCATTTTTTCTTGATTTTTTGTTTCTTTTTTATCAAGAAAAAAGAAAAAGAATAATAGTTTAAGCATTATTTTTTGTTAGCTTGAAATGCTTTATAATGTTACAGAAACTCGAAGTACTCAATAACAACTACTATTAAATTAGCTACAATACAAAATGTGCTACTAATTAGTTAGTCCGTAAAGTAGTTTTTATTTAATTTTAGCTATCAATATGGAAAGTCCTTTAGACATCAAAACTATAGTAGCTACACTCAACAAAGATTTACCACTACACAGTATGTGGGACGGATTTTGGATTAGTCGCTTCAAAGGAAAAGAATTAAACATTTCTTGTAGTTTTGATAGAAGTTATTATAGAAACTACGATATTATATTTAAAGATGTCATATTCTTTAACTTACCAAGTGAATGGAGAGATACTGATATTTATGGAGACGACTTAATTCGTTTGAGTAATAAAACAGAGTTTGGTCAACATCATCCAAATTTTAATACCGAAGAGTATAATATCTTTGCCATAGACATTCATTTTAACAGCAAGGAATATTCGTTCTTTGTCGTATCAAAAAGAGTATACTTATATAAATGTGAAGGACAGCACTGCTTTCCAGAAGTAGATTACAAAGAACCATTTACAAACGAACCATTTCCTTGCACTAAAAATAGAGTTTTGTGATTTCATAATATTTATTTTACGCTTAACTATTTTATGCTTATTTTTAATTTATGGAAAACCTTTTTTATATAGGACTAGATAAAAATATACTATACCAAAAAGAATTTATAGACAATGGATATCCATTAAAGTATTTTGGACCAACAAACAATATAAACATATTAATTGGTGCAAATAATTCTAGAAAGAGTAGGTTGATGCGTAATTTGATTGTGGACTTACAAGAAGAAGTTACTCCATACTATGAGTTTAACATTCAAAAGAAATTAAATTCAATTCATTTAAAGTTAAATTCATTAATAAAGATGATGAATCTATTAAATAGAGATAATTCAATAAATTTAGTAATTAACTACATTGATAGAATAACACATGATGAGAATCTAAAACATATTTTGGATAATAAAGTAGATATAAAGACAATAACCAATACAAATAGAGCGACTATAAACCTAACAGTTAAGAAGGCAACTGACTTAAAAGAAAATATTAAATTGCTATCAACTAGAGAGTTTATTACATTAGTAGATAAACAAGGATTCAGTGGGACAAACAGTAAAGAAAAGATAATTAAAGATATAAATAATTTTATTTTAGAATCAAATTTAATTGTAAAGAGTTTAAAGTCTACTGAAAAAAACAGCTCTCTTTCAATGTTTGAGATAGATGAAAGTAGAGAGAAAGTTACATTGTTACAAAAAATTAATAATTCTAAATATAGAGTATTAGAATTTAGTTCTAATTTAGAAAGAAGTACAATTCTATTATTCTTAGAACCATTAATTACCGAATTAGAAAACTTTGAATCTTTAATTCCAAATAAATTAAGTGTAGAAAACATTACTTATATTCCTATATTACGAACAGCATATTCTTTATATAATAATAAAAACGGGAAGGTCAGTAATGATGTTTTAAAGGAAACGGTAACAGAACTATATTTTAAGAATAAAGATTTTAATAATAATGAGCATAAAACATCAAGTTCATTTAAAATATTTAGTGGATATACACTTTACGAAGAAATAAAAACATTACGAAACAGTATTAAAAAAGATAGAGACAAATTAGATAAGTTTCAAGAGTTTATCGGCACTCATTTTTTTAACACTAAAGAATTTGATATTATATCACAACATAATAAATGGGATTCTAAAAATGAGCATATATTAATAAAGCTGCCAAATGAAGATGATAGAACACTACACAATCTAGGAGATGGAATACAATCTTTAATTATTTTATTATTTCCAATTTTTATGGCAAATGAAAATGATTGGTTTTTTATAGAAGAACCTGAATTAAACTTACATCCATCTTTGCAAAGAATCTTCTTAGAAACAATAAGTTCCAATAAAGATATAGTATATAAAAATCTAAAAATATTTTTTACAACACATTCTAACCATCTATTAGATTTAAGTATTGAACATCCAGATAATATTACTATTTTTTCTTTTGAAAATAAATCTAGTAGTAAAGAATCTGTATCTGTTATTAAAGAAATTAAATCAAAAGATTTATCTATTTTAAATCAGTTAGGTGTAAATAATAGTTCTGTATTTATGGCAAATTGTTCTATTTGGGTTGAAGGACATACTGATAGAAAATATATAAAAGGATTTATAGAACTATACAAACAAGTTAATAATTTTAATTATAATGAAGATATACATTTTTCTTTTTTTGAATATTCAGGTAGTAATTTAATGCATTATAATTTTGATGATGAAGAGAATGAAATTGATTTAATAAATGCAAATTTTCTGTCTAATAGAATTCTCGTCGTTGCTGATGAAGATACTGGAAAAGAAAAAAAACATAACTACTTTAAACAGGAACTTAAAGAAAAGTATATTACTACAAGAAGATTTAATTCAGAAGAACTTGAAGGAGGAAAAGAAATTGAAAACCTATTACCACCTATTATTATTGAAAAAATGATTAAAAATATATTTAAAGAAAATAAGTTTTTAATTCCCAAAAAAGAGACTAAGCATGAAGATTATATGATGAAATCATTTGGTAGTTTTATAAAAACAAAATTTCAAATTAAAAACAAAGTTGTATCTGATAGTAGTAGTTTAGCAGGAGAGTATAAAGGGAAATTTGCAGATACCTTTTTAGAATTGGTTAGTAATAAAGAAATTAAATGGAATGATTTAGGAATTATAACTCAAACTTTTACTAAAGAAATTATCAAATTTATACAAGAGAATAATACAAGAAACTAACACTACAAAAAACTTTTTTCTAAATAATTTTCTTTTCCGTATCTTTGCATATGGAAATCAACTCACGCTTTTCTCAACACAAATTTGCTGGTGAAGGTCTAACTTTCGATGATGTATTACTCATTCCATCGTACTCAAATATCTTACCAAGAGAAACCAACTTGCAAACTAAAGTCACTAGAAACATCAGTATCAACATACCTATTCTGTCGGCTGCTATGGACACCGTAACCGAAGCACCTTTGGCAATTGCTTTAGCAAGAGAAGGTGGCATTGGCGTCATTCACAAAAATATGAGTATAGAACAACAAGCAGCTCAAGTGCGTAAAGTAAAACGCTCTGAGTCTGGCTTAATCATCGACCCAATTACACTTAAAGCCAATAATAAAGTAGAAGATGCAATGCAACTCATGGCAGAAAATAAAATTGGTGGCATTCCTATTACAGACGACAATAATTATCTCATTGGAATTTTAACCAACAGAGATTTGAGATTTTGCAAAAACTATAAAATTGATATAAAAGATTTAATGACCAAAGACAATTTGGTTACTGCTCCAGAAGGCACGAGTTTACAACAAGCAGAAAATATACTACACGAATACAAAATTGAAAAACTGCCTGTTGTAGATAAAAATGGAAAGCTAATCGGACTAATAACTTATAAAGATATATTAAAAGTTAAAAATTATCCAAATGCAAGTAAAGATGATTTAGGAAGACTACGAACTGCTGCTGCGGTTGGTGTTACCGAAGATATGTTTGATAGAATTAGTGCATTGGTAAGCGTAGGTGTAGATTTTATTACCATTGATACTGCTCACGGACATTCGGCTGGTGTTATCAACGCAGTAAAAAAAGCCAAACAACAATTTAACCATTTAGATATTGTAGCAGGAAATATTGCAACTGCCGAAGCAGCCAAAGCTTTAGCCGAAGCAGGTGCAGATGCTATTAAAGTTGGCATTGGTCCAGGTTCAATTTGTACTACGAGAATTGTTGCTGGAGTAGGTGTTCCTCAACTAAGTGCTATCTACGAAAGTGCTATGGCTTTAAAAGGGACCAACATTCCAATTATTGGAGATGGTGGTATTCGTTATACTGGCGATGTAGTGAAAGCAATTGCTGCTGGTGCCAATACTATTATGGCTGGTTCTTTGTTTGCAGGAACAGATGAGAGTCCAGGACATACTGTAATTTACGAAGGCAGAAAATTTAAAGTGTATAGAGGCATGGGTTCATTAGAAGCCATGGATAGTGGAAGTAAAGATCGTTATTTTCAAGATGTAGAAGACGACATTAAAAAATTAGTGCCAGAAGGTATTGTAGGAAGAGTACCATACAAAGGTACATTGAACGAAGTGGTGTATCAATTTATTGGTGGATTAAAAGCAGGAATGGGCTATTGTGGAGCGAAAGATATTCCTACACTACAAGAAACAGCACGATTTGTAAAAATTACTGCTGCTGGCGTAAACGAAAGTCATCCACACGATGTAACCATCACCAACGAAGCACCAAATTACAGTAGATAGCAAGAAGTTTTTTAATGATTGAAAAGATAAGAGTTATTCCAAATAGTCTTCAATAATGTCTAGCCAGTCTGCGTAAATGTCTACGCTGCTAATACCAGCTTTTTCTTCTTTGCTACAATTAATAACTATTCCTTTTACTTGCTGATTGATTGCTATTTCTAATTTTTCTTGTGTCCAATCATCTACAAAAAAACAGTTGGTATGCTTATTTGCATTAGATATATTTCTAACAATATAATCTAAATCATCATTTAGTAATTCATCAATCGTAGTAATATCATTTAGATTGATGAAAGTATGCGTACCAATTTGTGCTTCATCTATATAAGTATAATCAACTTCAACAGCATCGAATTGTAGTTGTTCGTGTACAAATAAAATTTCTTCAATACTTTGATAATTGGCAAACTGACCAACTATTTTAGGTTCGTGCAACCAAGCAATAATTTCTTTTGCTTTTTCAATGGTAAGTGCATTTTCATTGAGTGCATCGAAACAAAATCCAAAATAATGTGTAGGATAAGCTGCAAAAAATCTTGCGTCAGTTAAATTAGATATGTTTCTTACATATAATTGCATCTATAGTTTAATTTTATAAAAGTATTGTAATGCAATAGTACTTAATAAAACACCATAAGCACCAAGTTGGTGAATCTCTGCAAAAAAGATTGGAATATTGCCTTTGCTACTCATTACAGTTATTATTCCAAGAGTAATTTGTAGTATAATTAAAAGAGCAAGAATGGTTCTTTCTAGCTTAAATTTTCTATAATCAATGTGCTTGGTTTTAATCCATAAATAAATAAAATATAGAATAATAACAAAAGCAATATTTCTATGAATAAACTGAATTAATAAATTAAAAGATGCTTCGTAGGAAACACTAAAATCAATAGTGTTTGGATAATAACTACCATTCATTAATGGAAATGTATTACATGCTAGTGCAGCTTTAGAACCAGCAACCAATGCACCAACACCAATTTGTAGAATAACCAAAACCAAAAATCCAACAATAGTTGCATTGTTTTTATTGCTCATAGGTTTATTGTATAAATAACCTAAAGCAAATCTAAATGTAAGTGCTATAATTAGTGTTGCTATAAGCAAGTGAAACATCAGTTTAAATGGATTAACTAATACTTTGTTGGCTTCTAAACCACTCATTACCATTATCCAACCAACAATGCCAGCCAAACCACCTAATGCAATTAGTAATAATAATTTTAGTATATCTTTTTTAAGTAATATTTTTTTAATTATAAAATATATCATTGGAAGAAAAGCACACAATCCCATAAATCTTGCCCAAAAACGATGAATGTATTCCCAAAAAAATAACGACTTAAATTCTTGTAGTGTTATAGTACTATTGACTAATCTGAATTGGTCGAATTGTTTGTATTTTTCAAAAGCTATTGTCCACTCTTGTACATTCATAGGTGGAATAAAACCCATGATAGCTTTCCATTCTGTAATAGATAAACCAGAACCAGTTAATCGTGTTACACCACCTAAAAATATTTGAACTAACAGCATGAAAACACCAAGCATTAGCCAAACACCTATAATTTTATTTCTTTTTTGTTCAGTAATCATTAGTTGTAATTATTTTGTTTTTCGCAGAGTCCTCTATGAGAGACTCTGCTAGGAAGATTAGAGATTTCATTACTCTGTTGTTCAGTTCTCATATTACACTTCTATATGTTTTAATGTCGCTGCAATACTTGTAAATTCAAATGGCAAATAGTTTTTTATTTTACTATTGTCGTATTCAAAATTAACTTGTGCCAACAACATTTGTTCTTTATTAATACTTTTAGATTTGCCTGTTATCCAACTTTTCAATGTTTCAAAAATAAGATACAAATTAATCATATAATTTTTTAATACTTTATTTGGAATTGTAGCATTTGTAGATTCTGCAATAAGTGAAATGTAGTCTTTAAAAGATAAATTTTCTCCTACTACAATAAAATTTTCATTGGGTAAATCTCGTTGACTAAATTGTATAGCAATACTTGCTACATCTTGTACTGCAACAAAACCATTACTTCCTGAAGCATAAAATGGCATTCTGTTTGTAGCGACTCTTTTAATTAAATTTTGTGTTGCTTTATTTTGGTCGTTACCTTTTCCTACAATAATTCCAACTTGCAAAACTACAGCATTAATTCCTTCTTGTATTCCTCTATAAATTTCTTTTTCTGCCAGCGATTTACTAATACCATATTGTGTATTATAATCGTTCTTTTCAAACTTAGTGGTTTCATCAATTATGCCTTTATTAGGTTTGGCACCAATAGCAGCAATAGAACTAATGTGTACTATATTTTTAACTCCTTTTGCTAAAGCAACATTTATAACATTAGCCGTTCCTTCAGTATTTATTTTATATAACTGATTAATATCTTTGTTTTGATAACTGATTTTTGCTGCACAATGAATGATAGTAGAAATACCTTTCATTGCATCTTCCAAAGTAATAATATCTAATATATCTCCATGTAAAATATTATTTTTACTGATGTAATTTTTAATATAATCTATGTTGGAAGATGTTCTAACTAATATTTTAAATGGAATATTTTGTTCATGCAACTGCTTAGCAATTTCGCTGCCTAAATAACCAGACGCACCTGTTAACAAAATCATGGCACAAAGGTACGGTATTTATGGCATATAGATAGCTCCGCCAATGCTATTTTTAGAAGCACCAGTAACTGAAGCCATTACATTTGGAATTTCTAAATAGCGTAGCGTACCAAAGAAAGCAATAGCCAAAGCTTCTTTAAAATCTATAATTTCGTTAGAGGGAATTTCGACAGTAATTGCAGTATTGGCTCGAATGCGTTCTACTAAAAAATTATTTTTAGCACCTCCACCTGTAATGAGTAATTTTTGATTATGGTTGATATTATTTTGTACAATAACATTGTTGACTTGCATAGCAATATGTTCTACCATAGTTGCCATTTTATCTTCAATAGTAATATTATATTGGTTAATACAATTAATCCAGTACTCAAAAACATGTTCAGTACCCAGAGATTTTGGTGCTTTGTTTTGTAAGAATTCGATATTATTGAATTGTTGTAGTAAATCGTGATTAATTATTCCACGCTTTGCAATAGCACCATCTTTGTCGTAATTTTGATTGACTTGATTGGCTAAATAATTTAAAACAGTGTTTGCTCCAACTACATCAAAAGCTATACAATTATTATTTTGATGAATGCTGATGTTGGCAATTCCACCTATATTTAAAAATAAATTATAGTTTGAAAACAAATATTTTTCTGTAATTGGAACAATCGGAGCACCTTGTCCACCAAAAGCCATGTCTGTAGTTCTTAAATCACAAATAGTTTTACAATTGGTAATTGCAGCAATAGTTGCACCACAACCAATTTGCGTAGTAAAGCTTTTATTAGGTTGATGAAAAATTGTTTGTCCATGAGAACAAATTATATTTATATTATTAATACTATATTTATTTATGAATAATTTTGTAGCATTGCCAAAATATTTACCTAGTGTATGATGTAATTGTGCTAATTCATAAGCACTTGCTTTTGGAGCTTGTTTTAATGAAACAACTAAATCATTTTGATAAGGTGTATAATCTGTTTGAAGTATTTTAAATTGAAAAGATGGATTTTGTTTGTCTTGATTCCAATTGAATTGTACAAAAGCAATATCTAAACCATCTAATGATGAACCAGACATTAAACCAATTGTATGAATTGTTTGCACAGGATAAAGGTAGTTATTTTAATTAGCAGATTAGCTAATATATTAATAGCTTAATTTCTAATTACTAAAGTTTTATTTATATTTTTCTATAATAACATCACAAGCTTTGTTAAGCATTTGGAACACTTCTTCAAAACCATTGTCATTCCAATATGGATCTGGTACACTTCTATTTTCGTTTGGATAGATTTCATTGAGAATGAGCTTAACTTTTGCTTCTTCATTTTTATCTAAAGCCCAAGCTAAAATATCTTTTTTGTTAGAAGTATCCATAGCAAAAATTAAATCAAAATTTTCGTAGTCGCTGTAATTAAATGCTCTTGCTTTTTGTTGTGAAATATCTATTCCATGTTTTTGTGCTACAGCTATAGACCTTTTATCTGGTGGATTTCCAATGTGCCATTTCCCAGTTCCAGCACTATCTACTTGCCAACCCAATCCTTTTTGCTTGCATTTTTGTCTTAAAATTCCTTCGGCTAAAGGAGAACGACAGATATTGCCTAAACAAACCATTAGTATTTTCATAATGTAATATTAGTTCACATCAAAAATAAGAAAGTAAACAAAATATTTATAGCGGATACTAATTAACATTCAAAACAGCTTTATTCTTTTAATGCATTAAAAAAACAAAGAGTATATTATAATAATTGACTATATGATAAGTATATTTTTTGTTATTATTTTAAAAAAACTGAAACACAACAATTGTTAACTAAGTTTTAAATTGCAGTTAAAATAAAATTATTATGAAAAAGAGACTAAGACCTTTAATGTATCTATTTATTGTTTATTTTATTTCCACGGCTGCTGTAATGGAGTGCTCTCCAGATGAACCTGTCTGTGATAATGGATTTACAGATAATAAGCTAGAAAACTTATTTAATAGAAAATGTGGTTGGATAGCAGGAGATGCTTGCTATTCCCTTCAACTAAGCAATGGCAATCATATCTGGATGTTTGGTGACAGTTATGTAGACCAATATGATTTTTCAACAGGAACGGTACCTTGTATGTTTAATACTAATAATACAATGCTTTATCACTTACCAAATAACTATAATGATGTATTCACATTAAAAGGTTATTTTTCTGTAGGAGGAGACATGACAAGTCCTGTTGAATGGCCAGGTGCTGCATTTGAAACTAATAGTAAAGCTTATGTTTGGGTAGGTTCGTTTAATAGTAGCATGCAAATACAATCTCAAAGGTTAAAATATTTCAATATTGATGATGTAAATACTAATGGTATTATTAATTTACCACAATATAAAGATTTTAATTATAGTTGTGGCTTTGTAAATAAAGGAGATGGCTATATATATGCTTATGGTACTACAAGTGGATTTGGAGCCAGTAGTTATGGTCTTAATGCTTTAATTTTAGCTCGTTTTCCCAAAACAAATGTCAATAGTTCTGCATGGAGATATTGGACTGGCAGTTCATGGAGTAGTAATATTGCAGATACAAAACAGTTAATGTACGCAGTATTGCCTACTGTTGCTAAAGTTGGCAATAAAGTGGTAGTTATTTCACAAGATTTAAATTTAAATTGTAACTCAGCATATCATAAAATTTATGCAGCTTATGCTAGTAATGTAACAGGCCCATTTTCTAATAGTGAACCAGTTTATACAGTACCTTCTATGTATGGAAGTATACCTCATTATTATTCTTGTGTAGCACATCCTGAATTTGTAAGAAATGGAAAAACATTAGTAACTTTTTGTATTAATGAAATTGGTACCAATTGTCATACCTGTAATGGTGGTTTTAAACCTAATTTATACAGACCCAAAATGGTTTGGTTAGATTTAAGTGGACCAACTGCAGGTAGTTAACCTAGATGTTGATTTTTGTTCTTTAGATGGACTGTGATTTCTATTACAGTCCATCTAATTTTATATGCTCTACAATGTCTTTGAGTAAGTGTTCTGCTTGGTGCATGGTTTTGATGTTCTCGTAGATTAAAATGAGTTTATCGCCACTTTGTTTTAGCATACACTTGTTTTTGCCTTGTTGTATATATTGCATAATTTTTGGAAAGTCGTTGCTTTCGTAAAATGCAGAATTTGGATTTTCTATAAAGTAGCAAGACATTTTATTTTTCTTCAACGATATTCTTTCAAAGCCAATTTTCTTAGCCAACCATCGTAGTCGCAAACCATCAAATAATTCGCTGACTTGTTTTGGAATTTTTCCAAATCTATCAATTAGTTTTTGTTCAAATTTAGCTAATTGCTTTTCGTTTTCAATATTGTCGAGTTCAGTGTATAGTCGCAACCTTTCATCTGTGTTTTGAACATATTCACTCGGAATTAATAATTCAAAATCTGTATCAATAGTACAATCATATACAAAGCTTTCTTGTTTGGCTATTTGGTCTTTAAACAAATCTTTAAAATCAGTGTGCTTTAATTCTTGTATCGCTTCGTCTAAAATCTTATGATACATCTCAAAACCAATATCAGCAATAAAACCACTTTGTTCTCCACCTAATAAATTTCCTGCACCACGAATATCCATATCTCGTAAAGCAATTTGAAAACCAGCACCTAAATCGGCAAACTCTTCCAAAGTTTGTAGTCGTCTTCTAGCTTCTTTAGTAAGCGTAGATTTTGGTGGAGCTAATAAATAACAAAATGCTTTTTTATTGCCACGACCAACTCTTCCTCTAAGTTGATGCAAATCACTCAAACCAAAATGGTGTGCATTGTTGATGATAATGGTATTGGCATTTGGAATATCTAAACCAGATTCTACAATATTGGTACTGAGCAAAACATCAAAATTGCCTTGCATAAAATCGAGCATTATTTTTTCAAGCTGATGACCTTCCATTTGTCCGTGTGCAGCTTGAATAGAAATTTCTGGCAACAATTTTTTGAGCATGATTTCTAATTCGTGCAAGTCTTTAATTCTATTGTGAACAAAGAAAACTTGTCCGCCTCTAAACACTTCAAATTCTATGGCTTCTTTAATCGCTTCTACATTAAATACTTGTACTTCGGTCTCAACTGGTTGTCTGTTTGGTGGTGGTGTCATGATGTTCGACAAATCTCTAGCACCCATTAATGAAAACTTAAGTGTTCTTGGAATTGGTGTAGCTGTAAGCGTAAGCGTGTCTATGTTTGGAGCAAAACTTCTTATTTTTTCTTTTGCACTTACACCAAATTTTTGTTCTTCATCTATAATTAATAAACCAATATTTTTAAATTTTATCTTTTTATTTAATATAGCATGAGTTCCTATAAGAATATCTATTTTTCCATCTACTAATTTTTTGAGTGTTTCGGTTTTTTCTTTCGCACTTTTAAAACGATTGATATAGTCAACCGTAACAGGAAAATCAGCTAAACGACTGCTAAAAGTTTTATAGTGTTGCCATGCTAAAATAGTAGTAGGTACTAGCACTGCAACTTGTTTATTATTGCACACTGCTTTAAATGCTGCTCTAATGGCGACTTCGGTTTTTCCAAAACCAACATCACCACAAATTAGTCGGTCCATTGGATGTGGCAACTCCATATCTGCTTTTACTTCTTGCGTTGCTTTGTATTGGTCTGGCGTATCTTCGTAAATAAAACTAGCTTCCAACTCATCTTGCAAGTAGTTGTCTTTTTCAAACATAAAACCTTCTTGCACTTTTCTTTTGGCATACAAAGCAATGAGTTCTTTAGCAATGTCTTTTACTTTCTTTTTGGTTTTTTGTTTTAGATTTTGCCATACATTAGAACCTAATTTATGAACAGTAGGTACTTGTCCTTCTTTACCTGCATATTTGGTAATCTTGTGTAAAGAGTTGATGTTTACATATAATAAATCATTGTCTTTGTATTTGAGTCGAACCATTTCTTGTTCCTGACCATTGATATTCATTTTTTCTAAACCAGAAAAAACACCAACACCATGGTCAATGTGCGTTACAAAATCGCCAGGATTCAGATCTTTAAGCATACTAATAGTAACCGACTTACTTCTAGTAAATGCATTTTTAGATTTGTATTTATGATAGCGTTCAAAAATTTGATGGTCGGTATAACAAGCTAAGTTTAATGATTTATCTATAAATCCAGAGCTAATAGATTGATAAATTGGAAAGAATTTTACAGCAGCTTGTTTGTCTTCAAAGATGTGATAGAAGCGTTCAATTTGTCGTGGATTTTCTGCAAAAATAAAATTATTGATTTGCTCTTGGTTGTTTTGTAATAGATGTTGTATGATTGAATCGAAGTTTCTATTAAAAATAGGTTGGTCTTCTTGATGATAGGTAATTGTTAATGAATCATTTTTATTAGTATATTGTTGTTTAGTATAAATTTCAATCGTATTATATTGTAAAAACTGATTGATAAAATCTTCGTCTGTAATAAATAATTTATCAATAGTTTTGTTATAGAAATTATGCTCTTGATGTTTTTTGTTTTGATGAATATTGTTCCAAGATTCTACAGCTTTGTAGTATTGTTTTTGAGTTTGTTCTTGTAGTAACTGATAATCGTTAAACCAAATAACAGTATCTTTTGGCAAGAAATCGAAAATAGTTGCACTTTGTTCTTCTATAAATTGTTTTTGAATATTTGGAATAATAGTGAGTTCGTTTATTTTCTTCAATGACAATTGCGTTGCTGCATCAAAAGTTCGTAAGCTTTCTACTTCATCGTCAAACAATTCAATTCTGTATGGATTATCATTGCCAAACGAAAAAATATCTATAATGCCACCTCTTATAGAAAACTCGCCAGGTTCGTAAACAAAATCTGTTCTTTCAAAACCATAAGTCAATAATAAATCTAATATAAAATCAATATCTATTTTTTCTCCTAATTTTAAAAACAGTGTATTTTCTTGTAACTTTTTTTTGTGAACCAATTTTTCAATAATGGCTTCTGGATACGAAATAATTAAATTGCCATCTTTTCTTTGTTGAAGTAATGCATTGAGTGTTTGAGCTCGTAGTAAAATATTGTTGTTGTTGAGTTCATCGAACTTACCTAATTTTTTATACGATGATGGTAATAAAAGAATGTCTTTGAGTTCTAAAATACTTTGTAAATCATTTTGAAAATAAAGTGCTTCATCAACATCGTTTAAAATAAATAAATGTGTTTGATTAGATTTTCGATGCAGTGCTGTTGCTAAAAATGCTTGAAACGAACCTTTAATTCCACTACAAAAAACATGTGCCTTTTTGCTTTGTAACTGTTGATGAATTTGCGTAGTTCTCGAGTCTTTATCTATGTTTGTTAAAATGTCTATAATATTCATTGCTGAATGAATTCTGTGCTTTTAATTAGAAACAATAAATTGTTCAAAAAAGTTGGCATTCTTAATTTGATTGACAGATTTTTTATTTCCTACTACAAGCAACTGATATAATGAATCATTGCTATAGATATATCTTACTCTGTAATATATTTTATTGTATTTAAATACATATTCTCTGTTATTCGCTCTAATCAACCAGCTTTCTTTTTCTTCTTCAATTTTTGGATTGATATAATTACTTAAAGCTTGAAATGCAATTTGAATTAATGAATCTGCATTTTGTTGTTGTTCGTAATTCCTCTGACTAATTAAATACGATACATTATTAGATTCATCTTGAAAATAATAATTATTAACAATATATTTTACTGTATCATTTGATGCAATAACATCTTTCTTTAGTTTAGGTTCGTTTGGAAACTGACATTCAAATCCATCATAAGCAAACGATTGCCAATTAGTTATATTTTTATTTTTTGACTTTGTTTTTTTATCTTTTGAATTATTGTTAGTTATAATTTCTGTTGGATTATATTCTAAGCTATTAAAGAAATAATTAAAAATAGCAGTGTAGTTGTTTTTCCCGAAGTAACTTCCAGTAACTGTAGTTAAATAATCATCTAAAATATAAATTCTATAATTAGATGTTTTTTTATCTGGCGTTACAATGCTAACACTGGTATATGCTCTTCCTTTATTGTCTATTGCTTTATCAGTAATTGGATAAGCTCCATTTTCTACTGTAATTCTTTGAATTTCTTCTTTGATAGCAGTTTTGGCTTCTTTAATACTAATGAGTGGTCTTAAGGAAACTTCAAACTGTAAATCCAATGCTTTATGTTCTGCTTTAAACAAATATTGTGTTTGCAATCCTTTTTCGGTATAAATAGATTTTTTATCCATTGTAGTTTTATACGGAAATTTGATTGAGCCATTAATGAATTGTAGTGGTGTTTTGTACCAAGACGAAGTATCTGCTATTGAAATATTGGCATCTTGTGCTAATATAGTTGTAGCAGAGATTATGCAAAATGTAAGTAATAAGAGAAGCTTTTTTGCCATTGCACAAATATAAAGCTTATTCAAGAAGTAGTGTAGAAAAATATAAAATTTAGGAATTGAATTCTCTATGATTAGGTTTTGTTGTAAAATAATAATTGTTATAGATAAAATAGTTCATTTGGGTAAATAGATTCCGTATATTTTTCGTTCCTCAAAATTACGAAATGACGAAATTTTAAGAATTACTACCTATAGTAAAACTTGCTGGCGAACATCTTAAGTCAATTTTATTATATGCTGGTACATATTCTTCAATAAAAACTTCATCGCCATCTTGTGTATATTGAATTAACTCTTGTAAGTCCATTTGTTTTAATTTCAACAATCGTAAATAAACAGGTGGTTCATTTTTTCCTGCAGTAGATTTTATAGTGATGTTGAAATATATTTTATTGACATTATCTTTAGAAACGGTAATAATTCCTTTAGATTTTTTAGAGAATAAATCGCCACAAGCTATTGGTTGGTTATTGACATATACTTGTACACATGGATCAGCAGAAATCTTTGAATCGTACTTTTCAATAGCACGAGGTGGTTGCTGTGCATGTGTAAAATACATCAACGCCATTATCAATATGATGAGTATATTTCTCATTTTTAACAAAGTTAAACAAAATATGTCAATTTATGTGCCAAAATATTAAAATATGTTATTAAGAAGCAAAAAAGACGCCAAATTGGCGTCTTTTTTTATAATTTGATTGTTTGATTAATCTTTTTCTCGTCTTACCCAATTTTCAATTTTTATTTGCTTAATTCTTTCAAACTCTTTTATGTTTTCAGTTACCATTATTAAATCATGTTCAATTGCAGTGCATGCAATTAGCAAGTCAAAGTCGCTAATCATTTTACCTAAATTTTGAAGTCTTACTTTTTCTTTTCCATAAGTTGGAATTGCATCGAAAATTGGTAAGATTGTAAGTTGGCTAATAAATTTTTCAATTAATTTGAGGTTCTTTTGGGAGTTTGTGCTTTTTTCTGCACCAAAAACTAATTCTGCTAATGTAATTTCAGAGATAGCACAATTAGAAAGCGTTACTTCATTCAACTTATCAATTATGCCATATTTCCCTCTAAAGAAATGAATACAAATGTTTGAATCGAGCAAGTATTTCATTATAAATCAATTGGGTTTACCTTTTCAACTCTTGAGTTTTTAATATCATTTATTATTTCGTCTGAACTTCTTGTGTCTTCCCACTCACCGTATATACTTTTTAAATCGAAAGGTTCTCTCTCTTTCACTTCTATTGATTCAGTTAATTTTACAATTAGGCGTTTTTTAGAAATATTATCAAGTCTTGACAGAAAACTAAAATATTTATCAATAGTTGTATTTTTTAATGCTATGCCCATTACTTAACTTTTATCAAAAGTACAAAATCTAACAACAAAAAAGACGCCAAATTGGCGTCTTTTTATTTTATTCTTGAATGAAGCTTAAAACTACTCTTCTTTAGTCTTCGTTATCTCTACTTCTTTCTCTATGATTTTTTTCTTTTTGCAACAGTCTTTTTTGCCATCTTTCTCGCAAGCTGCTTTTTCACCTTTGCACTCTTTTTTACAACCACCTTCTTCGCATTGGCTTGGATCGCAAATTTCGCCAGTTTTAATACATACTTTTTGAGTGATGGTATTGCCAAAAGAATCTACATAAGTAGTATCTCTAGTACAAGTTTTCATAGTAGCACATTGCTCCATTTTATCTTTACAATGTTCATTTGCACCACTACACTCAGCACCACCTTTTACAGCAATATGTGGAGCAATAATTAACGCTACAATAGACATCAACTTAATTAAAATATTCATAGATGGACCAGAAGTATCTTTAAATGGATCGCCAACAGTATCACCAGTTACAGATGCTTTATGTGGTTCAGAACCTTTGTAAAATATTTCACCTTTAATGTTAGCACCTTTCTCAAATGATTTTTTAGCATTGTCCCAAGCACCACCAGCATTGTTTTGGAAAATTCCCATTAAAACACCAGATACCGTAACACCAGCTAATAAACCACCTAACATTTCTGCACTTGACACATTTTCAAAAACACCTTTAAAACCAAATCCAACAGCAATAGGCACTAATAAAGCAATAGCACCAGGCAAAATCATTTTTCTGATAGATGCTTGCGTAGAAATTTCAACACATTTTTCGTATTCTGGTTTTCCTGTTCCTTCTAAAATTCCAGGAATTTCTCTAAACTGTCTTCTTACTTCTTCTACCATGCTCATCGCAGCTTGACCTACAGCAGCAATTGCTAATGAAGAAAATATAAAAGGAATCATTGCTCCTACAAATAAAGCAGCCAATACTGGAGCTTTATATAAATCGATTGAATTAATTCCTGCAATTCCAACAAAAGCCGCAAACAAAGCTAATGAAGTTAAAGCCGCAGATGCAATAGCAAAACCTTTACCAGTTGCAGCTGTTGTGTTTCCTACAGCATCTAAATTATCTGTTCTTTCTCTTACTTCTTTAGGTAAACCACTCATTTCTGCAATACCACCAGCATTATCTGCAATTGGACCAAATGCATCGATTGCTAATTGCATAGCTGTAGTTGCCATCATACCAGCAGCACTAATGGCTACACCATATAATCCAGCAAAAGAATAAGAAATAATGATACCAGCAGCTAAAATTAAAATAGGAATTAATGTTGATTCCATACCTACAGCCAATCCACCAATAATATTAGTAGCATGACCAGTTGAAGATTGCTCTATAATAGAACTTACAGGTCTTTTTCCCATAGAAGTATAGTACTCTGTAATCCAACTCATAGCAGCACCAACGATTAATCCGCAGAAAATAGCACCAAAAACACTCAGTTTTGTAAACTCAACACCTCTAATACTCATAGTAGTATCTGGCAACAAATAATCTACTACAAAATAAGAAGCAATTACGGTTAATATAATAGAAGACCAGTTTCCTAAGTTCAATGCATTTTGTACACTACTGTCTTCGTTTTTAACTTTTACAAATAAAGTACCAATGATTGAAAATACTAAGCCCAAACCAGCAATTACCATTGGTAAAAGAATTGGAGCATGTCCTAGCATATTGCTTCCTTCTGGAATTACAATTTCTCTACCTAAGACCATAGTTGCTAAAATAGTTGCTACATAAGAACCAAATAAATCGGCACCCATACCAGCCACATCACCAACATTATCACCAACATTATCTGCAATAGTAGCAGGATTTCTTGGATCGTCTTCTGGAATACCCGCTTCTACTTTACCCACTAAGTCAGCACCAACATCGGCAGCTTTGGTATAAATACCTCCACCAACTCTAGCAAACAAAGCAATAGATTCGGCACCTAATGAAAAACCAGCCAATACTTCTAATGCTCTTTCCATATCTACTCCGTTTACATCACCATTAGCACCAACATATAAATTATAAAATACAATGAATAAACTACCTAAACCAAGTACTGCCAAACCTGCAACGCCTAAACCCATTACTGTACCACCAGTAAATGATACTTTTAATGCTTGAGCTAAACTTGTTCTAGCAGCTTGTGTAGTTCTAACATTTGCCATAGTTGCTACTTTCATACCAATATAACCAGCTAAAGCAGATAATACGGCACCTATTAAGAATGAAACAGCTATGATTGGACTAGAATTTTCTACTAATGTTCCTGAGAATCCTAGTAATATTGCAGCAATTACTGCGAAATAAATTAATACTTTCCATTCGGCTTTCAAGAAAGCAATGGCTCCATTAGCAATGTGAGAAGCTAACTCAACCATGTTTTTATCTCCTGCATCTTGTTTAGAAACCCAAGCATATTTAATAGCCATAATGACTAATCCAATAATACCTAGGAAAGGAGCAACATAAATCAACAAATCTTGCATAAATATTTTTTTTGAGGTGCGAAGATACAATATTTTGTAAAAATTAACTAATATTTTGTTTTTAGATAGCGTTAACAAATTAAAAAAGCCACTCATTAAGAGTGGCTTATAAGCTTATTGAAAACATTAAACTAATCTTTTTTGTCGCAAGACTTCTTTTTTGTTTCGCCTTTTTTGCAAGCAGGATTAGTAGCTCCTTTTTGACAACAACTACTTGGTTTTCCTGCAACTTGATTTGTTTCTTTGCCATTTGTATTGTTAGCAACAGTATAGCCAGTATTTTCTGCCAATGCTTCAATTACTTCTTTGCTGTTAATTTCATCCATATCAAAGGTTACTGTAGCAGTTCCTGTTTCAGCACTTACAGCATCAACCGATTTAATGCCTTTAATATTTAATGCTTTTTCTTTGAATTTATTTTCACAGCCACCACAAGTCATACCTTTTACTGATAAGTTGATAGATGCTAAATTGCCTGCAAACATTAAAGTTGTAACAAAACAGACAATTAAAAATGTACTTACTTTTTTCATAAAAATTTATTTTAAATAATAGATTAATCCAATTACTAAGGCAAGATAAAACATTAACAAAGATAATGCCACTAAAATTTTGTTATTTTTTTTAAACCCAATTATTCCTAGTGGAATTGCCAATAAAGCCATTGTAATTTTTGGATCTAGCATATGGCTATAAGTTTCTGATGTAATTCGTTGTATCAACATATAAATTCCAGATACTAAGAAGATTACAGAAAAAATAGTTTCTACTACAATTGTTTTCTTTTTAAAGTTAGCATAAGATGCATTCCCAGTTAAAAAAAGTACAGATTTAACAGTGTATGATAGTAAGAATAATACCACAAAAGTTAAATGTATGTGTTGCCAAATTTGAAAATTCATTAGTGATTAATTTAATATTTAGTTAAAATTCAGCAACAAAGTTATTAATTTTCTGTTTACATAGAATATTAAATTTATCTTTGTACGACTACTATAAGAGTTAATAGTAACTTAGAAATATAAAAAGGTTGAGTTTTGAGAGTTAAGATTTTAATAATTGCTTTATTGGCAATACAGACGAGTTTGAATGCACAAGATCCTAATTTTGCTCAATATTATAATTTTAGAGTGTTCTTAAATCCAGCAGCAACTGGCTCTGAAAAAGGATTAAATGTAGCTGCTATTTATAAAAATCAATGGTCATATGTTCCTAGTGGTTTTAATACTTATGGTATTAGTGCAGATATTCAGTCTGCGAGACTATCTTCTGGTGTTGGTATAATAGCATATAGAGATGTAGAAGCCAAAGCATTAATTAAGAACTATGTAGGAGCATCTTATGCTTATATTGTTCGTATTTCAAAATCATTTAATTTACATATCGGATTAAAAGCTGCCTTTGTTAATAATCATTTAGACCAGAGTAAATTAATTTTTTCTGATCAATTAGATCCAGAAACTGGTTACGATCCTGGAGTTAGCAATGGCATAGATATTCCTATAAGAAAAGTAAACTATTTTGATTTAGATGCAGGAATCTTAGCACGATTTAAATTTGATATTCGAGAAAATCCAGTGCACAACTCAATAGGTTTTGCGGTAAGTCATTTAACACAGCCAGATGAATCTTATTTGAATATTGCGACAAAAGTTCCTATGCGTTTTACGGTACACTATGGTTCTATGTTTCCAATATTTGGCAATAAATACAAGCGAGAGCCAATAATGTATATCTCGCCAGTGTTTAAATTTGACTATCAAAATAAAATTAGAGTGTATAATGCTGGATTTTTTACCACTTTCAAACCATTGTATTCTGGAATTATGTATCAGCTAAATAAGCTAGATTTTAATAATACTCATGGTTTAATTATTACAGGCGGAATAAATTGGGATATGGGAATGGACGAAGCAATGACACTTAATGTTGGATATAGCTACCAAATGGATTTTACAGGTGTAGAAACAAAGAGTAGAGGACAGCATGAAATTACAATGCGACTGAATTTTAATAATGTAGCGTTGTATTCTCCAAAGAAAAGTAAACCTAAAAGAATTGATTGTTATGATTTTCCTGGTAAAAAAGCCGTAAAATTGTTTTAAATTTATAAAGATTGAATTGATATTGTGATACTTAGAAATTTTATATTAATACTAGCAAGTTTATTTATTAGCTATTCTTTTGCTCAATGTAGTGGAAATGGCGGTGTTTCTATTTCTCCAGCTAAGTCTAGTTATTGTGCAGGAGAACCTATTACATTTCAAGTAAATAATCCCAATTCAAATTTTGAATATAGAATTCGTATTAACGGAGTTACTTATGATGATACCATTGTAACTGTTGGACTGCCTGGAGCTGCAACAACTAAAATTTATACTGTAGATGTGCAATTTAAAGGAGTAATTGGTGGTTGGATTTCTTGTCAACCATTAGATATATTAAAACCATCAGTTACTATAAGTCCTTCTCCAGATCCAACATTAATAGATGTAACTCCTGAACCAACGCAGAGTTCTCCTTTTAGACAATGTCAGCAGCTATCTAATAATTATACTTTAGATGTGCAAAATGGTTCAACAACAGCAAGTTCTTTTAATCAAACCTATATTATTGATTGGGGAGATGGTACTACTACTGGAACAATAAGTAATTTTACAAATTTATCTCACACCTATAATTCACCAGGAGGATATACGCTTGCTTTTACTGTTAGCACTAGTGATTTGTCTGCACCTTGTAATACTGTTACACATTATTATGATGCTTATTTTGGTGTACTACCTAATGTTGGTATTTCTAAGGTAGGAGCGTTAATTAAGTGTGCACCTGTAACTGCAGAGTTCTTAATTGATACATCTGTAACAAATAGAAACCCTATAGGAACTTCCTATGATATTTTTGTTGGCGGAGAACTGATAGCAACATACAATCAGCCAGCTCCTAGAAATATATTTCATACATATACAAAAACTTCCTGTGGTGAAAATTGTAGTGGCAAAGAATATTATGAGATTAAAGTAGTAGCAAAAAATGGTTGTGGAGATCTTCCAGCTACAGTTTGTGAGCCAGTTAGTGAGCAACCAAAACCAATACTGCAAGTTCCTGATACTGTTTGTATTGGTGTAGCTACACCACATATCAATCAAACACAAGAAAAAGATTTACAATCTAATGGAACTTGTCAGCCATTAAAAACAGAATGGACTATTACTCCAAGTACTGGTTGGACACTCAATAGTGGTGATATGACTGAAGATCCTACAATAAATGTAACTTATGATGTTGCAGGAACTTATTTAGTGGAAATGAGAGCAATTTCTACTTTATGTGGCGACAGTATTATTACAAAGAATGTAGTAGCTGTACCAAAACCAGATGTTGCTATTACAGTAGATAAAAATAGTTTATGTACTGGAGAATCTGTTAATGTTTCAAATGTATCTTCTAATCCTAGTACTGTAAAATATACTTGGAGTATTACACCAAATACTGGTTGGACGATTACTTCTGGTTCAATTACTTCTACGAATTTTACAGTATTATTTAATAACGCTAGTAATTATACTATTACTTTGTCTGCGAACCAAAGTGGCTGTACTGATGTTGCTAGTGAAACAATTAATGTAAAAGAAGCACCAACCATTACACAACAAGGTATTTTTGATACACTTTGTTCTATTCCAGCTGATTTATATCCATATTTTAAATTTACATTTGATAAAGGTGGTGATGCTAATACTACATTTAATTGGGAACTTGATGGTGCAACACCAAGTAGCTCTTCTATTGAAAATCCTGGTAAAATTACTTATGCCAATGCTGGAGATTATACGGTTTTTGTGGAATTAGTTAATCAATGTGGTAACGATTCTATAAGAGTGCCTTTTAATATTCAAGATAATCCAAAACCAGATGCAGGTACAGATTTTTCTATATGTAAAAATGCAGATAATATTATATTAACTGGAAATCCAAGTGGAGGTGTTTGGTCTGGACAAGGTTTTGTAAATGTAAATTCTGGAGAATGGAGTCCAAGCTCATTTGCTAATGCAGGAACATATGATTTAGAGTATACCATTAACCAAAGTAGTGCTTGTCCAACTATGGATACTTTAAAAGCAACTATTACAGAAATTGTAGGACTAACAGCTGGACCAGATCAAACAATATGTAAGCCAGACCTATTAGAATTAGAAGGTGATCCTAATTTTACTGGTGGCAATTGGATAGGCACAGGAGTAGTTAATTCTTCTACAGGAATTTTCAATGCTTCGGGTTTAACACCTGGAAATTATTCTGTAGGTTATGTTTTTCAAGATGCTAGTGGAACTTGTAGTGATACTGCTTACAAAATAGTAACTGTTTATGATAGTATTCATGTAAGTAATAATATACCAGATTTATGTGTAGGACAGTCGTTTGATTTTGGAACGATTACTGGCAATATGATTTCAGCACTTTGGGATTTTGGCGATGGTACACCACTAGGAATTATTACTAATCCAAAGCATACTTATACTAGTGCCGGAACTTATACTGTAGAGTTACAAGCAGAAACTGCTGATGGTTGTAAAGACACCGTATTCTTTACTGTTAATGTTATTCAAAATCCAGATTTATCATTTATAATTACACCAGATTCTACTTGTACTGGACAAAATGTTGCTTTCTCATTTCCTCCAACACATCAAGCTACCAATAATTATTTATGGAGTTTTGGCGTAAGCACGATTAGTGATAATGCTCCAAATACACAAGTAGTTAATTTTCCAGTTCCTTCATTTGCAGATACTTTGTATCCAATTGTACTAAAAGCTAAATATTACTGTGGCGATGTATATGCTTATGATACTGTAAAAGTAAAAGCACCAGCTTATGCCGCATTTTCAGTTCAAACAATTGGGTGCTCACCATATCAACCACAGTTAACAAATCAGTCATATGGTACGCCTACCAATTTTTATTGGGATTTTGGCAATGGACAAACTTCAAATCTAGCAAATCCAATTGCACCTACTTATATTAATACTACCAATAGAGATACTACTTATACAATTACACTTACTGCTTCTAATATTTGTGGAACAAGTACTGTTTCTAAAACAATTACAGTATTAGGCAATCAAGTAGAAGCCAGTTTCTTTACAGATATTACACAAGGTTGCGAGCCATTAACTGTTTCCTTTTATTCTACATCAACAGTAGGAACAAATCAAACATGGACATTTGGTGATGGTGAACAAGGATATGGTGAACAACCAGCTCATACTTTTACTAATAATGGCACTTATAATGTAAAACTGTTAGCTACTTCTACTTGTGGAAAAGATTCTGCTTATACTACAATAAAAGTATTACAAAAACCAACAGCGAGTTTTACCGTTGGAGCAACTTGTGTAAATAGTCCAACACAATTTAATAATGCTTCAACAAGTGCTAATGCTTATCAATGGAATTTTGGTGATGGTGATGCATCGAGCATAAAAAACCCAACACATACATATACAAGTACTGGAAGTTATGTTGTTACGATGCATGCTTTTAATAGTAATGGTTGTGAAGATTCTACGCAATTGGCTATTGGTGTTAGTACTAAACCAACAGCAGACTTTGATGTTCCTTTTCCAAATGTATGTTTAGGTGAAGCCATTCAGTTTGTTAATAATTCAGTAAGTGCTAATTCATTTTTATGGAATTTTGGCAATGGAGAAACTTCTACTGTGGCTGCTCCAAATTATGTATATCCAGCAGCAGGAACATATACGGTTTCTTTGCTAGCAATAAATGGTAGTTGTAGAGATAGTATTACCAAGCCAGCAGTAGCAGAAGTTTATCCAAATCCATTGGCAGATTTTATTGCATATATTACAGATAATGGTTTTGAAGATCCTGTAGAATTTACCAATACTACAGCTTTTGGCGATGAGTACTTGTGGGTTTTTGGTGATGGAGATTCTTCTGTAGAAGTAAGTCCAATTCACCTGTACGAATTTAAGAAACCTAATTATAAAGTATATTTATATGTTGTAAGCGAACATGGTTGTACTGATACGGTTATTAAAATAATTGGATATGAATATGATGGAACACTATTTGTTCCAAATGTTTTAGCACCAGAATTAGGAGCAGGAAATGAGTCTTCTATCTTTATGCCAAAAGGATTTAACTTAAAAGAATATCATATAGAAATATTTTCTACTTATGGTCAGTTACTTTGGGAAAGTACTGCATTAGTAGATGGACAACCTGCAGAAGGTTGGGACGGAACTTATAAAGGCAAATTGCTACCTCAAGATGTTTATGTTTGGAAAATAAGAGCCATTTTTGAGAATGGACAATCGTGGGAAGGTATGGCATCTCCAGAAGATATTAAAAATCCACCAGCAGATTTATCTAAAGTGAAAAAGCGAACAATGGGTTCTTTGTTGTTGATTAGGTAGTTTACAACAATATTATTTATCAATAGAATAAGATTCTAAAATAAATTCAGAATGAACTCGCTTGGTTTATTCTTTAACTTCAATTTGTTTTTCGCTATTGGCAATAATTTGTGGTGTACCTTTGTATTGTCCAACTTTTCCAGAAACACAAATAGTTTTATCTTTTAAAGTATTGAAATCGTAGGAGAAATTACCTTTGTTTTTTCCATAAATTACTACTGTAAATAATTGGTTTGGATACGATTTATCTAAATTAATATAAGTCGGATTACTTTTTCCATTTTCAACTGTTTTTACACTGACAGCTTTACCACAAACACACGCGTCTTTTCCTATATAATCTATTGCTTGTATGGTGTTGATTTTTCCTTTACCAAAATTTTCATCTAAAATTTCATCAGTAATAGATTTATAATCTTTATCCCAATCAAAAATATCGTGTTCTTGTTCTAACTGATTTTCTAATGCATCGTCTAAACTAGGCAAAAAATCAATTCCAGTCAATTGTTCAATGCTATCAATAGACACTACATATTTATCTATTTCAAAAGGAATATTTTTATTAGGCATTAAAAAGGCAATAGCTTTAAAGTTTGGAGGATATAAATCGTACAATATTTTATAAAAATATTTTGGTGTAGCAACCATATAAGAACCTTGTTGTAATAAACCTAATTTATTGTTTAAAACTGGACCAGTTACTACGAATAATTCATTAGATTGAATTGCCAAACTTCTAATAAACATTTCAAGTTTTGCCCAAGTGCCTCTGTTAAATTCTGGATTTTGTGGTGCAATATTAGAGTAGAAATACGATTCTGCAACTGCTTCTTTATTCCATCTAAAATCTGCTGCTGGTGCCATATGTCCTCTATCATATCCGCTATAAATAAAATCAGAAGAATCTGCTGTACTTGTTTTAGTTAATTTTTCTGGAATAAAACCATTGTCTTTATAGTTTGTTCCAAATAAAATATCTTTAGTAATAATGTGTGATACCCAATATGGCTGTTTATATTTTGAAGAATACGCACTTATAAAAGCAGTGTGTTTTACTAATTCTGCATCTGAAGGAAGCGTGTGCGTAGTTAGTGAATCTAATAAATGATTAATGTAGTTTAGCTTCTTGTTCTCAATTTTGTTGATGATTTTATAGCTGTTGTTGTAATATTTTTTCTGTGCAAAACACGATTTCAAACCAGTAAATGATAAAATCAATAATAAGATAAGTGTTCTCATAATGCTCTAAAATAAAAAAAGTACTTCAAACGATGAAGTACTTTAAATATAATTTTATTGAATGATTATTTCTTGAATAGTTTTCCTAAGAAACCCATGCCAATTTTTACTGCATCATCTGCTACATTACCATCGCCATTTTGATCTAGTAATTGCGAAATAATACTTTGATTTTTTGGTGCTTCTTTTTGATATTGTTGTGTAAACATATTGAGTAAAGAAGCTAATCCATTAGCATTTAAACCTTGTTGCTGCGTTTGATTTCCTAATGCTTTTAAAACTATTGGAGCTAAAATCTGTAAAATTTGTGCTGCTTGTCCAGTATTTACACCAGTATTGTTAGATAAAGCATTTTCTACATTTTGTGTATTGCCACCTAAAATATGTTTTAATATAGAGTTACCTTCTCCACTCAATGCACTTTGAGCAATATTGACTAAGTTGCTACTTAAATCGCCTGCATTACTGTGGTCTTTTGTAATTGCATTAAATAAAGAGGCAGCACCAGTTTCGCTTGATGAGTTCTTCGTTAATGCATTTAAAAGTGTTGGCAATGCTAAACTAACTGCACTTTGTGCTTGGCTTTCGTTTAAGTTTAACTGTTGACTAATTAATTGTGTTGCTTGATTAGCCAATGATCCGTTTAAAATTTGATTTAAATCCATGTTTATTTTTTATTTTTAAAAATTATTGTACAAATATCATTCCTAAATTTTAATGATAATTTTTCCAAACTGTTTTCCAGCAGCCATTCTATCGAAAGCAACTACTGCATCATCTAAATTATATGTTTCATCAATGATTGGAATTATTTTATGTGTTTCTATAAAGTCCACCATATTATTAAAATCTTCATCGCTTCCCATAGTACTTCCTAGTAATTGTAAATGATTCCAAAATATATTACGCATATTTAAATCTTTTGGTAAACCACGAGTAGCACCATAAAAAACATACCTGCCGTTTTGTTTTAATAAACTCAATAACAAATTCATGCCATCACCACAAGCACTATCAATAATTACATCAAAACCATTAGCCGCTTTTGACATTAATTTCATATCCTCTTCAATTTTGTAATTGCAACCACCAGTAGCTCCTAACTGCATACATTTATCAACTACTTCATTCTTGCTTGATGTAACAAAAACTTCTGCTCCAACAGCCATAGAAAATAAAAAAGCAAACTGAGCAACACCACCACCAACGCCAGAAATTAAAACTTTAGAGTTTTGATTAATCATTCCTTTATTAAAACAAGCATTGAAAGCTGTTAGTCCACCTAAAGGAAAAGCTGCAGCTTGTTCTAATGTAAGATAATTTGGTTTGGTTTTAATTCTATCAATATTTACTACAATATATTCGGCAATAGTACCTTGCGTAGGCATTCCTAAAATTTGATATGCTCGATTTTGAGCTTTAGGATTATTTCCCCAATTAATATTCGGATTGATGATGACTTCTTTTCCAATCCACGAATTATCAACAGCAGTACCAACTTGTTCAATGACACCACTTCCATCAGAACCTAAAATACTTGGATATTGAATTTTAGCATATTGTCCAACTCTAATCCATTCATCTCTATGATTGAGTGCTGCAAACTTTAGTTTTATTAAAACTTCATTTTCATTTTTAATTTGTGGTATTTCAACTCCTTGAATACCAAAACTGTTTTCATTTAAGACTAATGCTTTCACTTTTTTAGCTATAAATCTAAGTATTTTTTGTGATTAACGATAACTTAATGATATAAATATGGAAACTTAAAAACTTTTTAGAGTTTCCTGCGTTTATTTGAAATATCTTTGCAACGCCTAATTATAAAATGGTAAAAGAACAAAACATAGAACAACAAGACGAGCTTTTAGCTTTCAAAATTCATGAGAAAGCAACTGAGTTATTTAGAACTATTGGTGTTAGAAATACTACTATGGATGACTTAGCAAAAGAGTTAGGTATTTCTAAAAAAACACTTTATAAAGTGATAGGCAATAAAGCAGACTTGGTTTTGTTTTGTATTTCTAAAGATATTAACCAAAGAGAATTAGAGTTAAAAGCAATAGAGCAGCAAGCAACCAATGCCATTGAAGAAATGATACTTGTAGGAAAAGTAATTTATAATTCACTACAAATATTTCATCCATCAACCATTCACGATTTAATGAAATTTTATCCAAGAGGTTGGGAAAAAATTGAAGAACATAAAGTTAGTTTTTCTAATAATTTAATTAAAAAAAATATAAGAGAAGGTATTGCTCAAAAACTTTATAGAGAAGATATAGATATAGAATTAGTATCTGATTTTTATGTTAGCTTATCTACTTTAAGTTTACATAACTATAGTAATCATTCAAAATATACAGTAAGTACTGTTTTTAAAGAAATATTGGCTTATCATATCAATGCTATTGCATTACCAAAAGGAAAAGAATTATTCAATCAACTATTTAATCAATTTGAAATATAGTATGAGAAAAAAAATATTTATAATAAGTATATTGTTTTATTTTGTAGGAAATGTTACTGCTCAAGAACTTTTTAATCTACAACAATGTATAGATTACGCTTTAAAAAATAGTGTAACTGTAAAAATGGCCGCTAATGATGTAGCTGTTGCTTATGCTAAGAAAAGAGAAGGACAGTCGGCTTATTTACCACAAATAAATGCACAAGTAAAATGGGATGATAATCTTAAATTGCAATCTACTGCATTTCCTGCTATGGATTTTGGTGGCGTTAGTATTCCTGGACAAACGCTACAAATTGGTAATAAATACAACACTACTGCTGGTATAGAATTAAATCAAATGATTTTCAATTGGTCATATATTCAAGGTATTAAAGCAATACAACCAGGTTATGAGTTGGCTCAAATGAAAAAACAACAAACAGAACAAGACCTAATCTACAATGTTGCTGTTGCTTACTACAATATTTTGGTAATTAATGAAAACGAAAAACTAATTCTACAAAATGAAGAAAGATTAGCTAAAACGCTACCTATTATTAAGTTGCAAAAAGACAAAGGCGTTATTCGTCAAGTAGATGTAGATAAAGTTCAAGTAAATTATAACAATGTACTGATTCAAAAAGATATTTTATCAACAAAAAAAGATATTGCTTATAATAATTTAAAATATACAATAGGAATGCCATTAACTGATGATATTGCTATTGACTCTACGGTTACTACGGCAAATGCAATTAAAGCAAATTATGGAGATACAGCAAATGTAAAAAACAGAATAGAATTACAAATGATAAGAAAAAATATCTACTTACAAAATATTCTATCTAAAAGAATTTCTGCAGGATATATGCCACAATTATCATTCTATACAAGATATGCAGCTAATTCATTTGGCGATAAGTTTGTAAATTCATTCAATAATTGGCACGATTTTGCAGCAATAGGCATTAGTTTAGATATTCCAATTTTCGATGGATTAAGAACCAAGTCATCACTACAACAAGCAAAGCTAAATATTGCTACAATGAAAGAAGACTTGATACAAAAAGAGCAAGCCATGCAGTTGCAACTACTTAATGCCAACACACAATTGCAAAATGCAGAGCAAAACTTAACGATAAACAGAAACAACATCGACTTAGCTAAAAATGTATTAGATGTTGCTACACTACAATACCAAAAAGGTACAATTAGTTATACCGATTGGATGGCAAGCGATTATTCTTATAGAGAAGCAGAACAAAACTATTTAAATACACTAGTACAGTTTATACAATCTAAGCTAGAAGTTGATAGAGCAAACAATAATATTGAATCATATAAACAATAATAAAGAATGAAGAGTAAAATTATAATAGGTGTCGTTGTTTTAGCACTACTTGGTGCTACAGTTTACAAACTGTCTCAAAACAAAAAAGTAATCGATAAAAACGAAACACCAATTGATAGATCAAACATACCAGTTTCTGTAACTGTTGCTAAAGCAGAATATATGCCTGTAAGTACAGATTATGCTATTCCTGCAACACTCGATATCAATAATAGTGGAACTATTACAGCAACACAACCTGGTAAATTAATTAGCTTTAAGGTAGAAGTTGGTCAGCATGTTTCTAAAGGACAACTAATTGGTAAAATTGATTCTAAGCAAAGAGAAATTGGTATTAAATCATACGATGTTACATTACAAAAACTACAAGATGATTTAAAACGAACTCAAGAGTTAATCGCTGGAGATGCTGCACCTGCTAATGCTGTAGATGATATTAAATACAATATCGAAACTACCAAAATTCAAAAAGAAAATATGCAACAACAAATTGCAGACAATAATATTTATGCACCAATAAGTGGAATTATTGTTCAAAAAAATGCTAATGCAGGCGAGTTTGCAAATCCAGGTACACCATTAGCTACTATTATGGATGTATCGCTTTTAAAAGCGGTAGTGTTTGTTGGAGAAGACAATGTATACGAATTAAAACTTGGACAAAAAGCTCAAATTTCTTCTTCAATATTTCCAGGTAAGTTAGTTACAGGTACTATCAAATACATCAGTCCAAAAGGCGATGAAAATCACAACTATAAAGTAGAAGTAGTAATACCAAACAGTGGTTATAAAGCAGGAACTTATGTTTCAGTAAAATTCAATTTCAAAAAACCAGCTGCTGCATTACAAATTCCAAAAAATGCATTAGTAGAAGGTATAAAAGATCCGTATGTATTTGTAGTAAAAGACAATAAATCAATTATAAGAAAAGTACAATTAGGCGAAGAAAATGGAGAAAACATTATTGTAATAGGTGGTTTAATTCCTGGAGAACAAGTAGTTATTTCAGGTCAAATTAATCTAAGCGAAAACTCTAATGTTAAGATTATAAACCCAAAATAAAACAAAATGTCTATTACCGAATTAGCAATAAAACGACCATTACTAATACTTGTTATATTTACAGTATTAATACTTTTTGGAATTATAGGATATTCTAACTTAAATTATAATTTACTACCTAAGTTTGAAGCACCTATTCTTTCTATCCAAACGGTTTATAGAGGAGCATCATCTGAAGAAGTACAAAATAATGTAACTAAAAAAATAGAAGATGCCGTTTCTTCTATAGAAGGTGTTGATATTGTGTCTTCTACTTCTCAAGAAAATGTTTCGGTTGTAGTGTTGCAACTAAAGCAAAAAACAGATGTTACACAAGCACAACAAGATGCTGAAAGAAAAATAAATAATATATCTAATGAATTACCTGAAGATGTAGACAGACCAATCATTTCTAAATTTAGTTCTAGCGATATTCCTGTACTTAAACTAACAGCATTTGGTAATGTTAGCGATGAAGAACTATACGATTTTGTTGATTTGACTATAAAACCAATTCTCTTAAACACTAAAGGTGTAGGACAAGTAAACTTAATTGGTGGTTCTAAAAGAGAAATTAAAGTCAACCTAGATAATGATAAACTACAAGCTTATAATCTATCTTCTGCACAAGTAAGTCAGGTAATTATGGCAAGTAATATGTCTTATCCTGCTGGTGCAATTGAAGATAATAACAATCGATTTACGATTAGACTAGATGCAAATTTAGGCAGTGTAGACCAACTCAATAATTTAATTATTAGAGAAAACAGAGATGGTAGTAGATTATTATTAAGAGATGTTGCTAGTGTTAGTGATGCCATTGCAGAACCAACATCTATTAACCGTATTAATGGTAATGTAGGTTTAGGTATGGAAATATCTAAACAAACAGATGCCAATGCAGTTGAAGTAAGTACTGCAGTTAAAGCTCAGTTAGATACTTTAGTTAGTCAATATAAAGACAAAGGTTTTAATTACGAAGTGGCTATCGACCAATCTACTTATACCGTAGAATCTGCAAATGCAGTAACACACGATTTATTCTTAGCTGTGTTTATTGTAGCTGCTGTAATGTTAGTTTTCTTACATAGTTTTAGAAGTTCTATGTTTGTACTAGTAGCATTGCCTTCTGCTATGATACCAACTTTCTTATTAATGTATTTAATGGGATTTTCACTCAACTTAATGACCTTACTAGCACTTTCATTAGTAGTAGGTATTTTGGTAGATGATAGTATCGTAATCTTAGAAAATATTTTCCGACATATGGAAATGGGAAAAGACAAGGTAAAAGCATCTATCGAAGGTCGTAGCGAAATTGGATTTACAGCAGTTGCCATAACTTTAGTGGATGTCGTAGTATTTGTTCCATTATCATTAGCTGGTGGATTAATTGGAAATATATTAAGAGAGTTTGCTCTAGTCGTTGTGTTTTCTACCTTAATGAGTTTATTTGTTTCTTTTACACTTACACCTTTATTAGCTTCTCGTTGGGCAAAATTACCACACCTTAGTAAAGACAGTTTATGGGGAAGAATTAATCTTGGATTTGAAAGCATGATTGATAAACTAATTGATGCTTACGGAAAAGTATTAAATTGGGTATTAGGTCATAAACGCTATGTAATTACAGGAGTGATTCTTTTGTTTGTTGGAGCTGGTTCTATTGGTGCACTTGGATTTATTGGTAGCTCTTTTGCTGGTAGTGGAGATAGAGGCGAGTTTAGTTTAATTGTAGAGTTAGAACCACAAGCTACTTTGTTTCAAACCAATAAAGTTACACAACAAATTGAAAAAACACTATTAAAACATCCAGAGGTAGTTAGAGTGTTTACCAAAGTTGGTGCTGTTGGTACGCAAATGGGAGAAAGTATCTCTACACCAAATCAAGCAGATATTACAGTTTCACTTACCGACAAACGAGAAAGAGTAAAATCTACAGATGAAATTGGTAAAGAATTGCGTGATGAGTTAGATCAAATTCCAGGAATTAAATTTTCTATTAAACCTACAAGTGTTACAGGTAATAATCAACCACAAATACAAATTGTAGCAATGGGTTCAGACTACGATGAACTTTGGGTTGCTGCTCAAAAAATTCATGATATTGTAAAAGAAACACCAGGAACTGACTATGTTGAGTATAGTACTAAATCGCCTAAAACAGAAATTCAAATTAAACTAGATAGAGATAAAGTTGCCAAAATGGGATTAACAATTCCTGCAGTTGGTGCTGCTATTCAAATTGCTTTTAGAGGAAATGACAATGCTAAGTTTAAAGAGCAAGGAGAAGAATATCCAATCAATATTGTTTATGATGAAGCCGATAAAAAAGATATTGCTAGTCTAGCCAATACCATTATTCAAACACCAACTGGTGGAATAATTCGTTTAAGTGATGTTGCAAATATTGAAGAAGTACAAGGACAAGCTATCTTAGAAAGATACAATAGATTAAATTCAGTACAAGTATTAGCATCTACTGTTGGTCGTCCTACTGGTACAGTTACTGCAGATATTCGTGAAAAAATTGATAAAGCTAATTTACCAGCAACCGTAAAAGTAGATTATTTGGGTGAAGAAAAAAATCAACAAGAATCTTTTGGTAGCTTAGGTTATGCTATGTTAATTGGTATAGTATTGGTATATCTAATTATGGTAGCACTATATGAAAGTGTAGTTTATCCTTTTGTGGTATTATTCTCTATTCCAGTTGCCTTAATTGGTTCAATTTTAGCACTAGCACTAACAATGGAAAGCTTAAGTATTTTTGGCTTTATTGGTTTTATTATGCTAATGGGACTCGTTGCCAAAAATGGTATTCTAATTGTCGATTTTGCCAATCATTTAAAAGAGAGAGGTTACGCACTTAAAGATGCACTGATTGAAGCAGGTAGAGAAAGGTTACGACCAATATTAATGACCACTTTAGCAATGGTATTTGGTATGTTGCCAATTGCCTTATCAAATGGACCAGGTTCCGAGTTTAAACGCTCTATGGCTTGGGTTATTATTGGTGGATTAACAAGTTCTTTACTATTAACCTTAATTGTAGTACCAACTGTTTTTTATTTAGTAGATAGATTAAAAGAAAAAATATCAGGAAAAAAACAAGCTAACAATGCAGTATTAGAGGTTGAATAAATAAAGTATTTAATAAGTCGGAGATATAAAAACTGCCTTATTTTGGAGCATTTGCTATGATAGTAAATGCTCTTTTTTTATACGGTATTTATTTGTTGGACTCAAGAGTCATAGCCAAAAGTTTATGGCGAATATTTTAACGCAGAAGTCAGCGAAAAAATGCAAAAGAATAAAACTGTTGTGAATGCTAATTAGCATTAGACCTATTTAAGCTGAGTTATGGATTAAGTTTTTCATAATTAATTAATAATCAATGTGTTTATTGCGAAATTTTGAGAGGAACGAACAAAATTGTGACAATCTCAAACTATGAACTGCTATAAAGTAGATTACCTCATACTGTCCCAAAAAGTGTGTCTAATAGATAAAAAAAGGTTTCCCACAATTAACTTTGTTAATAACAACAACAACAAAATTTAATTAAGATGGAAAACCAAATCAAACCTACAAAAGAGCAATTAGAAAAAGCAATTAATTTACATTTAAGTGAACCAAATGGAATTAATGAGTTATTTAGCATGGTCATCAATGGACTAATGCTAAGCGAAAGACAACATTTTTTAGGCGAAGAACTAAGTAGTAAGAACAAAGGCAATGGCTATCGATCGTTAAAAAAATCAGGCATGGGTAATCAATTAGAACTTAGAGTTCCACGCGACCGATTAGGGATGTTTAAGCCATTAATCTTAGGCATATTAGAACAACAAGAAGAACGGATAAAAGACCTAAGTTTTGCCTTATATGGAAAAGGATTAACCACAAGACAAATCAATGAAATACTGGTAGATATTTACGGAACCAATTATAGCAAATCAAGTATTTCTCGTATAAATACAGAATTTGCATCGATAGTAAAACAATGGCAACAAAGACCATTAGACCAATATTATCCTGTAATATTTATAGATGCTACACATCAAAAAGTAAGAAGAGATACAGTAAGTACCGAAGCATTTTATGTAATCTTAGGACTAAAAGCTGACTTCACAAGAGAAGTACTCGGCATTACTAACTTTCCTACAGAACATGCTAGTGGCTGGACAGAATGCTTAGAAACACTTAAACAAAGAGGCGTAGAACAAGTAGACTTATTTGTAAGTGATGATTTAACTGGACTAGATAGCAGTATTTCAAAATGCTTTAAAAACAGTAAACATCAAAAATGTATATTACACTTTCAAAGGCAACTAAGCAAAAATATAAGAGTTAGCGATAGAACTGAATTTTGCAACCAAGTAAAAGCAGTATTTAATCCAGACGATCAATACTATACTGTAGAACAAGGCATAGAACAACTAAAGCAAGTACTCAATAAATGGATAAAAAAATATCCTAAATTACAGTATACTTACCAAAGAGATGACTTAGCATTGTTATTTACTTACCTTAGATATGACTATAGAATAAGGCGTATGATATATACTACCAATTGGATAGAACGACTCAATAAATCCTTTAAAAGAACACTTAAAATAAGGAATGCTTTACCCAGTATAGATGCAACTTTAACACTTATGGGATATGTTGCTATGGAAATGGAAAATAAAACATATAAATATCCAGTAAGAAATTTTAAATTTGAAACAACTTTTAATATAATATGACAAAGTTAACAGTGGAAAACCTTCACATCACAGACACACTAATTGGGACACTACCGATTACACCTGTCTCTACCTGTCGGCAGACATGGTGTCGAACAGGTAGACTTCGCTTCTTTCATCCACTCGTAAAGACGAAAGGTTATTTTGGTTATTGCGTTTTGTTAATTTGCTTAAACCGAACTCAGGTTAATAATTTATTCACTCGAGTGTAAACTACTAATTGCTTTCTTAAATTCTTTGGAATAAAAATTATTCATATTTTAAATATCATATTAAAATAATATATTATTAATTGCCTAAACAACATTTTTTATATTTTTTCCACTTCCACACGGACAGAGTTCGTTTCTTCCTATTTTTTTTGTTTCTCTAACAAATGGTTCTTGTTTAGTAAAGTAATCATCATTATTATAAAAAAAATTATTTTCTGTTGAGTTTCTATTTTCAAAAGCAATTAAATCTTCATTTAGTTTATAAACCGAAACAAGCTCTCTTTCCTCTTCTGTGACTTTTAAGAAGTCTTCATATTTTCCATAAACCATATAATCGATATAATTATTATCATATAACTTTTTAATTAATACTTTTTGTTGTTCATTAGGATTGGCTATGTAGTTTATAAAAAAAGCAAAATAAGTATGGTCAATAATATTACTATCTTCATCTAAATTAGCGTAAAACTCCAATAATTCTGTCCAATAGTTTGAAATGAGTGTTCTTTTATCTTCGTTTTTTAAATATAACTGATAAATAGCTAAGGCGATTTCTTCTTTATTAAAAGTATCTATTTCTTTTTCTGTTTTTAGAAGAGCAACTAATTGATGAATATCATCATAAGCAAAAAAGTAAACGATATTCCAAAGATATTTACAAACTGTATCGCCAAACCAAAAATCCATTTTTTCATCTTCCCAATGTATAATATCAAAAACTATATCTAATTGATTTTTAGCTTCTATTTCTTTAAGTATAAACAAGGCATATAAAAGTAAGTTATATGATATTTCATCAAAATCAACTTCACTACCAAATAAAGAATTACAAAAATGAATAGTTGTTCTTAAATCTTCAATTAAACTTTCAAGAGGTAAACTTAAAATGTTATTGAGTTCATCATTTGTAAGTGTTTTATTAAAATATATTTTTTCTAAAATAGTGTGATTTAGTTTTGGTATGTTTATTTTTTGTTCCATATTATTTTAATATTTTTCCCATATAATATTCATCATAAAAAATATCATTCATTAAAATCGCTCTTTTTCTTGTGCCTTCAATTTCAAAACCTATGCGTTGGTATAATTTAATAGCTCTTGTATTGTGCTTCATTACTGTTAATTCTAGTCTAGAAATATTATTTACTATACACCATTGTTCTGCTTTTTGCATTAATTGAGTAGCTATACCTTTACTAGAAAATTTTTGTAGTACACCAATGGCAATACTAGCACAATGATTTATTTTATTAAGCATACTTCTTTGTATTAATATGAATCCAACTAAAATATTATCTACTTCAAAAGCAAAAATACTTCCTGTTTTGTTTATTGCTTCCATTCTGTTCGACATTTCTTCTACTGTAGTATTGCGTTCACCTTGCTCGTACAACATAAATGTAGTTTCATCATCTAATGCTAATAATAATTGTAGAAATACTTCAGCATCATCTTTATTTAGTTGTTTGATGTTCATATAAATAATAAATTATTTTATTAGATTTCCAGTATTATCATAAACTAAATCGAATGAAGTAAACTGAATAATATATTCATTTCCTTTCTCAAAAGCATTATAAACAATTTTATTGCTATCTAGATAGTTTAGCATTTCTGTTTTGTTTAAACCTTCTGATAGTAATTTTTGTAATTCGGTTAAGTCGTTTTTGTAAGCTTCGCAACTGTCTTTGTAATAACTATGTCCAACAGCAGTATCCATTTTATTATGAATCCAAAATAAATTAGTTAAAAACAAGAAAACCAAAGTTATCCAAAAAAGTATTTTATATATTTTCATAGTTTTGCTTTGTATAAAATTACAAAACTATTTATTAGTTGATATATTTTGTTACACTTACTGTTTCACTATCTTTTTGATGCCAATTAGTTCTTTAGTTTGTGTGTCTTCTACTGCTATGAAATAAGCTCCTGTTGCAATGGAAGATAAGTCTATATTAATATTATTGTTTGTGATATTGGTAAGCACTTTTAATCTTTTGCCTTCTATGTTGACAATAGAAATATCTACGCTTTGCTGTGTGCTTGGTTTTGATAGTTCTATATTCACCATACTATTAAATGGATTTGGATAAGCATTGATACCAACATCATATTTTTTCTCAAGTATTGCTGTGGTTACTCTGAGGTTAGAGACTAATGTATTGGTTACTGTATTGGTAATAACTGGATAGTTAGTGAACTTGTCAAATACAATGTTTGCTGTATTATTTATGACTGTGTTCTCTGGTAAGTCTTTCTTTGGCTTGATGCTAAAGGAAACAAAACCTTGACTTGCAACTTCATTAGTAGCACTATCTGGCAAAATGATTGGATGAAAAGTAAACGACAATTCATGATACTCATTAGCTGTACCAATATTATAAGTTTGTTTTTGTATTTGTAAATTACTGTGTGATGCTGCTATAAATTTGAATGTGTTAATATCTAAATTTTTATCTAAAGAATCGGTGATTTGTACATGAAAAGCCGTATCGTTTCCTGTATTTTGAAAACGAATGATATAGATAATGTCTTCATCTTTGTAAGTTAGGTTATTCTCACCTTCACCTTTTGGATTGGCTTGTTTGTCGTTTGGATCAAATGAGCAAAAAATTAGAGAATAAAAAGGACCATTGATAGCAATTTCATCGTAGCTTGGTTTTTTTGCTTTACAGTCATCTGTATCAATATCGCCATCACCATCAATATCTGTGATTGGTACAATATCACAATCATAAAAGATATAGTCATTATAGCCAAAACTATCAATTGCACTTAATGGTACTTCTAAAACTACATAGTGGTCATTATCTGCTGCTGTACAATGGCAGATTGTAACCTTATCGGTTGTAGTACTTCCTGTATTATTATGATATGCTGTAGCATTGTTATACAAAACTGGCACTACTGCTTGAGCAGAAAGCGTTAATGTATCTCCAGCAAAACTTTGGTCTGCGACTGTGTAGTATTGTATTATCGTTTTGCTCTCTGTTGGATATAAATCATCAAAGAACCAAAAGCGTTCACTACCTGAAGTACTATCTGTTGGCGTATTATTTGGACTATCCACATATGTAATTAGGTTTTCTTCTGTTACTGTAACATAACCATTTAGTTTTGTAGTTCCTGTATTAGTATAGGTTATTTGAAAAGGAATATCTCTAGCACATCTTGTATTGGCTTGAGCTATATTGGTAAATTTTAAATCATTAATTAAATGCTTAGGTGTAAAGCCAAAATAAAGTGTATCTGTTGTATTATAGTTTGAAAGATCTAAATTATATACTTCAGGTATTGTTGTTTGCATCCAGTTAGTATCTATAATAGCAGAAATAACATAAGCTCCTGTATCTAAAACAAAAAGTGCATAACCATCACTACTAGTAAAAACGCCTAATTCATTAGGTGCTACTAATATCTCTGCAAAATTTAAAAGTCGTTCACTACCATCTTGTACTCCATTGTTATTTTCATCATAGAATGCTATTGCTTTAATTAATGGTTTTTCAATTAAATTTTGACGCCAGAATAATTGTACTATAGATGATATTAATAAATCAGAAATACCATCTCCATCAATATCTGGTGTAAGTATGGAATGAAGATAATCATCTGTTATATCATTAACTATTGTATATGCTACGGTAAATAATCCAGTACTATCGTCTTTACTTAGAATGGTGGTATTATTTTGTGTTAAACAAACTATATTATTAGTACCATCTCTATCAATATCTGCAATGGTAAATGCCTTGATTGGATTAGCTCCAGTAGTAATGTCTATACTGTTAAAGATGCCATTGCCATCATTTTTGAACCATGTAAGATTACTGGTATTAGGAATATTGTAAATTAAATCTATACTACTATCATTATCTACATCGGTACTGTATATTTCTGTATAATTACAATTGTTAGTAATAATTTGTGGTGCTGAAAAACTACCACTTCCATTATTTTGATACCACAATAATTTTCCACCATTAACTGCTGAAATAATATCTATATGTCCATCGTTGTTTACATCATTAGATAAAAGTGTACAATTATTAAATGTATCTGTAATTGATATTATATTCTCAGTACTAAAAATATTATTGCCATCATTTTTATACCATGCTAATTTATTGGAGTTAGAAAAAAGAATATCGTTAAAGCCATCGTTGTCAATATCTATAGAATGTATAGCAGTTATACTATCGATTATATTTACAAGAGACTGACTAGTAAAGTTGCCATTGCCATTATTTTTATAGTAGGCTATATTATTATCGTTATAAGTATATAGAATATCTACATTTCCGTTGTTGTTAACATCTGCCAGCTCAACTTGGTTAATATAGTTGACACCAGTTTCTAAAAAGTATGGACTTTCAAAACTACCATTGCCTTTATTTTTATACCAGCCAATTCTATTATAAAAATAAAATACAATATCGTTATCTCCATCATTATCTATATCATTAGAATGTATGTTTTTTGAATAATACAAAGAATCACCATGTACATTTTGATAATTATTAAAATGTTGTACGCCATTGGCATCACTTAGTGAGTAATTGATTTCACTTAAAGAAGTATTGAAACCAATACTATTATATAAAAAATCTGGATGGTTGTCCCCATTTAAGTCTTCAAATAAATAACTGAAAAGATATGGTGAATCAAATGTCTCTCTTAGTGGTAAAGTTTGTTTAATACTAAAATTATCATTACCATCATTTAAATAATAGAAATATTCATAGCTATTATCAATAATTATATCTTTATGATTGTCTGAATTAATATCAACAAGGTCTAATCTTATAGGAAATTGAACAAATATAGTTTGTGCTGGCAACTCTAAAATGCTTTTGTAAAAAGAAAAATTACCCATACCATCATTTTTATAAAGATTTACATATATAGAACTTCCACCAGGAATACCACTGCTAGTAGTTGTTACCATAAGGTCTTTATCTCCATCATCTTCTATATCTACTAAGTTAGCTGAAAGTATTGAGGTTGTTATGCAATATCCTCCATCCCAAAAAGTTGTACCTCCAATAATTGTCCTTTTTTGAAAATTACCATTGCCATCATTTTCAAACCAAAACAAACTATCTGGCATACAAAGTGCTTCAAATAAATGATAATTATAACCTGATAGTTTGTTTACTATATCTATATCTCCATCTAAGTCTACGTCCACAACACCAGTATTATAAACTAAAGGAGATGGGAATTCTTCACTGGTATTAGGAAAGATATTAGATTGTGCTATAAAATTGCCATTGCCATCATTTTGAAACCAAGTATTGTTAAGTCCTACAACATCTAGATTATTATCTCCATTCATATCTGTTAATGCAACTACTCCATCTGACGAATAGGATGGGTTATCAAATGGAGTGGTTAAAATGTTGTGCATTGTATTAAATTGTTCATTACCATTATTCTCATACCATTTATAATAACTAGTATCTTCATCTGTATTTTTATAATAGACAACTATATCATTATCATTATCACTATCTATGTCTCCAATAAGAAATGGAACAAAAGGATCGCCATAAAAAAAGAAATAAATAGGTAATTTTAAGTTTATAATATTCTTTGGCTTAGAAAAATGACCCAAACCATCATTTTCAAACCATACTATTTTGTCTTGTATACTATTTGGCTCAAGTATATATGAAATAACATCTAAATCACCATCATTATCTAAGTCTGCAGTTGTAGAGTAGGTAGCTCCATTTGCAGCATCAATTAAATGAGCATCGCTAAACGGTTGTGCGTATAATTTGCTATTTGTAGTAAGTATTAGAATACATATTAGTGCCAAAAATTTGTAGTAATGCCTCATAGGAATGATTTTTTGCCATAAATATAAATAAATTAAATAAACTATCCTTGCTTTTTTGTAGGATATATTTGTTAATTCTTTTGTTTTAATTTGGAGAGATTCTTCGCTTCGCTCAGAATGTTCTGTGCTTAAAAACAAACTTTTTGCATAAAATTTTCATTATATACTTCTTTATTTTTTGCTATTGCAAAGGCTTGTTTTAATAACTTATTAGCTATTGCTATTTTTACTACTCTTTCTGCTTTGCCTTTGGCAATTAATCTTTCATACATTGCTATACATGCTTTATTTAGTTTCTTGGCTGACCAACTACACATATACAATAACTTCCTTATTTGCGATTGTCCCATTTTACAAATATGTCCTCTGCCTCGCACACTTGTTCCTGATTCATACTTTCTCGGACTTAGTCCTACATATGCAATTAACTGTCTATAATTATCAAATTTTTTAAAATTATTGGTAATTACAGTTAACATGACGGCTGTTTTTTTACCTATACCTGGTATTGTTGCTAAACGCTCTAGAGTGTCTCCGTATGTTTGTTCTGATAATAATCTAAATCTTGTTTCTAATTTTTCTTTTCTTCTTTTTAGGGTTTTTATATGTTGATTTAGTTCTTGCTTTAATGATGAACTTAGTATACCACTGCTCGTATGTGCTTCTAACTGATGTTGTGTCTGACTTACTTGTTTACTTAATAACTCTATTGTGGAATATAGTTGTTTTAACTCCATTACTTCTTTATCTTGAGATTGCCATAACTCTGGATTTTGTTCTATACCATACATTGCTATGGTTTGTGCGTCTTTCTTATCTGTCTTTGCTCTTTGAAGTTTCATTTGACTGTATCTTCTTATAACCAAAGGATTTACTACACTTACTTTTATATTATTCATTTCTAAATACAAAGCTAATTGTAGATAATAACTGCCACTTGCTTCCATTACAACATGACTCTGTTCTGAAATAAACTTACATAACTTTTTAAATCCAAGTTTGTTGTTTTCTAATACATGATGTTGCCATTTACTAGTTTTGCTGTCTAATAATGCTACATCAAATGTTTGTTTACTAATGTCAATTCCTATAACTTTACTCATAATATTGTTTTTTTGTGAAAAGTAATACTACACTAACTTATCTATCCTTAATACAAGCTTTATGCTTAATGTTCTGTTCAAGTTTTTTGTAGTAATGGGTAAAGGGATTAACATTGCGAACGGTCTTTTTGACTAATGACAAACTAAAATCTTACTCTTTACCCTTTACTTTTCCTGTTAATAATTTCTACTAATTTAATTATTTATACAAACATAGGATGGGTAAAGGGATTAACATTGCGAACGGTCTTTTTGACTAATGACAAACTAAAATCTTACTCTTTACCCTTTACTTTTCCTGTTAATAATTTCTACTAATTTAATTATTTATACAAACATAGGATGGGTAAAGGGATTAACATTGCGAACGGTCTTTTTGACTAATGACAAACTAAAATCTTACTCTTTACCCTTTACTTTTCCTGTTAATAATTTCTACTAATTTAATTATTTATACAAACATAGGATGACGAGAACAAGTAGAAAAGTTAGAGATGCTATGCATCTTCACAACTTAGGTTATATGTAGATGCTGAAATCTACCTATTCGGTAGACAGGCAAGTTCAGCAAGAATTGGAGATTCTTCGCTTCGCTCAGAATGGAAGAGTCCATAGATTCCTTCTTTCGAAGGACGATTTCTCCTTTATTTTGTTTCTAAATGCACAACGGATTACATATTATGTTTTTATAGTATAGACTTTTCACCACATGATTGCTTATAAAAATACATTGTGTTTTTTGTACAAATAAAGTAGTGAAATCTTATTGATAATATCTTTTAACAATAAAAAACTTGGCTTAGGTTTTTTAATGAATTTCTACATCAGCATCGTTGATATAGACTTCATCAGCATTATACATTTCTATAGAGTATGTGCCTCTCTTTGTAAATTTATAATTAGTAGATACAATATTCCAATTTGGTTCTACATTAACCTCTAAAGTTTCTATAAAATCATCACCTAGATATATATCAACATAAATTAAATCTGTTTTAAATTCAACATCTCCTTTTAAAATCAAAGCAACATCAACATATCCTTTTTCCCTTGGAATTGTAAACTCATCATTCTGACCTTGTACAGCAAAATTATTATTTTTATCTAGCCCAGTTCCAAAAACAATTTCAGTTTCTTCATAATACCAAGTGTCTACTTCTTCATTATCCTCATCTTCTCTATCATTATAATTAGAGTTAGAACTGCTTGCATTATCTGCATATTTAATAGTTACTTCTGTAGAAGCTAGTTCTGTTTTATCTTTTAATGCAATAATTCTGTATTTTCCTGGTTCAGTAAAAAAATAATCGTACAAAGCCCAATTTGAATTACTTTCTACATCGAATTTCAAAGTTTCGTATGGTACATATTTCCCATTAAAGTATTTATCAATATATAAATCTAATACTCCTTTAATTGCTTTAGGTTGGTTGTATAATATATAAACATATCCACCATCTTGTTTTATGCTCCATGTACTGTATATACCACTTGGCTCTCCAGTATTTTCGTTATAGCTTTCGCAAGTAACAATTTTTTGTGCATTTGCAACTACAGAGCCAATCATCAATAGTGCAATAAATAGTAGTTTGTTCATAGTTAGTTATAATTTTTAATCGAAGTTAAATCAATTAAATGAATAAAGCTATAGTTGCTTAAAAATTTATAGTGAAAATTAGTTAAAAAAGACAGCTTAATAAATTACTAGTCAATTACTCATATATTAATATGTTTTGCCATGTAATTTGCCTCTAGTAGTATTGTAGTATAACTTTGTAGTAAGTTGTTTTTCTATGTCGATATTTAAACCACCAACCATATCTAATAAGCGAATAATGGCATCTGCAATTTCATCTTCAAACGAATCTTTTATGTTTGCTTCAAAGTTGGTTTTAAAATCTGTTTGTTGATTCGTGTTGAAAGCACTCCAATTAGCAAATTTTCCTTTGCGATGTGCTTCCATAGCTTCGCCTAATTCTGATGTAACAAGCATTAGCATTTCACCTACATTGCGTTCTTTATCCCAAAAACCTTTTGCTTTATTGTCGGTATATATTTGCTGTGCCAATTGATTAATTCCTGTTACAGTATAGTTGTTTTCTGACATATTATAGTTAAAAATATTCTAAGAAATTGGTGTCTTTTCCTGCTACAATTCTTTTATATCTGTTGTGAAGTAAGTGTCCTATGGTGTCTTCCCATTTTAAGTTTAAAGTATGTCCATTTATACTTTCAATTCCTGCTACTTCGGTTGCTGTACCTGTAAAAAAAGCACCGTCTGCTTGCATTACTTCTTCTGTTCCGTATTGCTTTTCAATAACTTCGATGCCCATTTGTTTAGCAATTTCAATTAGCGTTAAACGCGTAATTCCTGGAAAAATATTATTTAATGGCGGAACAATCAGCTGTCCGTTTTTTTCCATAAAGAAAGATGCACCTGGTCCTGTTGCTACATATCCTTCTACATCTAAGATTAAAGCATCATCATACCCTTTTTGTTTGGCTTCTCGTGTTGCTAAAATAGAATTCATATAATTTCCTGTTGCTTTTATTTCTACTGGCATTGATTTTGGACTTGGTCTTCGCCAAGAGGAAACCATAATTTTTAGTTTGTTATTAGGATAATATCTGTTCCATTTCCAGCAAGTCATGAGTACATTTGGTTGGTCTGCATCAACTGCTCTAAGCGTCATATTTTTATCCATAAAAATTAATGGACGAATATATGCTTCTTTCATATGGTTTTGTTCTATTAATTCGTAAGCAAAATTAATGAGTTCTTGAACTGTATATGGTAGTTTGATATTTAGTTTTTCGGCAGAATTTGCTAATCGTTCGAAATGTCGTCTTACTTTAAATAAGTGTGGTCCACTTTGTGTTTGATATGCTCTTATTCCTTCAAAGACACCATAACCGTAATGGAGCGTTTGATTGAATGGACTTATCTTAAAATCGTCGACTGGTTTGAACTGTCCATTAAAGAAAAGGATTGATTTATTAGTATGATACAACATCTTGCAAATAAAATTAACAATATTATTGAAAATGAGAAAATATTTTATTGAGTAGTAAGACTTTTAGTAGCAGGAATTTTGCATAAGGGATAGAACGGATAGCCCACAGCGAGTTGAAAACGAGCGAGGACTTGAAGTGATAGCCCGACCGTAGGTTATGCCATAAACTTAGTCATTTTTAATAGTTGTTTAAAATATATATATTATGATTCTGCTTGATTTTGTAAACTACCAGAATATCTATCCCATTTTTCTAGTAGTTGTGTAAAGTTTTCTGGTAGTGCTTGTTCAAAGTACATTTTTTGTTTGTTGGTTGGATGTATAAATCCTAGTGATTTGGCATGTAGTGCTTGGTGTGGCATAAGTTGTAAGCAGTTATCAATAAACTGTTTGTACTTTGTATATACTGTTCCTTTTCTTATTTGGTCGCCACCATAAATTACATCGCCAAAAATAGTATGTCCAATATATTTTAAGTGTACTCTTATTTGATGTGTTCTGCCTGTTTCGAGTTTACATTCTACTAGTGTAACAAAGCTGTATCTTTTAATAACTTCGTAATTGGTAGCCGCTGGTTTGCCTTCTAGTCCATCAACATCTACATAAAATATTTTTCTGTTATTTGGATTCCTTGCAATGTTGCCTTCTATTCTGCCTTTGTCTTCGTCAACATCTCCCCAAGCCAATGCAATATATTTTCTATCAATTGTTCTATCAAAAAATTGTTTGGCTAAGTGATTTAAAGCCAACTCTGTTTTGCCTATAACCATTAGTCCAGAAGTATATCTATCGATACGATGTACTAAACCTGGTCGAATATCGCCGTTGACATTAGGTAAGTCTTTACAATGCCACAACAAAGCATTGACTAAAGTGCCTGTATAATTACCATGACCTGGATGACATACCATGCCTGCTGGTTTATTAATTACCATAATATCGTCATCTTCATATATGATATCTAATGGTATATTTTCTGGTTGAACAGTATAATCCCATTTTGGTTCTGGCATTACTACACGAATAATGTCGTTGCCTTTGATTTTATAATTGGACTTTACGACTTTATCGTTGACTAAAATATTTTCGGCAGTTGCTGCTTGTTGAATTTTATTACGAGATACATTAGGAATTTTTTCGGTAAGAAATTTATCTATACGAAGTGGTGATTGACCTTTATCTACAATGAAGCGAAAATGTTCAATCAATTCATCTTCATCATGAATGGTGTCAATATCTTTGTCTTCTAAATTCATTTTATTAATATTCCTTTTTTGTTGATTATAGGAACAGTTGTTAAGTTTTCTTTGCTTATACTTCCTTCTACAAAGATAAACTTTCTATCGTAGATTTGAGTACCTATATAAAAACTCACCATAAACTCGTTGTTTAAGTGATGTAACTCGCTAGGTATTTCTTCAATTTTTGCGAATGAATTTGGAGCAACATCTCCCATAAACCAACGCAGCGTAGATGTTTGCAAGTGTTTATCTTTTTCTACTTTGTATCCTTCTGAAGTAATGAGCATTTTTTCTTTCGCGGTTTCTCCAAAATTAATAATGTAAGCACTCCAAATTGGTTGACCGTTATCGTTTTCTTCTACAATCGCCATGCCTAAATCTGTTACGGTATTAAAGTTTATATCTTTTAACATTGTATCTTACAATTAAATATTTTTTCAAAATTATTAATTAGTAATTGTTTTACTTTATCTTTTTCTATTGTTTGATTGATTTTTTTTGCATACTTGTAACGCCTTTGTCTGCAATACCACATGGAACGATATAATTAAAATAATCTAAATTGGTATTTACATTGAGTGCTAAACCATGCATGGTTATCCATCTGCTCATCTTAACACCAAAAGCACAAATTTTGTTGTACGCATGATTTTTTTTAACCCAAACACCTGTTTCTTTTTCCAACCTTTCACCAGTAATATGATGTGCTTGTAGTGTTTGGATAACAACTTCTTCCAAATTTCGCATGTATTGTTTTACATCTGCTATAAAAAAATCTAAATCTAATATTGGATATATAACAATTTGTTCTGGTCCGTGAAATGTGATATCTCCACCTCTATTGGTTTCAAAAAACTCAATGCCTTTTTGTTGTAACAACTCTTTTTGTAGTAATAGATTTTCTTGCTTTCCACTTTTTCCAAGTGTAATTACTGGATAATGCTCACATACTATTAAATGCATGTTGTTTTCGTTAGAAATGGCATTCAATTTATTATTGACCATTTGCTGAAAGTATTCAGTTTGTATAGCTAATGCATCTTGATAATGCATTAAACCACAGTCGTGAAGTTGTACGACAGCCGACATTATATTGTGTATTTATTTATATAATAGGATTTTCTGCTAGCTTGTTTTTTAGTTTATTGATGACATCAATTTCAATGGCATCAACACCTTTTAATTCTGCTAAATAACAAGACACCCAATCTGTGATATGAATTAAATACAATGCTCTTTCAATATCATGTTCTCCTTTAGAATATAATTCTATAACTGTACTTGCATACTGAGAAACAACCTCTTTTACAAAATCCATTCTTTCTATATTGCGTTCGTAGTCTTTATTATTTCGTAAGAAGATAACACCAATTTGCTCATTTCTATCTCTCCAACCTACTAATTCGTTGTGGTTCATTTCTGGTACAACATGATGCCAAGCAAGTGTTTTAGCATTTTCATTAATTTGTTGACGGAAACGAACAGATACACCTTCAAACTTTGCACAAGCATATATTACTGGAATTTTTCCGTTGAGTTGTTCTGCAATATTCTTAGCAATTTGTTGTATATCGCTTGCTTCGCTATTCAGTAAATCTATACTATTTTGTAAGTATGTTTTAAAGTTTTCTTGGATTAATCCTAAGTAGAATAAAATATATAATAACTGAACAAAAGACTGACCAAAACAAGCTCTTGGTGGCATTCCTCCATCAATTAAAATATAATCTAAATCATTTGTTTCTGCATATTCTTTTACTAAACCACCAGAAGTAACACAAATAATTTGAGCATTTGCTTTTTTGGCTTGTAGTAAAGCACTCATGGTTTCTTCAGTGTTTCCTGAGTAAGAAGAAACAATAACTAAAGTATTTTCGTTTACAAAATTTGGTATTTGATAATCTTTATTAACGACAATTGGAACTTCAACATCATCTTTAAGAATATCGCTTATTATAGTGCCACCAATACCAGAACCACCTAATCCACTTATTAAAATATTTCGTATAGGAAATTTATTTTTGCCAATTTTAGCTACATCACCAATAGCCATAGCTCTTGTAAGTTGTTCAGGAAATGCATTGACTAAATCAATCATATTCATCTTGTTAAAAATTTATGTAAAAAAACAAAAAAGTACTTAATTTACCTATTTTATACTGTTATAAATATTAAAAATCGTGCCAAATAAACAAGCCATTGGAAATATAGGTGAGGCAAAAGCTGTTGATTTTTTGCTTGATTTAAAGTATAGCATTTTGTATAAAAATTGGCGTTTTAAAAAAAGCGAAATTGATATTATTGCTTTAGATAATAGTGCTTTAGTTTTTGTTGAAGTGAAATTGAGAAAGCAATCGAGGTTTGGTTTTCCTGAAACAACTGTAAGTGATAATAAAATTAAAAAAATGCATGAAGCTGCTGATGCATACATAGCAGAGCATAATTGGCAAGGTGAATTGCGATTTGATATTATAGCTATTAGTCAAACGAATGACACTTACACAATAGCACATTTTGTAGATGCTTTTTACTAGTTAAGTTAGTTATTAGTTAATAAGTCATTGAGTTATTAGTCTTTATTAAGAAGTGATTTGTTAGTTCAAATTCAAAAAAAAGCATATCTTTCGTTTCAAATTGCTAGAAATATGAGTACTGTAAGTGATGAATTAAACCCAATAGAACACGAATCGTATATTGCTGATGGCATTAGTGGTCATCCAAAACAATTATACCTTTTATTTTTTACAGAAATGTGGGAACGCTTTTCTTATTATGGAATGCGTGCATTATTTGTTCTATATCTTACAGCTCAAATTATAGATGGTGGTTTGGCATGGAATTCTACAGAAGCATCTAAACTTTATGGTTGGTATACTGGCTTAGTTTATGTTACGCCAATTATTGGTGGATACTTAGCCGATAAAGTTTTTGGACATAGAACAGCTATTATATTAGGTGCCTTTATTATGACTTTGGGCCACTTATCTCTAGCTAACCAACAGTTGCCTTTCTTTTATCTTGGATTAGGACTGTTAATTATAGGCAATGGTTTATTTAAACCAAATATCTCATCTATTGTTGGACAGCTCTATAATCCAAATGATGGAAGAAAAGATGGTGCTTATACTATTTTTTATATGGGAATTAATGTAGGTGCTTTTTTAGGTATTTTAATGTGTGGTTGGTTGGGTGAAAAAGTTGGTTGGCATTACGGTTTTGGTTGTGCTGGTGTTTTTATGTTTTTTGGTATGATAGTATTTTGGGCTTCTCAAAAAATATTTGGAGAGCTTGGAAAACTAGAAAAAAATAAATTAACTCAACAAAATATTAAAGAAAAAAATAAACCATTAACCAATATAGAAATTGACAGAATAAAAGTAATTGTAATATTTTCTTTTGTCACAGTCTTCTTTTGGTTGGCTTTTGAACAAGCTGGTTCTTCTATGACTTTCTTTGCAAAAGATTTTACCAAACGAACTTTTGATAGTATTGCAGCAGCCAATGCTTTTAAACTAATAAACACTATAATTTCATTAGTACCATTAGCTATTTTATTTTATGTATTATTTAAAGTTGGTGGTGCAATCAAAAAAATCCCAATTGGTATAATTGTTATGACTATTAGCGTATGCATTTTATCCGGCTTAATGTATTGGATGATTAGCACACAAATTTCAGATAAAGATTTAGAAATTCCTGCCTCGTGGTTTGGTGTACTTAACTCTTTATTTATTTTTACACTGGCTCCACTATTTTCTACTATGTGGGAAAAATTAGCACAAACAAAATATAATCCATCTGCACCATTAAAATTTGCTATAGGATTATTTTTAGTTGGTGCTGGATTTTTAGTGCTAGTAATTGGCTCTGCATCAATTGGGAAAGGAGATAGCATAGCTAAAGTAAGTATGTTTTGGTTAGTATTTGCTTACTTATTACATACCTTGGGCGAATTGTGTATTTCTCCAGTAGGTTTATCATTAGTAAACAAACTATCGCCTCAACGATTATTAGGATTAATGTTTGGTATTTGGTTTTTCTCATCAGCCATTGCTAATTGGATAGGTGGTTTCATTGCAAGCTTTATGGAACGCATTTCAAAAGAAAGTTCACTTTCAACCTTTTTTATGATTTTTGTAATTAGTTCCTTCTTAGTTTCGTTATTTATTGTAATAATGAATAAAACAATAAATCGCTGGATGCATGGTGTAGGTTAATCTTTTTACTTATTTTTGCACTTGAGATGCATCTTTAGCACAGTTTTTGTCGTCTAAAAGCATAAACAACCCTGAACATGATTGGAACTAAAGAAGTGAAAGCTTTTGTACATATATTGATTATTGTTTTAATTGGCTCATTATCTATGCTGATCTATAGAAATGAAAAAACTAGTTTTAAAGACCAAGTTATAGTTGTTGGTGGCGATACTTTGGGAAGAAACTGGGATAATCTGCCATCTGCTAAAGAAATTGAGGACCAAAGAATTAGAGAGTTGGAACAAGCAGGAAATCAACAGTACTACGAAGCAATGCCACAGCAAGAAGAAGCTACCGCAGATAATTTTTACAACGATTATACACCAACTACCTTTAGCGATAAAGCTTATAGAGAACAAACACAAACCATAGTAGCTCCAGATGGGCGAGAAGTAGTGGTTAGCAGTGATGGATATTATTAGTTAATAGCTATTGGATTTTATTGAAGAACTTGAGGTTCGTTCCAACATAGAATATTAGCCAATTTATTTGTCGCTTATTTTAGAAATTAAATCTACATTACAAATTCGTTTTGTAATTTTCTTAATAAACTATTTTATTGATAAATTATGATAAAATTAAAATTTTTAAATATATAATTTTATTATTTATATATTTAAAAAACAAAAGAAACAGCTTTACACTTGAGTCTTCATTTTTATATGTCGATATTTTTTAATATCTTCACTACTATTAAAAATTATAATTATGAAAAACTTGTTTTATCTACTAGCGTTTTTAATGATTGTCTCTTGTTCTAACTATGGTGAAAAAATAGTAGTTGACAAAACTGAAATTTACTATAAAGATGGTGTAACTAAAGAGCAAGCGGAAACACTAGGGAAATATTTACAAAAAGCAGAGTTTACGGACGATAATGAAAAATCTGTTCAGCTAACAAAAAATGCAGACAATAATCACCTTATATTTAGAATGGTTGTAGATGAAGCGTATGCTAATGACAAGCAATACGATGCAATGTATAAAAGTTTTGCACGCAATCTTTCTGCTGCGTTAAATCAACCAGTAGATTTTGAAATTTGCGACAATAGTTTTACTACTTTAAAAACTTTTAAAGCAGATGATATATCTAAACTTGTAAATGTTGGCAATACTGAGTTATTGTATACTAAAAATATTTCTGAAGAGGAATTGAATAGTATGATTGCTCATTTAGAAGAAAGCAATAAAAGTGAAGATGTGCCAATGACAATAGAATTGGATAAACAAAACGACACTATTATTTATAGAATGGTAGTAAAAGAAAGTTACTTGAATGATGCATCTTATGAAGCAATATTTAAAAACTATGGAACACTACTTTCAAGAGAAGTTTTTAATGGCACACCATTACAAGCAGAAATGTGTAATGATATGATGCAAACAGTGAAAGTTGTTCGGTAATACATCATATAAAAATCAATATTATCAAAAGGAAATCTATAGTAAAATCAGAATAAAAAGTCATATATTTATAGTATGAGTTATTCGTTAGATTTTCGCAAACAAGTATTTAAAATAAAATTAGAAGAAGGTTTAACCTTTCAACAAACAAAATTTATTATTATTTTTGACAACAGAATTAAAATTTAAAACAACTCAACTTTTTAACTTTACACACTTCTTGGGATACTGCTGTCAGTCTAGATTTAAATCCAATAGAAAAGAAATGGACACGAGTCAAATAGCTAAAAAAAATTAAGATGTAACCCTTACTGAGTTATTACTCTCAAACTTATGACCAATTATAATGATTTGACATAACTGTTCAACTAAAACACTTAAGGGAGTAATATAGTGTTACTCCCTTAAATTTGTTTCTAAACATTGTGACTTTTTTATATCTTCCTCTCTCCTTCTTAGAATGGGCAGTCTCTACATGGGTTGACTTGCATATCAAATCTTTGTAGTGATTTGAAGTCGTAGCCACCACCTACTATTCTAAACTCTGTTCTTCTGTTTCTTTGGTGTTCGTACTCGCTACATGGTACACCATCGGTACAGCCGTTCACTGGTTGTGTTTCGCCGTATCCTTTGGCTTGTAGTCTGTTTTTTTGTATGCCTCTTGCTATTAACCAGTTCACTACACTCTGTGCTCTGCGTTGCGATAGCTTGATGTTATAATCATACGGTGCTCTTGAGTCGGTATGTGAGCCAATTTCTACTATCACACTTGGGTTCTCTTGCATGAAGCTGAGTAACTTGTTTAAGTCGCCTTCACTCTCTTCTCTTATGTACCACTTGTCAAAGTCATAGTATATGTCTTTTAACACGATTGTATACTGTTGTTCCATCTGGATAGCTGAATTGGTATGCCATCGCCATCTGTGTCTATCATGACAGCTTATTTAGAAGAAAAGTAATAAAAGTGATTATGTGCCAATGACAATAGAATTGGATAAACAAAACGACACTATTATTTATAGAATGGTAGTAAAAAGAAAGTTACTTGAATGATGCATCTTATGAAGCAATATCTATGGAACACTACTTTCAAGAGAAGTTTTTTAATGGCACACCATTACAAGCAGAAATGTGTAATGATATGATGCAAACAGTGAAAGTTGTTCGGTAATACATCATATAAAAATCAATATTATCAAAAGGAAATCTATAGTAAAATCAGAATAAAAAGTCATATATTTATAGTATGAGTTATTCGTTAGATTTTCGCAAACAAGTATTTAAAATAAAATTAGAAGAAGGTTTAACCTTTCAACAAACAAAATTTATTATTATTTTTGACAACAGAATTAAAATTTAAAACAACTCAACTTTTTAACTTTACACACTTCTTGGGATACTGCTGTCAGTCTAGATTTAAATCCAATAGAAAAGAAATGGACACGAGTCAAATAGCTAAAAAAAATTAAGATGTAACCCTTACTGAGTTATTACTCTCAAACTTATGACCAATTATAATGATTTGACATAACTGTTCAACTAAAACACTTAAGGGAGTAATATAGTGTTACTCCCCTTAAATTTGTTTCTAAACATTGTGACTTTTTATATCTTCCTCTCTCCTTCTTAGAATGGGCAGTCTCTACATGGGTTGACTTGCATATCAAATCTTTGTAGTGATTTGAAGTCGTAGCCACCACCTACTATTCTAAACTCTGTTCTTCTGTTTCTTTGGTGTTCGTACTCGCTACATGGTACACCATCGGTACAGCCGTTCACTGGTTGTGTTTCGCCGTATCCTTTGGCTTGTAGTCTGTTTTTTTGTATGCCTCTTGCTATTAACCAGTTCACTACACTCTGTGCTCTGCGTTGCGATAGCTTGATGTTATAATCATACGGTGCTCTTGAGTCGGTATGTGAGCCAATTTCTACTATCACACTTGGGTTCTCTTGCATGAAGCTGAGTAACTTGTTTAAGTCGCCTTCACTCTCTTCTCTTATGTACCACTTGTCAAAGTCATAGTATATGTCTTTTAACACGATTGATGGTCCTGTTGTTCCATCTGGATAGCTGTCTGGTATGCCATCGCCATCTGTGTCTATCATGCCACCTGGTATTGGATCTAGTATTACTTCTACTTCTTTTGGATTAACACCACATCTCATGTCTATCTTACAATCGCCATCATCTTTGATTACTTCTGTGTAACCTGGTAGGTATCCTTCTTTGTTGGCTACTACTATGTAATCACAGTCGCATCTTACTATCTCGCATATCTTACCATTCTCATCTGCTACTAGTGCTTTTGTCCATCCTTCACACTTGCTAGACAATAGTATCTTCGCTCCTGCCAGTGGATGGGTGTTCTCTGGTGTTTTGTTGTCTATGTTTTCTATGCTTTCTGGTGTCGTAGTATTTGGTATGTTTAAGCTCTCTAAGCTCTTACCTAGTACCGTGATGCTCATTGCATACTCTTTGCTCTTCTCTAATGGTATTTTTACAAACACTGTGCCGCCTGGCTCTACGCCTTTAGTGGTAGCACATACACTGTTGTTGCTAGCATAGCCTTCTGCACTCGCCTCAAAACAGTAATCCATATTCTTAATCACTCCAAACTCAAACTCTCCATCACATTCCGTTTCTGTTCTTCCTTCTTCACTGCTCGTAGTTTTGGCAATCATCTTTACTTTACTCTCACATATCGGCTCGCCTGTTTGTGCATCTACTACTATTCCTTCTAAATATATGCCATCATCCTCAAAGCTATAAATGTCATCTAAGCCATGTCCACCTTCTCTGTTCGATGTAAAGTATCCTGTGCTTTTGTCTTCGCCATACACCAAGCCAAAGTCATCATACGAACTGTTGATTGGTGCTCCTATGTTTCTTATCTTACCTACTTTGTCTGTCTTTGCGTCTACTTTCGTTCTAAAGATGTCTAGACCGCCTAATCCGCCATGTCCATCACTAGCAAAATATAGGTTATTATCTTTATCTACATACGGAAACATCTCCATGCCTTCTGTGTTGATTTACTCATTCCTAAGTTCTTTGGTGTACCCCCAACTGCCTTCGCCTTCTTTCTGTGTTACATATACATCTGTACCACCGTAACCACCTGGCATATCACTGATAAAATACATCGTATTACCATCTGGTGTAAGTGCTGGATGTCCTACACTATATTCATCGTTATTATAGGCAAACTCTTTGTCTTTTCTCCCACTTCAGTCCATTCACCTCCGATTCGTATATCTTTAACTTTACTATCTTATCATCACTCTTGCCTGTCTTGCCATGATAGTAGTTGTTTCTAGTAAAATATACCTTATTCCCTTCTCGGTGTGAAGCTTGGTGTTGCTTCGTGATACTTCGTACTGGCATCGTCTTTTAGCTGTTTTGGCTTGCTATCGAACTTCGTACCTTTTCCTTCTACAAAGTACATATCAAAAAACTGTGTCCCTGTCCATGTGTGTTCTCTGCCTATTGCTTTTGAACTGTCTCTACTTGAGGAGTAGTATAAGCCACCGTCTTTGTAATATATTCAAAAATCATATCCACCACTGTTAAAATCTAAATTATGTATTTCGTATCTATCTCTACTTAGTAAGTACTGTCCGTAGTCCGCACTTGCTTTGAGTTGATTCCCTGCTCTTTTATCTTCGGTACACTTTGCTTGTAATTGGCATACCACTTTGCTGCTTCTTCATACTTCTCATTTGCCTGTAGCATTTGTGCGTAGTATAGCTTGTATTTTGGATCTAATTCATCTCCTGCATTTACTGCTTTGCCATACCAATACTCTGCTTGTACAAAGTTAGATGTTAATCTATAGCAATCGCCTAACTCGCTCATCGCTTTGACATCGCCTTCACCTTTTTTCTTTAGGTAATCTTCATATAATGGTATCGCTTCTTTGTAGGCTAAGTCGTTGTATAACTTCTCTGCTTTGCTTATGCCTCCTATTGCATTTTTCTGTAACTCCACCGCCTTCTATTACTTGTGCTTTGGTTTGCATGCCTAAAAACAGGAGCATCATAAGTAATAGTACTATTTTGCTTATGTTTATTTTTATTGCTCTTTTTATATATTTTTGTCCCTTTTTCATTTGTATTTCTGTTTTAGGTCTTTTTTTAAAAATATCTTGGTGTGATTACTTTTTTCTTCTCAAAGCCAAAGTCATAGCCTAGTATCACTTCATAACTACCATTGTTATAATCTCCGAGTTTGGTTAGTGTATAATCATAGGCAAAGCCTATTAACAGTTGTTTGGTTGGCCATACCTCTAAAAAGTGCATCGAAGCTATCGCTGTTCGTTAGTCCTGTCTTCTTGTTGTGAAAGGCAGTTCTATAGGTTCGCCTATGTTTACTCTATCGTAAATGAGTAAGCTTAAGTTAAAGTCAAACTCATGTGGTATCTTTTGCTCTGCACTAGCTATGTATTTGTACATTATCTGTGGTCTGATTTTAAGTACCTTACCTGCTGGTATTACACCTCCTGCTAGTGCAAAAAAGTGTGGTGTTCTGCTTGCACTTGTAAAGCTACCTTGTGAACTCTGTGCTAGTGCGTCTACTTGGTCTTTGTTGTACAAGTCGCCTTTGATAAAGTTAGGTACACTCGCTCCTACATAAAAATACTTGTGATAGATATATAGTCCTGCTCCTACATGGAAGTATTCTACTTACATTCTCTTGGAATACTGGATCTTGTTGTTCCAATGGATTTAACTCCGATAAGTTGCTCTTATACCATAGTATACCTGCATTGATACCAATGCTTAACTTTACGCCTTTGCCTAGTGGTACTCGGTATGCGTAACTTACATCAAACCATGTTTGGTTCGTTACACCTAGTCTGTCGTTCACTAAGAAAAAGCCCATGGCTGAGTGTTCTTTCTTAAACGGTGAGTGAATACTCACTGTCGTTGTCTGTAGGCTTCCATCTATGCCTGTCCACTGGTTTCTATACAGTCTTACTAATGCTTAGCACCTCTCTAGAACCTGTGTAACCTGCGTTGATTGGCAACTTGTTATACATGAACTGCGTGTACTGTGGTTCTTGTTGTCCGTATACCACTCCTGCTTGTAATAGTAACAGTAGCAACGCCATTTTACCGAATACTTTAAGACTATTTATCATCTCTTTTCTTTTTTATTTGTTCCTTTTATTGTTCCTTTTTTTTTGCCTTTGGGGCAGCATGCCTTCTATTACACGCTGCCTTATTGGCTTTTTGGTATTCTCTCTCTTTTCTTATCTATTACCTGTGAATGACTATAAATCCTGCTTTGTTCACCTGCTCTCCTTCTCTGGTTAAGTATTTCAACACATAGTAGTAAGTACCATCACGGTAGTAGTGGCTCCTTTGTACTCGCCATCCCAGCCGGACAAGTTGCTATATGCCTCGTTTCTATACACCTCTATGCCCCATCGGTTGTAAACGCATAACACTACATCTACTGACTCTTCTATACATGGTATGTACCAAGTATCGTTGATACCATCTCCGTTTGGTGAGATCGCATTTGGTATGATACAGCTTTCTATCTCTATAAATACCCATGCTGTATCGTTACCATCCGGATCGCAGATTACATACTGGAAGCTGTCTACTCCTCTGTAGTCTACCTGTGGTGTATAGGTTATCGTGCCGTCTGTATTCATTCACTACCACTTCCATGCTTCGGTGCTGTAATGATACCTTACGGACTACATACTTGTAGTGGATCACTATCGGTTTGTTCGTCATTACCTAGTACCGTTATTGTAATTGGTGTGTTTACATCGGTTACCACTGTATCATTATTTGCTACTGGTGGCACGCCTGTTACCGTGATGATAACCGTAGTCTCGAAGCATTCGCCGTCCTCATTACATGCACTTATACATAGTGTATCTGTTCCCTTAACATCACCTGCCGTGTAAACCAAGCAACCTTCCTCATTAATGTACCAACTAATATAGTCTTCTACGCCTGCTGTCGCTCCTGTGCATGCCGTTATCGTAATAGCTGTGCCTGCCGGCGTAGTGAACTCACAGATGCTGTCCGTTTCGTTGATTGGTATTATCTCTCTTATAGTATCTTTTGGTTCTTCTACTGTGATAATGATGATAGTTGTATCGCACATGCCTAAGTCATCGCATACTGTAATACATATCGTATCGTTGCCTGTAAAGCCGTCTTCTGGTGTATATACTATACATGGATCTGTACCTGTTATCTCTACATTTGCATTGCCATCGCAGGTACTGATGCTCGTTACCGTGCCTGATAATTGCACCGTATCTAAACATACTGTTACCGGACATCCATAACAGGTCGTATCTCTGATTGTATCCACTGGTATACAGCCGCTGATATCTACACATACCCATACACTATCTCTACACAAGTTCTCCTTGTCTTCTACTACTACCCAATGACAACCACCTGGTACTACTATCTCGCTACCTAAATAGGTTTCATCAAAATTAAAGTTAATGATTGATTTAAGAACCTGTGGCTGAGTTGCAAATATTATCATTGCACTATCTTGGTCGTAAATCGTAGAGAAATTACCAGCGTATACGGTTAAGCTATCTCTATACCACATACCTTCTGGCCTTACCATATTCATATAAGTCACTAACTCATCTAATGTATAGAATTCAAAATTATCAGTGATTAATGTGGTATCATCTACTTTCCAACGCTCTAGTATATGTTTAACTCCATCTACATATGTTTCTGGACTAAATGAGTATCTAGCATTTACTAATGCTTGATCACATATCTCAATTCCAGAAGTATATAAATCACTACTTACATAGATATTGTAGTTTTGAATATCATTATATGGTATCGGTAAGCACAATCTGCCTTCGTAGTTATCACATACTAAATCTATCGTATCCTCTACTATTAAACTATCGCAGGTTGGACATACTATACAAATTTGTGCTGTATCTCTACATCCTGTCATCGTATCTACTAAAATCACTTCATGACATCCTTCAGTAAGTACTAGTCTAGAACCGCTATAAGTAGTTTTATCATTATATCTAACCGAATAAGTTGCGGCTTCTGGATGTAATGAGAAGAACTGTAAACCACTTCCTTCTCTATAATCTACATTTGGATTAGCAGACTTAATATTCAGTCCGTCTACAAACCACATACCTGATGCGTCTACACTGTTCATATAGCTCGCTAACTCTGTTAAGTTACTGAAGTTAACCATTGGTGCTAATGTTGTAGTACTATTAACGCCCCATACCTCTAATAAGTGTGGTACATTGTCTACATAATCTATCACCTCAAAATTAAATCCTGCTTCTACAATTGCCTCTCCACAACCACTCTCACTGCTAAACTGTTGTGCACTTAGCGTACCATCTATATAGATATGATACCTTTGAATAGTATTCAAATCTAATGGTATACAATAGTCGCCTTCGCCATTAAAGTTACATGTAATTGTAGTATCTGAAATAAAATCACAATGATCTGATAAGTTGCTGATGATCGCTACTGTGGTATCGCTGATACCTGTTATCGTATCTGTTTTGATGATACATAGCGTGTCTAAGTTGTAACCTACTACTTCACTTCTATCTATGATGATACATCCGTTCTCATCTGCTGTGTATGTGTTACCACTATTGTCTATCGCTCCTGCACAATCGCTGATCGTTGTTACGATGTTACTCATACCATTGTCTATTGCGGCACATATTGTATCAGTAGTGAAGATGATATTTGTATCTCGTATCGTGTCTTTGCTTGGTAAGTTACTAATAATCACTACTGTCGTGTCTGTGATGCCTGTTGTGGTATCTATCGTTACTACACATAGTGTATCTAAGTTGTAACCTACTAAGTCGCTTCTGTCTACTACTATACATGTCGTTCCTTCTACTACTGCATACGAGTTGCCACTGTTGTCTATCGCTCCTGCACAGTCTACTATGTAGATGCTGTCTGCATTCATGCCTACTTCTACATCAACACAGATCGTATCTGTCGTCTCGATGATGTTCGTATCTCTAATCGTATCTTTTTGTGGTAAGTTAGAGATGATCGCTACTGTGGTATCGCTGATACCTGTTATCGTATCTATTTTGATGATACATAGCGTGTCTAAGTTGTAACCTACTACTTCACTTCTATCTATGATGATACATCCGTTCTCATCTGCTGTGTATGTGTTACCACTGTTGTCTATCGCTCCTGCACAGTCTGATATTGTTGTTACGATGTTACTCATACCATTGTCTATTGCGGCACAAATCGTGTCGGTTGTGAAGATGATATTCGTATCTCGTATCGTGTCTTTACTTGGTAAGTTAGAGATAATCACTACTGTCGTGTCGGTAATACCTGTTGTGGTATCTATCGTTACTACACATAGTGTATCTAAGTTGTATCCTACTAAGTCGCTTCTGTCTACTACTATACATGTTGTGCCTTCGATTACTGCATACGAGTTGCCACTGTTGTCTATCGCTCCTGCACAGTCTACTATGTAGATGCTGTCTGCATTCATGCCTACTTCTACATCTACACATATCGTATCTGTTGTTTCGATGATGTTTGTATCTCTAATAGTATCTTTCTGTGGTAAGTTAGAGATGATTGCTACTGTCGTATCGCTGATACCTGTTATTGTATCTGTTTTGATGATACATAGCGTGTCTAAGTTGTAACCTACTACTTCACTTCTATCTATGATGATACATCCGTTCTCATCTGCTGTGTATGTGTTACCACTGTTGTTCATCGCTCCTGCACAATCGCTGATCGTTGTTACGATGTTACTCATGCCATTGTCTATTGCGGCACAAATCGTGTCGGTTGTGAAGATGATATTCGTATCTCGTATCGTGTCTTTACTTGGTAAGTTAGAGATAATCACTACTGTGGTATCGGTGATGCCTGTTGTGGTATCTACTGTTACTACGCATAGTGTATCTAAGTTGTAACCTACTAAGTCGCTTCTGTCTACTACTATACAAGTCGTGCCTTCTACTACTGCATACGAGTTGCCACTGTTGTCTATCGCTCCTGCACAGTCTACTATGTAGATGCTGTCTGCATTCATACCTACTTCTACTGCTACACAGATCGTATCTGTCGTCTCGATGATGTTCGTATCTCTGATAGTATCTTTTTGTGGTAAGTTACTGATTATCGCTACTGTCGTATCACTGATACCTGTTATCGTATCTGTTTTGATGATACATAGCGTATCTAAGTTGTAACCTACTACTTCACTTCTATCTATGATGATACATCCGTTCTCATCTGCTGTGTATGTGTTACCACTGTTGTCTATCGCTCCTGCACAATCGCTGATTGTTGTTACGATGTTACTCATGCCATTGTCTATTGCTGCACAGATGGTGTCTGTTGTGAAGATGATATTCGTGTCTCTGATAGTGTCTTTACTTGGTAAGTTAGAGATAATCACTACTGTTGTATCGGTAATACCTGTTGTGGTATCTACTGTTACTACGCATAGTGTATCTAAGTTGTATCCTACTAAGTCGCTTCTGTCTACTACTATACATGTTGTGCCTGGGATTACTGCATACGAGTTGCCACTGTTGTCTATCGCTCCTGCACAGTCTACTATGTAGATGCTGTCTGCATTCATACCTACTTCTACTGCTACACATATCGTATCTGTCGTCTCGATGATGTTCGTATCTCTAATCGTATCTTTTTGTGGTAAGTTACTGATGATCGCTACTGTGGTATCGCTGATACCTGTTATCGTATCTGTTTTGATGATACATAGCGTGTCTAAGTTGTAACCTACTACTTCACTTCTATCTATGATGATACATCCGTTCTCATCTGCTGTGTATGTATTACCACTGTTGTTCATCGCTCCTGCACAGTCTGATATTGTTGTTTCGATGTTACTCATACCATTGTCTATTGCGGCACAAATCGTGTCGGTTGTGAAGATGATATTCGTATCTCGTATCGTGTCTTTACTTGGTAAGTTAGAGATAATCACTACTGTCGTATCTGTGATGCCTGTTGTGGTATCTACTGTTACTACGCATAGTGTATCTAAGTTGTATCCTACTAAGTCGCTTCTGTCTACTACTATACAAGTCGTTCCTTCGATTACTGCATACGAGTTGCCACTGTTGTCTATCGCTCCTGCACAGTCTACTATGTAGATGCTGTCTGCATTCATGCCTACTTCTACTGCTACACAGATCGTATCGGTCGTCTCGATGATGTTCGTATCTCTAATCGTATCTTTTTGTGGTAAGTTACTGATGATCGCTACTGTGGTATCGCTGATACCTGTTATCGTATCTGTTTTGATGATACATAGCGTGTCTAAGTTGTAACCTACTACTTCACTTCTATCTATGATGATACATCCGTTCTCATCTGCTGTGTATGTGTTACCACTGTTGTCTATCGCTCCTGCACAATCGCTGATCGTTGTTACGATGTTACTCATACCATTGTCTATTGCTGCACAAATCGTGTCGGTTGTGAAGATGATATTCGTATCTCGTATCGTGTCTTTACTTGGTAAGTTAGAGATAATCACTACTGTCGTATCTGTGATGCCTGTTGTGGTATCTACTGTTACTACGCATAGTGTATCTAAGTTGTATCCTACTAAGTCGCTTCTGTCTACTACTATACAAGTCGTTCCTTCGATTACTGCATACGAGTTGCCACTGTTGTCTATCGCTCCTGCACAGTCTACTATGTAGATGCTGTCTGCATTCATGCCTACTTCTACTGCTACACAGATCGTATCTGTTGTCTCGATGATGTTTGTATCTCTAATCGTATCTTTTTGTGGTAGAGTTACTGATGATGATGTTCGTATCTCTAATCGTATCTGTTTTTTACATAGCGTGTCAGTTGTAACCTTACTTCTGTCTATGATGATACATCCGTTCTCATCTGCTGTGTGTGTGTTGTCATCGCTCCTGCACATCGCTGTTGTTACGATGTTACTACCTGTTATCGTATCTGTATTTGATGATACATACTGTCGTATCAGTATACCTGTTGTGGTATCTACTGTTACTACACATAGTGTATCTAAGTTGTATCCTACTAAGTCGCTTCTGTATACCACTTACTTCATATGTGTTCACTTCCTATCTATGATGATACACAGATCCTGTTCTCATCTGTTAGAGATGTGCTATGTATGCTGATACCTGTTATCGTATCTGTTTTGATGATACATATCTAAGTTGTAACCTACTACTTCACTTCTGTCACATCCGTTCTCATCTGCTGTGTATGTGTTACCACTGTTGTTCATCGCTCCTGCACAATCTTACGATGTTACTCATACCATTGTCTATTGCGGCACATATTGTATCAGTAGTGAAGATGATATTCGTATCTCGTATCGTGTCTTTACTTGGTAAGTTAGAGATAATCACTACTGTCGTATCTGTGATGCCTGTTGTGGTATCTATCGTTACTACACATAGTGTATCTAAGTTGTATCCTACTAAGTCGCTTCTGTCTACTACTATACAAGTCGTTCCTTCGATTACTGCATACGAGTTGCCACTGTTGTCTATCGCTCCTGCACAGTCTACTATGTAGATGCTGTCTGCATTCATACCTACTTCTACTGCTACACAGATCGTATCTGTTGTCTCGATGATGTTTGTATCTCTAATCGTATCTTTTTGTGGTAAGTTAGAGATGATCGCTACTGTAGTATCGCTGATACCTGTTATCGTATCTGTTTTGATGATACATAGCGTATCTAAGTTGTAACCTACTACTTCACTTCTATCTATGATGATACATCCGTTCTCATCTGCTGTGTATGTGTTACCACTGTTGTCTATCGCTCCTGCACAATCGCTGATCGTTGTTACGATGTTACTCATACCATTGTCTATTGCGGCACATATTGTGTCAGTTGTGAAGATGATATTCGTATCTCGTATCGTGTCTTTACTTGGTAAGTTAGAGATAATCACTACTGTCGTATCTGTGATGCCTGTTGTGGTATCTATCGTTACTACACATAGTGTATCTAAGTTGTAACCTACTACTACTTCGCTTCTGTCTACATCATCTGCTGTGTATGTGTGTATCGCTCTATTACTTCGATATTTGTTACGATGTTATCATTGTCTGCACAGTCTACTATGTAGATGATATCTGTATCTCATTCGTGTCTTTACTACTACTATCTACTGTTACTACACATAGTGTATCTGTTGTATCCTACTAAGTCGCTTTTGTCTACTACTATACAAGTTCTTCGATTACTGCATACGAGTTGCCACTGTTGTCTATCGCTCCTGCACAGTCTACTATGTAGATGCTGTCTGCATTCATGCCTACTTCTACTGCTACACAGATCGTATCTGTTGTCTCGATGATGTTCGTATCTCTAATCGTATCTTTTTGTGGTGTTAGAGATGATACTGTTGTGTATCTGTTTTGATGATACATAGCGTATCTAAGTTGTAACCTACTACTTCTTCTATCTATGATGATACATCCGTTCTCATCTGCTGTGTATGTGTTACCACTGTTGTTGATATCGTTGTTTCGATGTTACTCATACCATTGTCTATTGCTGCACAAATCGTGTCAGTTGTGAAAATGATATTTGTATCTCGTATCGTGTCTTTGCTTGGTAAGTTACTAATAATCACTACTGTAGTATCTGTGATGCCTGTTGTAGTGTCTACGGTTACTACACATAGTGTATCTAAGTTGTATCCTACTAAGTCGCTTCTGTCTACTACGATACATGTTGTGCCTTCGATTACTTCGTATGTGTTACCACTGTTGTCTATCGCTCCTGCACAGTCTACTATGTAGATGCTGTCTGCATTCATACCTACTTCTACATCTACACAGATTGTATCTGTAGTTGTGATGATGTTTGTATCTCTGATAGTATCTTTTTGTGGTAAGTTGCTGATGATTGCTACTGTTGTATCGCTGATACCTGTTATTGTATCTGTTTTGATAATACATAGCGTGTCTAAGTTGTAACCTACTACTTCGCTTCTGTCTATGATGATACATCCGTTCTCATCTGCTGTATATGTGTTACCACTGTTGTTCATCGCTCCTGCACAGTCTGATATCGTTGTTTCGATGTTACTCATACCATTGTCTATGCTCGCACAGATGGTGTCTGTTGTGAAGATGATATTCGTATCTCTGATTGTGTCTTTGCTTGGTAAGTTACTGATGATTACTACTGTTGTATCGGTGATGCCTGTTGTAGTATCTACTGTTACTACACATAGTGTATCTAAGTTGTAACCTACTAAGTCGCTTCTGTCTACTACGATACATGTTGTGCCTTCGATTACTTCATATGTGTTACCACTGTTGTTCATCGCTGATGCACAGTCTACTATGTAGATGCTGTCTGCATTCATACCTACTTCTACATCTACACAGATGGTATCTGTAGTTGTGATGATGTTTGTATCTCTAATAGTATCTTTTTGTGGTAAGTTAGAGATGATTGCTACTGTTGTATCGCTGATACCTGTTATAGTATCTGTTTTAATAATACATAGCGTATCTAAGTTGTAACCTACTACTTCGCTTCTGTCTATGATGATACATCCGTTCTCATCTGCTGTGTATGTGTTACCACTGTTGTTCATCGCTCCTGCACATGTCTGATATCGCTGATTGTCACGTTGATGTGATGTTACTCATACCATTGTCTCATTGCACAGATGGTGTCTGTTGTGAAGATGATATTGTATATCTCGTATCGTGTCTTTTTGGTGTTAGTAAGTTACCTGTTATAGTATCTGTTTTAATAATCACTACTGATGTATGTTACTACTGTTGTATCCTGTTGTAATGCTACTGTTGTTATCTACTGTTACATAGTGTATCTAAGTTGTAACCTACTAAGTTGTATCCTACTAAGTCGCTTCTGTCTACTACGATACATGTTGTGCCTTCGATTACTTCGTATGTGTTACCACTGTTGTCTATCGCTCCTGCACAGTCTACTATGTAGATGCTGTCTGCATTCATACCTACTTCTACATCAACACAGATTGTATCTGTAGTTGTGATGATGTTTGTATCTCTAATAGTATCTTTTTGTGGTAAGTTGCTGATGATTGCTACTGTTGTATCGCTGATACCTGTTATAGTATCTGTTTTGATAATACATAGCGTATCTAAGTTGTAACCTACTACTTCACTTCTGTCTATGATGATACATCCGTTCTCATCTGCTGTGTATGTGTTACCACTGTTGTTCATCGCTCCTGCACAGTCTGATATCGTTGTTTCGATGTTACTCATACCATTGTCTATTGCTGCACAGATGGTGTCTGTTGTGAAGATGATATTTGTATCTCGTATCGTGTCTTTACTTGGTAAGTTACTAATAATCACTACTGTAGTATCTGTGATGCCTGTTGTAGTGTCTACTGTTACTACACATAGTGTGTCTAAGTTGTATCCTACTAAGTCGCTTCTGTCTACTACGATACATGTTGTGCCTTCGATTACTTCGTATGTGTTGCCACTGTTGTCTATCGCTCCTGCACAGTCTACTATGTAGATGCTGTCTGCATTCATACCTACTTCTACATCTACACAGATGGTATCTGTAGTTGTGATGATGTTTGTATCTCTGATAGTGTCTTTCTGTGGTAAGTTAGAGATTATTGCTACTGTTGTATCACTGATACCTGTTATGGTATCTGTTTTAATAATACATAGCGTATCTAAGTTGTAACCTACTACTTCGCTTCTGTCTATGATGATACATCCGTTCTCATCTGCTGTGTATGTGTTACCACTGTTGTTCATCGCTCCTGCACAGTCTGATATCGTTGTTTCGATGTTACTCATACCATTGTCTATGCTCGCACAGATGGTGTCTGTTGTGAAGATGATATTTGTATCTCGTATCGTGTCTTTGCTTGGTAAGTTGCTGATGACAACTACTGTAGTATCTGTGATGCCTGTTGTAGTGTCTACGGTTACTACACATAGTGTGTCTAAGTTGTATCCTACTAAGTCGCTTCTGTCTACTACGATACATGTTGTGCCTTCGATTACTTCGTATGTGTTGCCACTGTTGTCTATCGCTCCTGCACAGTCTACTATGTAGATGCTGTCTGCATTCATACCTACTTCTACATCTACACAGATGGTATCTGTAGTTGTGATGATGTTTGTATCTCTGATAGTGTCTTTCTGTGGTAAGTTAGAGATTATTGCTACTGTTGTATCACTGATACCTGTTATGGTATCTGTTTTAATGATACATAGCGTATCTAAGTTGTAACCTACTACTTCACTTCTGTCTATGATGATACATCCGTTCTCATCTGCTGTGTATGTGTTACCACTGTTGTTCATCGCTCCTGCACAATCGCTGATTGTCGTTACGATGTTACTCATACCATTGTCTATGCTCGCACAGATGGTGTCTGTTGTGAAGATGATATTTGTATCTCTGATGGTGTCTTTGCTTGGTAAGTTACTGATGATTACTACTGTTGTATCGGTAATGCCTGTTGTAGTGTCTACTGTTACTACACATAGTGTATCTAAGTTGTAACCTACTAAGTCGCTTCTATCTACTACTATACATGTTGTGCCTTCTACTACTTCGTATGTGTTACCACTATTGTCTATCGCTCCTGCACAGTCTACTATGTAGATGCTGTCTGCATTCATACCTACTTCTACATCAACACAGATGGTATCTGTAGTTGTGATGATGTTTGTATCTCTAATAGTGTCTTTTTGTGGTAAGTTAGAGATGATTGCTACTGTTGTATCGCTGATACCTGTTATGGTATCTGTTTTGATAATACATAGCGTGTCTAAGTTGTAACCTACTACTTCGCTTCTGTCTATGATGATACATCCGTTCTCATCTGCTGTGTATGTGTTACCACTGTTGTTCATCGCTCCTGCACAGTCTGATATCGTTGTTTCGATGTTACTCATACCATTGTCTATGCTCGCACAGATGGTGTCTGTTGTGAAGATGATATTTGTATCTCGTATTGTGTCTTTGCTTGGTAAGTTACTAATAATTACTACTGTAGTATCAGTGATGCCTGTTGTGGTATCTACTGTTACTACACATAGTGTATCTAAGTTGTAACCTACTAAGTCGCTTCTATCTACTACTATACATGTTGTGCCTTCTACTACTGCGTATGTGTTACCACTATTGTCTATCGCTCCTGCACAGTCTACTATGTAGATGCTGTCTGCATTCATACCTACTTCTACATCAACACAGATGGTATCTGTAGTTGTGATGATGTTTGTATCTCTAATAGTATCTTTCTGTGGTAAGTTAGAGATGATTGCTACTGTTGTATCGCTGATACCTGTTATTGTATCTGTTTTAATAATACATAGCGTATCTAAGTTGTAACCTACTACTTCGCTTCTGTCTATGATGATACATCCGTTCTCATCTGCTGTATAGGTGTTACCACTGTTGTTCATCGCTCCTGCACAATCGCTGATTGTTGTTTCGATGTTACTCATACCATTGTCGATTGCTGCACAAATCGTGTCTGTAGTGAAGATGATATTCGTATCTCTGATTGTGTCTTTGCTTGGTAAGTTACTGATGATAACTACTGTAGTATCGGTGATGCCTGTTGTAGTATCTACTGTTACTACACATAGTGTATCTAAGTTGTAACCTACTAAGTCGCTTCTGTCTACTACGATACATGTTGTGCCTTCGCTTCTATCGCTATGCACAGTCTACTATGTAGATTGTCTGCTACTTGATTAGTGTATTAGTTGTGATGATGTTTGTACCACTGTTGTTCATCGCTGATGCTACTGTTGTCTATACCTGTTATGTAGATGTATCTAAGTTGTCTTGCATTCATTGATGATACATCCCTACTGTGTATGTGTTACCACTGTTGTTCATCGCTCCTGCACACTGATATTGTTTTTGATACTCATACCATTGTTGCACAGATGATGATATTTGTATCTGATTGTGTCTTTGCTTGGTAAGTTACTGATAATATTGTAGTATCTGTGATGCCTGTATTGTAACCTACTGCTTCTGTCTACTACGATACATGTTGTGCCTTCGATTACTTTGTATGTGTTACCACTCATTGTCATCGCTCCTGCACACAGTCTACTATGTAGATGCTGTCTGCATTCATACCTACTACTCTCTACATCAACACAGATTGTATTGATGTTCTATATCTTTTGTGGTAAGTTGTACTGATTTATGATATACATAGCGTGTCTAAGTTGTAACTACTACTTCGCTTCTGTCTATGATGATATTTCTCATCTGCTGTGTAAACATTGCCACTGTTATTCATCGCTCCTGCACAATCGCTGATTGTTGTCTCGATGTTACTCATACCATTGTCGATTATGTGTCTCTGAAGATGATATAATCGTGTCTATATCTAGTGTTGCGGATAACTACTAGTTCTATCGTGTCCTGATGTTAGTATATGTTTTATTGTGATGATATATTATAAGCACTCTCTCTCCACTATCAAATTGTTTAGTTGAACAGGTATGCTGCCTGTTGTAGGTTGTACACATAGTGTATCTAAGTTATAACCTACTAAGTCACTTCTATCTACTACGATACATGTTGTGCCTTCGATTACTTCGTATGTGTTGCCACTGTTGTTATCATGTCCACAATTAACAATATATGTAGAATCAGCATCCATATCTGGATATACATCCACACAAATCGTATCTGTTGTATTAATAATATTAGTATCTCTGATTGTGTCAATTCTACAAGGAGCAACTGCTACATTCAAGATTAATGTATCTCTACAAGGATCTGATGGATAGATAATTTGATATCTTCCTGTAGTATTAAATGTTTGACCATAGAATGTTACAGATTCACCATCACAGATAACTGTATCTATAGTTTGGCTAGTTCCACCATCTTGAACAGTTACTCTAACGATTATTTGACTATCACAACCTACACTGTTTTCTAAAGTAATTATATCTACAGTAGTTGCGGAATATAATCTACCTGCTATAAGCACGCTCTCTCCACTACAAATTGTTGTATCTATCTGAACAGGTATGCTAGGTTGTGCGACAGTAATTACTATTTCTAAAGTTCCTGCACAAGTTCCATTATTTATTGTTTGATAATAGGTATTTGCCGTACTATATGTTTGACCATTAATAGTTACTGACTCGCCACTACAGATAGTTCTTTCTATAGTTGTTGTATCTGCGTCATCAATTACTATTAAGTTTAATGTTACGACACTATCACAACCAACACTATTTGTTAAAGTTGTAATATATGTACCTGTTACTGCATAATTATTTCCGCCAACAGTTACATATTCTCCTTGACATATTGTTTCATTAATTACAGTTGCTGATGGTGTTAATGTTGTTAAATTAAGTGTTACGACACTATCGCAACCAACACTATTTTCTAAGTTAATTGTATAAGTACCCGCAGTGTTAAATGTTAATCCACCGATATTAACTGTTTCACCTAAACAAATTGTAGTGTTAAGCGTACTAGCAGATGGTTGTAGTTCTGTAATAGTAACTTCTAAGACGCCTTCACATTTACCATTATCTATATTTTGATAATATATACCTGCTGATGTATAAGTAACTCCATTAACTTCTGTGCTACCTCCTGCACATATTGTTGCTGAAGTTTCTATAGTATCATTACCTAACATAAAGATATCTACTGTTACTAGCGTATCGCACTGATTAGCACCAGCTGGTAAGATAAATTCGTGATGTCCTGAAGTTGTCCAAACAGAATCTCTGAATGTTACTTGTTCTCCTTCACAAATTTGAGCTTCAATTTCTATTAGTTCAGTTTCTCTTACTCCTAAGTTTAAAGTTACTATACTATCGCAACCTGTGCTTGATGTTAAGGTTGTTGTATATGTACCTGCGTACTCATAATCCATTCCGCCTATACTTACTACCTCGCCTTCGCAGATTACTGTATCGATGATCGTTTCTACTGGTTGTACTACCGTTACATTCAACAATAAGGTGTCTTCACAGCTCGCTGTTGGATAGATGATTCTATATGTGCCTGTACTTGAGAATGTTTGTCCGAAGTAAGTTACACTCTCGCCTGCACATATCGTTGTATCTACTGTTGTACTGCTACCTGTTGTTGTGGTAATATTCAATACTATTGTACTATCACATCCTACACTATTTTCTAATGTAATGTTATATGTTCCTGCTTCTGTATATGTGTTTTGATTGTATACTATTACATCGCCTGCACACATTACTGTATCTATTATTATTGTATTGCTTGGCTCATTAGTTGTTATGATTACTTCTAATGTTCCTGCACATGTGCCATTGTCTACTGGTTGATAGAAAGTTCCTGCCATTGTATAGTCTACTTCGTTGATAGTTACTACATCTCCTTCGCAGATTGTTTCTTCTATCGTTGTTGTATCGCCTGGCTCTATTACTGTTAAGTTCAGTGTTACTATGCTATCACATGTATTGGCTCCTGTCAAAGTAATATCATAAGTACCTGTTACTGCAAACTGACGACCTGCTACGGTTACAAACTCTCCTTTACAAATTACACTGTCTATCTGTGTTTGTGCTACTGGTAACTCTGTAACATTAACCGTAATTGTACTATCACATCCACTTGCATTATCTATTACTACTGTATAGGTTCCTGCTGCACTGAATGCTCTGCCTGCTACTACTACTGTTTCTCCTGCACATATCGTTGCGTCTACTGTTGATACTGATGGTTCGTTTACTGTTAAGTTCAACTCTACTACTTGACTACACTCTTCGTTTGATACTGTAATATAGTATGTTCCTGTTGCTGTAAACTCTTCGTTTCCTACTGTTGTACTTTCTCCTGCACAAATTACTCTGTCTACTACTTGTGTATCTGCTTCACCTATTACTACTACATCTATGCTGATTACACTATCGCAACCATTTGATGCTGTTACTGTTTGTGTATAGCTTCCTGTTTGTGTATATGCTACTCCGTTTACTATAGTGCTTTCACCTTCACATATCGTCGCTTCTACATCTTCTTCGTAGCTGTCTAATACTGTTAAGTTAAGTGTTACTATACTGTCACAACCCATAGCATTGCTTAGTGTTGCCATGTATACGCCTGTTGCTCCGTAGCTGTTTGTTCCTACTGTATATAACTCTCCATCACAAATAGTATCTGTTACCTCTACTGTATCTAATGGATGTACAAATACATCTAAGATTAGTGTATCTCTACATGTACCATTTGGATAGTGGATTAAGTAATGTCCGTTTGTACTAAACTCTTGTCCGAAGTAAGTTACACTCTCGCCTGCACAGATATTCTCTTCTACTCGTGTTGCTGGACTTGATGCGTCTATCGTAATATTTACTACTACTTGACTATCACATCCTACACTATTTGGTAAGGTAATGCTGTGTGCTCCTGCTGTATTAAACAATTGTCCGTTAATTACCACTGACTCGCCTGTACAGATTGTTGTATCTATTATTGTGATTGCTGATGGTGCATTTTCTGTAATTACTACTTCTAGTGTTCCTGAACATGTGCCATTGTCTACTGTTTGGTAGAATGTACCTGCTGTATTGTATACTGTTCCGCTTACTATTACTTCTTCGCCTGTACAAATGCTTTCTGCTATTGTTGTAGTGTCGCCATCATTGATGACTACTAACTCTAGCGTTACTGTACTATCACAGCCATTTGATGCTGTTAGCGTTTGAGTATAAATACCTGTGCTGGCGTATTGTAAGCCATTTACTTCGTAAGTCTCGCCTGCACAAATCTCTGCTGACAAATCTGTTGCTATTATTGGTAATACTGTTAAGTTTAGTGTTACTACGCTATCGCAACCTACACTATTCTCTAAGTATGTTGTATAGGTTCCACTTGTACTGTATACTACTGATCCTACTTGTACTGTTTCTCCTGCACATACTGTTCTGTCTAGTGTTGTTGCACTTGGTGTTAACTCACTTACTACTACTTCTAGTACTCCTGTACACTCACCATTATCTATGTCTTGATAGTAAGTTCCTGCTGATGTATAGGTTACGCCATTGACTGTCGTACTTCCACCTTGACACATACTTGCTGTTGCTACGCTTGTATCGCCATCTAACACTACTACATCTACGGTTACTAAAGTATCACACTGTCCTGCTACTGCTGGAAGTATAAACTCATAGTGTCCGCTTTCTGTAAATGCCATGTCTCTAAACACTATCTCTTCGCCTGCACATATCTGTCCTTCTATTACGATATATTCTGGCTCTCTTACACTTACATTTAAGGTTACTATACTATCGCAACCTGTGCTTGATGTTAAGGTTGTTGTATATGTTCCTGCGTACTCATAATCCATTCCGCCTATACTTACTACCTCTCCTTCGCATATCACTGTGTCAATGATCGTCTCTGGTATTGGTGCTAAGAAAGTTAAATCTACAGTATCTCTATTCACACAAGTCATCGTAGAATCTCCTACAACATATTCAAATTGATATGTTCCTGCTACTGCTACTGTTACATATGCACTACTATCTGTAGTATTAATAATACTTACTCCAGCAGTAATTGCAACCCATGTTGAAATAAATCCTTCATCCGTTGGATTTCCAGAAATTAGGACATTTTCAATTCCACATAAAGTTCTAGGACTTCCTGCTTCAGCATAAGCAATTGGAGGATTGTTAATCTCGAATGGTAAAATATCTGTGAAACAAATATCATCTGTGATATCTACTAAGTATTCTCCATCTGGTAAACCAGAAATACATAAACCATCAATTATAGCATCTTCTACATTACCTGTAGCTCCTGGTGCTACTCTTAAATTAGATAAAGAGTACGAGCTATCTCCACCTGTGATGATTGCACACATAGTATATGGTGCACATGCATCTGGTCTTGTATATTCTAGCGTAATATAATATGGTGGTAAAGAGGTAATTGTATCTTCAACAATTTTCTCACAGCCAATACCATTATTACCTCTGATAGTGAATGTATAAATACCTTGAGTTAAGCCAAAGATTTGGTAAGGTAAATCTGCATTAGTAATAGTATCTCTTTCATTGCCATACGAAATTACATATGGTTGAACTCCTGTTAAGGTATCAATATTGATTTCAATTACTCCATTTACATCTTGGAAGCATGAATTATTAGTGATTGTTGTTGCTGTTGCTTCAAAACCACTATTGTTTGGCAATATTACTCTAAGTGTGGTATCGCAACCATCACCACCGTTATCCATGAAAGTAAAGTCATAGATACCACTTTGTTGGTTAGTTAATGAAATTACACTATTAGTTTGATTTGTAAATACTTGTGGCGTTCCAAATGCATCTACAAAAGAATAGTTATAAGAACCTGTAAAGCCAGTAACTGACAAGTTGATAGTTCCACCTGCTGCTCCAGGACATGGTGCTGGAACTAAGCTAGTAACTGCGACATCTATGCCTCCAGTATTAATAGATTCTATTGTTATTCTTTTCTTAGAAGTACATCCAGTGGCATCTATCACTGTAACAAATAATGTACCCGCTGGTAAATTGCAAATATTTAAAGTTGTATCTGTTTGATTAGAAGCACTGTATAGTGTGTTTCCATCAATATCTCTAACAATTGCTGTATATGGTGCTGTAAATACTGTTTGAACTATATCTATACACGCATCTGCACTAGCACAACTTGCTGTTGTAATATTTTCTACAGTAAAGCTAGCACCTCCATATTCTGTAATACAGAAAGGTACAGATTCAATTTCACAAACAGCATCTGCAAAAGTTGCTTCATAACAACCTGTAGCTAAACCTTGAACTGTAATATTTGGTGAAGTTAATCCACTAGCAGACAGTATGCTTCCTGTACTAACATTAGTAATAGTATAACTATATGTTGGTTGACCATTCACCAATACAAATCTTACCTCTCCATTATTTTCACCACAAGCAGCTGGTATTTCTGTTACTGCTAATACATCTAATCTACAAGGACAAGTTGGATTTGTCAATACCACACTTAAAGTTCTTTGACAGCCATTAGCATCTCTAACTACGATTTGATAGAAACCAGTTCCTAATGTATCAATTGTGTTATTGGTTGTCCAAACAGTATCTGTAGCAGAATTGCCAATACCAATCCAGCCGTACTCATATGTTGGTGTACCTCCTGTAGCATTGATAGTAATTCTACCATCTTTTAGACCACAATTTGGTGAAGCATAGTTGTAAGAGTATGAGATTCTTGTAGGTTGAGTTAATGTAACTCGTTCTGTATTAGAACAAATATAATCTTCGGTTACTTGAACTATTTTATATTCTCCTGCATGTAATCCACAAACTTGAAGTGGTAAAGACATGCTTGAGTTCCAAGTAGCCACCGTATCGTCGTCTGCTGGATTTAAATTACCTTTTTCATCTATTATATAAACAATAACCGCAGGATCTACTACTGTAGACTTACTAATACAACCTGTATTGCTATTATAACAAGTTAAGTTAGTTAATACAAAGTCTGCACTTGGATTAAACTCTGTAATTTGAATAGTAGCTTCTACAACATCTGTACAAGTACTACCACCAACAGTTGCCATAGTAAATACATTCACTGTATAATCTCCAAAACTTAAATTGCTAAAGCAAACTGAGTCTGTAGTAACTGGTGCTGATGCACTACCAATTTTAACTGGCTGTGTCAAATCTCCTCCAGTTAATACGAAATAATATAGTCCTAAACCATTATGTGCTTTAACACATAACTTACCATCTTTTAAGCCACATTGAGATACATCAAAAGTATCTATTGTTGCTGTAAAGCCAGTTGGGCTTACTGGAATTGTAATTGTGTCGATTAAAGGACAACCTACTGCTGGACAAGCACATGTGTTACCACTGTTACCTGCTGCACACATTGCTATTGGTTGTAATATTACTAGGTATTGACCTGGTTCTAAATTGTTATAAGTATTTGATGTTACTAAAGGAACGCTTACACTAACTGGTGTTAATGTGCCTCCATCAATTTTTTGTAAACCAACCGTTGGATCAATACATACATAGTGTGTGCTATCTCCAATAACTGCATATTTGTAGATAGTTACGCTACCATTAGCTGGACCACAATTAGTACTTGGTGTTATAGTAACAAAAGGACTAATTGCTGTATCGCCACCTTGTGGTAATAATAAGTATGGTATAGTATCTGAGAAACAACCATCTGCTGTTTGTACCAGAATGTAGTAAGGTTCTGTACCAGAAGGTAAGTTATTTCTAAAGTTATCTGTTCCGCCATTGCCTGTAATAGCTGGTGGATACTGACCTGGGAACTGACTGATATAGTAAGTTAAAGGTCTTGTTAGTGTATCTGGATCTGGATAGCTGATATTTACTGAAATACTACCATTGAACTGACCACAATCTGGTTGAGCTGCAATAATTTCTAAACCAATACTGTCTGGACATTGAGGACAGTCTATAGTATCTACTGTTTCGATTACAATAGTTTGTGTACCTCTATATGCTTCACAGCCATTGCTCGTACCATATATTTCTACTTGGTAAGTACCTGCACACAAACCAGTTTGATCTGGACCTTCCATTAATGGTTGTACAACATTGTCTTTATACCATACGAAGTTAAAGTTATCTAAGTTTTGTGCTGTATTTGAGTAAGTATCTCCATCAATCAGAATGTAATCTATACCTGTAATATGTATTTCACCATCACAAATACCTGTATTCTCGCAATCGCTTAATAGTTGACGCGTAATGTTTATGGTAACTTCTGGATTGTTAAGTACACTACAAACTGTACATGTAAGATTACCAACGCCTAAGCTAGGACAACCTGCTTCTATTGTTCCACAAGGTAAAACAAATGGCTCTAATGGATAAATAACGAAATTAAATTCAACTGAATTAGTACTATTATTGAAATCAAACACTGCATTTGTTTCTATACTGTCTAGTGATTGACCTTCATATACTGTACCAGAAGCGATCAAATTACCCTCTAAATCAAGTAATTGGTATTCAAAATCAAAAGGAGCTACTGTGTAAACACCAATGCTTGTATGTAGAAGAATCTGCATGAAACCACTATAAGTTCCATCATTAAAACAGCTATCTCTTCCAAGTCCGTTTGGCATAATTAGTGCTTGTGGTATATACTGACATTCTGTACTTGTTGGCAGATAATTATACTTAGCAAATGCTCTTTCTTCACAGAATGTAGTTGGATTATCATAAGTTATTTCTACTGAATAATTTCCATAAGGAACATTTGCCAAATAAGGACCAGTACCTACTACATTGCCATACATGTCTGTCCATACAAAATTGTACACTGCATCAGCTCCAGCCATTACACTAGCACTATCTGCATATTCTAGAGAATTAACATCATCTATACGAGTATAAATTCGATCTACCCAAATACTTATGAGTGTAGTATCTCTTTCTTCACAAGCAGGCGTAGCTAACTGTGTTCCTTCTATTTGTGCAAAGATTGTTGTTAAACCATTACTAGAAGGTATATAAACAAATGATACATCCATATATACCGGACAATTAGGATCATCATCACAAACACCATAAATATTATCACTTAATAAGTCTGAAGCGATGAAAGAAGCATAACCTTCTATTATACCATTGCTTGGTGTAATTTCTGTGCCTGATTCTGTATCGTACCATTTCCAATTATTACAGCTTGGATTACTTAGTAATATATTTATTGGACTATTTGGTCTTCTACATTGATTATCTAAAGCAAAAGAAATATTTGTACTTGTATCTGCAGTAGATGCATTGGTTACTGCAAAAGTTGAGCTATCTGCACAATCTGTACCATTGCTTACTACTACTTTATAGATACCTGCATCTAAACCAGTAATTAAGTTGGTGCCTGATATAATGAATACATTATTTGGCATACTGTACCAAGAAATTGTAGCACTAGTAGATCCTGTTGTAACATACTCTACAAAAGCAGAACCATTGCTTAAGCTACAGTTAGTATTTACTATACTTGTGTTAGTTATAGATACACCACATTCTTGTGGACATTCTTTTTTAAGTAACACTCTAATACTTGTATCTGCACAATATCTATCGAATGTTACCGTATAGAATCCTGGATATAAGTTAAATATGTTTGCTCCACCTGCATAATTGCCTACGGCAAAAGCAGTATCATAGCCAACTGTACTTGTAATATAAATTGAATCTACTGCATCGTTGATTGCTGCCCAATCGATTGTTAATTGACCTGAATTAGTATTACAATCAAAAGAAGGTGTAACGGCAGCTATTAATGGATCTGGATTAGCATTTGGTATTTCTATTTCTATTGTATCGAAACCACAAGTTGCCTGTACTATTAATTGATATACTCCTGGTCGTAAGTTTGTAATACTATCTGTAATTACAGTATCTGGATTTGCAAAAGAAACTGAGCCAGTAGAATTACCTGTCCATGAAATACCGTAGATAGTATCTGTAGAACTAGCTGTGAATACCACTTTTCCGTTTGATGCACCACAACTTGTTGCAGCAGTAATCGCTGGAACTAAATCTATAATAGTTTCTTTTGGTGAAATACAAATGGTAGTATCATAAGTACAAATTCCCACATAAGGCGTACTATATGTAATTGAAATATCATGACAACCTACTGCTAAGCTTAAAGTATCTATATAGCTTGAAGGATCAAAGCCAATTTCGCTATATGTTGTATAAGGATCAGCCCCTATTATATGGAAAAGTATAGCGTTACCTATTGCTGCATTATTGTTGCCTTGTGTTAATGCAGTACAATTACTCCCTATACTGCCTCCTGTATTGCTAACTCTATTATATATAAAGCCAAGCCGAGTTGCTGGTGATACACTATAATTTTGGACATTTCGGACTTGAATAGATAGTTGCGTAATTATGCTATCATAATTTGGACAATCTGATTCATAAACATATGTGCCGTATGGACTGTTGTTAATATAAAGTTCATCTGTTCCTAAACTAGTTCGCATAAAGCTTTGTAATTGTTGAATAAACGCTGAAGGTGTATTGAAAACACCAGACAAGGTAAAGGTATCAGTAGGGTTTTGTGTATAAACTACAAAATCTCCAATATAAGGGAAAGGAATTCCTTGTCTTGCTTTATTATTGATAACAGATCCAGATCCAAAACCAATACCAATACCCAAATAATTATCTATTTGTTCAACTGGATAACTAACGATACTATTGCCATCCAACTGTATTTCTATTATTGACGGATTATTAAGTGTACCATAGTATAACACATCACTAGGGGTAATGCTTTGAATATTTAGTACTACATTGGCAGTATCACAAGAAGCATACTCAAGTACCTCTGTATTTACTAGAATAGGAAGACCAGTAAACTCAAATATAGAATCATACACATTTCCACATATATCAGTTACTCTAACATAATACTTCTCTCCATAATAAACATTAAAGTATGTATAATCTAACATATATGTTAAATTGTTAGGATATTCTTGATATTGGTAAAGAATATTCGTATCTCCATTAAAATTATATTTAACAATATATACGCTATCAATAAAATTAGGCATAAATATATCTTGATCAAACTCTGCATAACCAAAATAATCCCCTAAATTGGAACCCGCACAGGTGAGATTCTCTATATAAAAATATGGATTTGCAAATACTGCATTATTTTGTAAAGAATCTATCCCTATTGTAAAGGTAACACTGTCTATTTTACACTTGGTATACGCATATATTGTATAAGTGCCAGGTATTAAACTTTTTGTGTAATCTTGAATTAGAATTTTATTATAATTACCACCAAATACAACAAATCTATAATTGTCAAAATTTGTTGTGTCAATACTAGACCCATTATTTTCAACCAATTGTTCTGGTCCATACATGATAACACTGTCAAATAAAACATTATTATTACTATAAACATCTAAAACTAGAAGCCCTCTAGAAGTAATAGAGTCTATACATGATACGCCAGCATTAGAAATATCTATATCGAACATAATGCTATCGTTTGTTAACACCTCTAAATAAATTGTTGTGTCTTTAATACCACAAGCTGTTTGGATACTAAGTGTATGATAGCCCGTGCTTGTTAGTGGTATAGAATCATTTTGAATGCAGTTATAAATAGGATCATAACTAGCAAAACGAATATCTGTAAAGTAAGAACGAGGTGTTAAGAATCCAGCATTTCCTGTATTTTGAATACCCCAGCGGAACTTCCCTTTTGATTTATCCATTGTAAATGGCTGTTTAAATATTTCTGTTCCATTATAGTTTATACTTAAGGTGTCTTCTTTATAAGTACAAGTAATATTTTTTACTACAATAGAAGTAGCATAGTATAATACTTGTACCGATCCATTATTTGAATATGTAGGATAATTAACTCGAATATAATCTGCCGATTGTTGATCATATACTACCTGAATCGTTGGAAGATGTGTGTATCCTGATGTTAAATTTGTATTATAATATAAATTATGATTAAATATACTGGCAGTGTCTGCATCTTGAATCATGAAGATATTATAAAAAGAATTTGCACCTCCGCCTATGCCTTCTGTAAAAGAGAAAGAACTTTCGAAAGCAGACTCTGACATAGTAAAGCCATTTATATAATTATCATCTGGCGTAGTTTGATCTGTAAGTGTCGCATCGTATGAATAAAAAGATAAAATAGTTTCGTTATAAGCATCTGCCCAAGGTTCATAAAGGTGTGGTTTAATATAATTTGTATTGTATGTGGTATTACATATTTTCGTTGAATCGACATTATAAGGAATACCATCTAATAGAACTGTCATGTCGCTAGTAGCACTAGCAGAGTATACCAGCCAAGCAGTATCTCCACAGTTGATTGGATTTGGTTGTAACATTGCTGTTAAGCCCACAGTATCTATTTCTGTTTCTGGAATAACTATAGTAAAAGTAGTGTCTGCACAAGGTGTACTTACAGTAAATGTGTATGAGCCAGCAGGAATACCTCGAATTTCAATTAGTGAGTCATTTAGTGTTGTATTAATGATTACAGAATCGGTTTCTGTGCCAGACCATTTAATTTTAACTGGAGTACTGTTTGCAGAAATAGTTAAGTCTACACCCCCTAAGGTTGTTTCTAAACAGTTAGAAGAACCAATGATATTGCTTGCTACAACATCCAAAGTATCAAGAGCTTCTGGTATGGTAATAAAAGTATCTAATGTGTTACAATGTGTATATACCGTAACCGGATAAGTACCTGGCTCTAAGTTAAGCGTGCGTGCTTGTGTTTGGTAGTAGTATGTTTCGCAAGAAGAAGAAGAAACTGTCATATTTGTGAAAGAGACAGAGTCTAGAGAACTAGTAGCCCCAACGGAAACAACAGGATATATATGTGTAATAGAATCTACCCAAGCAGGTAAGTCTGCTAAATAATTTAAACCCGCAGAAGTACGAATCTTAAACTTATTGTCTGCTTTACTAAGTACTAAAGTTATAGTATCACTAGCTGATATATTAATCGTTAAAAATGGAGAATTAGTGCCAACCATTCCAATGGTAGATAAATAACTATCATAAGTTGTAGCAGGATTAATCATCCTTCTATCCCATGTAAAAACTGAAGATCCAGCATTACCTGTTGCAAGACCCCACATTGGTTGAATCGAAGTATTGAATAAAGTATTACGATTTGACATTGATTTTGCTGTTGAAAAACCAATATATTTTACAGAAGCAGCCGCAGCATAAGGTAGTTGGAAACTCAATACAACAGAATCATTGTCATTCCACTCCAACTCTGTATTGCCATACAAATTAGCATTATCATAATTGGTATTATACTTAGCCATTTGAGCACTACCTGGAGCAATATAATAGTTCCAAGTATCGTAATTTGAGTTAGAAACAGAATACCCTTCATTAGTAAGTGTTAAAGGTTGTGTTCTGCCCGACTCTACAATACAAGAAGGCGATGGCACTTGTTGATGTGTGTAGGTAGCTAAACCTGCACTTGTATAGTTATTAAAAGTGGTAAGGAAATTTGGATAAATAAGTGGATAAAGCACTGAATTGTTTACTACATTAACATACCTAAAATTATAATCAGGAGTATAACCACTTAGTACCCCTTTTGTAGAGTTCATAGTAAAAGCAGCTCTTTTTATGGTATAAACCGATTCACCAGAACAAATTAATGAATCTAATTCTAAATTAAAATCAAAGTGAATATTTGGATTAATTGAATTAAATGTTTCGTTATACCACTCATTTAATTCTTGTAAATTATTTATAGTAGGACTGTATTGATTATAAACTATTGTTCTAGTATAAGTTGTTGCTACTCCTGTTTCTGTATTCTTTATTTGAATATTAATAGGAACTGTATTTGTAGCTGTAGAACCAGCAGGATATCCTAATTTTAAAGGGAATTTAAAGGCATCAGCATCGGTACATGTAGAGATGGTATTACCCGCATTTGCTGTAGTTGCTTGTGCAATAGTATAGTCAAAGTGTGCTTCGTAAAATGTTTGGTCACCAATTCTAACGCTATCTATTCCAGACAGACTTAGTACATCATAAGTCAATGTACCTTGGTCTAAGCAGGTTTGTGGTGCTGTAATATCAAAGTTTACAAGAGCTGCATCTGTTTCGCTTTGAACGGCAAACTCGTAACAGGTATCGTTACATAGTGTGTATGTACAAAGAGTATAAGGACCTACAGCTAGATCTTCATATATAGCAGCATAAAATTCTTCATTAGGATAATTAACTGTTCTATAGCCATTTGGTCCTGTAAGTATAACACTATCTATATTGGTAGTAGCCGTAATATTTATTCCATACTTACCAATATCATCACAACTTGTTGCATTAGTAATTTCCTCCCCTTCAAAGATGATACTGTCTTTGGGAATAATTGGTAGTGTAATAAAGGTATCATGAACACCACAAGCTGTATAAATTTGTACTGGAACTATTCCGCCTTCTGGTACTTGAATAGTATCGCAGAAGATAGAATCTTGTACATAAGTATATGAAGTTATATTATCTGCGGAATAATTACCCCATGAAAAATTACCAGCGACAAAATATGCATTATAATGGTCTATATCTGAATATTCATTATCATAGATAACAAAATCAGATTCTAAGAGTTTTACATTACCTACATAATTATAATATATAGAATCTATTACTTTATAAGTATTGATGCCACAGGTAAGTGTATGCGTATAAACAGTAGAATAGTCTTTAAGATTTATATAATATCCTGGATCATATGTTCTTAGTCTGGCATTCAATAATGAATCCATCATTGCTAATAATTCTGTTTCATTATTAATGACCGCTCTATTATCCCCTTGTGTTGTAACATATGTTGCTGTACTGGTTGGTGCTGTAATTCTAGTATATCCCAATTGCACAATAGAGCCATTTGAAGGTTTAGTTATAGGAAATGCCACACGAATATTAGTATATGGTAGCGTTGTTAAATTATTACCAGAACAAGAATATGTTGCAGGTGTTGGTGTTGACATATTATAATAACTAGGCATGTACCTATTAGTATAATATATATCATTATATTTTTTATCAAAGTATTTAATGCCGCCAATAACAATACTATCTATATTTTCGTTGGCATTAATACAGTATGAAACAGTACTACCTAAACAGTTGGTTGCAGTATCAAGTACATTGTAGGTAAGATTATAGCTAAATGTATCTGGACTAGCTTCCACAACAAACGAATCTATATAAGTACCACATTCTGTATATACAAACATGTAGTATGTACCCGCCAAAGAATAATTGGTAAACATTTGAAGATAACCAGTATAGTCTGTATTTACATTAGTAACCACAACATTATTATATGGAAAAGCAGGCATATTTGGTCCATTCCAATAAATAGGAGTAGAAGTAACTCTGATACTATCTATGTGAACAGATGCACCTGTAGAAGAAGTAACAGAGTAAAGAATTGGTTTATTATAAGGATCATTATTAGGATCTGCAAATGGACCTTTAGGTCTTCCATAACAATCTAAACCACCATTGGCTTCTAGGTTTAAAATTAAACTATCGGTAGTTCTGCAAGCAGGAACTGTAATGGTGGTGTCTTTGTAACCACAACCAGCATAAACTTGGATGTTTAGTGTGGTATCGCAAACTTTAGGTATAGTAATTTCATTAGACCATCTATGCTCAAAGAACATATATATATTTACGCCACTAACATCTTCAAAGAAAAGTCTAAATTTATCTGCAAAAGCATAACTAGGCAATAATATATTGTTCAATTGTGTATTTATCTGTATATCATCTAAATGACCATTTGAAGATAAAACCGTTGCATTAATAGTCATATCAAGGTTATCTACATAGCCCTCTAAACAATCTATTATATAGTTTTGCATAGAAGTATTATTATTCTGAGTAGACCCCATACAATCTGAAGCAGTATTGCCATCAGTTAAAGTAACTTGAGAAATAGATGGAAAACGATATGGAGGAAATCCATTAAAGTTATATGAAAATAAATCTTGACCATTTGAAGTAGAGTATTCAACTAGTTCATAATACCCTTTTCGTGGAAGTAATGAAGATACTCCATTAACAAAAATACTATCTACATCAACTGCTACATCATAATTAACATTAACATCCCAAGCACCGCAAGCAGCAGGTTCGAAAGAAGCTGTAAGCAAAATGGTGTCTGTAATGGCATTAATAGTTATAGAATCTTCTAAGAAAATAGAACAACCGCCGGCTGTATCTTCTACAAATAATTTAATGGTTTTCTGACCTATGGTATTCCATTCAACTGAATAAGTCCAATAATTTGAAGAAGAAGAATCGATATTAATTATTGTTCCTCCATCTATATCTACTGTAAATATAATATCATCTTTAACGCCATCAAAATCAATCTCAAACTCCGTTGTCGCATTAATACAAGTTTCATTATTTGAAGCATAGAGGAATGGTTCTCCTGGAGATTTTCCTTTAATCGTAATACAAACATCATCTGTGAATACGCAAGCAGCGTCATCACCAATACGCATTTCTAAACGATAGCAGAATGTTTGATTGCTTGTAGGATATGTTCCTGTGTATTCAAATACTGGATTTGGTATCGTGTCATTGCTTAAGTAAATTCTATTGACATCTCCACTTAAGTTAACCCATTGGTAACGATATGCACTGCCTTGTGGTAAGTTACAACCTAATGGTACTATCTCTTCTGGACAAACAATAGCATCATTACCTGCTAAGTTATTTTGAATTAAATTAATTTCTAATGGATTAGAACCACAAGCACAAGTTAAGCCAGCATCTACAGTTAATAATAGTGGACAAATAGGCACATTGCCATCTCCATATGAAATTGTTTTATTAATACTAATTAGTTGTGGTGGCCAATTGCCATTTGGTTGTGATGTTGGCATCACATGTTTTACTACACCTATTACTGTGTCTGAACTTGGATCGTAAATACCATTGGCATTAACATCTCCAAATATTTTAACAAAGAGTGTATCTATATGTGTTTGGTCTGCAAATGAATTGTCTTGAACAAAAATAAAGCCATTTACATTTATAGTTAAGCTGTCGTTATTGCCACAAGACATTGTAGCATTTAAACCAAGGTTTTGAGCTTCTAAAATACCTTGTAAATTGAAGGTATCTGTACCATTTGAGTTGGTTACTAGTGAAATAGTACAACTATCGGAAGGATTGTTGCTTACACAATTTATAGTAGCATCAATTCTTGATACAATATCTAAAGGATACAATCCACAACCAGCAGTATCGCTAAATTTAAATTGCATCTCTAATGCCATTGCTGGAGATAAAACGGTATTAGGAACATCTATACATACTTCTGTATATCCGCCACCTAAAGAAGTAGTGGTTACAGTACTATAATCCCACCCAAATTGATTAACTCCTGTTTGTGGTACATATTCTAGTCCTGGAGGCATTGTCCAACATAATTTTTCACCAGGTTGAGGTGTTGTAAATGGAATACTTGGAAATACTGTATATCCTACTTCTTGTCCGTTTCCTACACAAGCTGCAAAAACTCTACTCGCAGAACGAGAAGGAAAGCTTGCATCGCTTGGTACCATAATAAATGAATTCAATGCACTAAAGTCAATACCACCCACAATTGGTTTCGCTGTATTGCCTCTTACCGTGATGATATCATCGGCACAAACACCTTCTGCTTTTGCGACCAATTCTATTGGTTTAAAGGCAGTTGCAGCTTCGCAAGTTGTTACTGCTTGGAATTTAATTGCAAATTGTGCTGTGTCTTGAGCAAAAGCCCCTGCACCTGGTAAGCCATTATCGGCTAGTAAAGTACTTAAGTCTGCTATATCTATTTTGTAAGTACTCATACCTGGTTGACCAGGTGTTGCACCAACAAGAGTTGGCATTGCTATACTAGAAAATGTAGTTAAGCCAGCTGCTGTTGTATCGTTTGTTCTATTGAATGGATATTTAAAGCCCCAAGAGCTTGGTACTTGTATATATGCATCTGGCATATTAAAGGTTAGTTCGTGGAAGAAAGTATATCCTTGTAATATATTTTTAAGTTCTAATACAAAATCTATCGTATCACAAAGTTCTAAACCATCTGATGTTTCGTCAATTAAGAAAGTGATTGCCATATCTGACTCTGCTAGTTGAACAAAACTTGTGTCTACAGAAGTTACGGTACACATAGAGTCTACACCAAATTCATTATGTATTGTTTTTGGATATTCAAAACAAGTTACGCCTGCATAAATAGTAACATATTGGTCTGCACAGCTAATAATATCTGCAGTAACTTTAATTCTAACACAATCAGAGCTATCTCCTAAACCAACTAATATTTGGTTTGGTGTAAGATTAGTATTGGTATATGTTTGCAATACAGTAGACAGTGTTATATCATTTGGATCTAATTCTTGGAAAACTATATTTGCTATTCCAGAACTATGTTGTAATCCTGTCCAAAGCAGTGGTGTATTGCCTTCTTTACAAACATCGTAAACCCATGTTGCTGTTCTATTTAAACTGTATTGTGGATTATCAAAATAGGCAATTGGAGTAATTGTAACTGATGCGTTATTTACTATTTCAATCATTCCACTTTCTGTTAAAACACTAGACTGACATTTTGCATTTAACTCATGGTAAAATGCTTGGAAATCGTATTCAACTTCTTTGTCTAAAGCATAACATTCTTGGTATTGGAAGTCTACAAATAATCTGTATGTATAAATATTGTTATCATCAAACACAAGAGTTCTACTTGACTCTGGATATACTACTGTAATATAATATTGACCGCCTATTAGTTCTGTAATAAATTGAGACTCTGCAATAGAGTCTACAATAACTCCTGCACTATCTACATATAGTTTGGTAATTGGATTTAATAATTCACCATCTAAAATAAATTTAACCGAATCTAAAACATAGCTTGGTTCGAATACCGCAGAGTGACAATTTCCAGAAGGACAGTCGTATAATAATTCTGCTTGAAATGCTGCTTGACAACCTGGAGATTGTTCAAAAACTACATTGGCTATTATTGCTCCTGTATTGCTTAAAGAAGTAATACTATCTAAAGCTGACAAGGTGTCTTTTAAACAAGAGCCAGTATAAATTCTATCTAAATAAACATCGGTAGAGACGAAAGCACCAGCATCTACTGTGTAACAACATTCTGTATAGCAAAGTGTAGCGTCTACATTAAATACTTCTGTTCCTACCACCCAAATAGAGTCTACAAATGTTGGCCAAGTATTACTTACATTGGTCAATGTAATGGTTGTATTATCTCCATCGTTTGATAAATTAATATCTGAACTTGGCACTAAGAAATTAGACACAAGCATTGTATTAAAATATATTGGACCACAAGTATCCATTACGGCTCCTTGCACATGAATTACTACTGAATCAATACCATATTCTGGTCTTACTATTGGATCATAACAAGCGGTATTACAGTCGTGGAAAACAGTAGAAGAAACTGATAGTTGACATCCTTCTAAGTTTGCAATTTCTTGGTCAATGCTAAACTGTGCATTGTCTTCTAAGTTATCAAATCTTACAGAATCGCCAATTGCTTTATTAATACAAATGCTTGAACTTCCTGTAGATGATAAATAATATTGTGATGTATATTTTGCATTTTCTGCAAACTGATAACAACATGTAGCAAAACCAGCAGTTAATTCGTAAGAGAACAGTACTGCATTGGCTCCAGAAATCGTATCATCTAGTGTTCCCCAGTTTCCATCATTGTAAATAGCCACTATGGTATTGCTTCCTACAGTTGTAACCGTAACATCTGCTGCATTTACAGTATAAGTACCACCATAAGGTGTTGTTATTTTAACTGAATCTTCGTTTATAATAAATTGTTGATTTTCTATTACTAAGATTATAGAGTCAACATTATAAATTGGTAGAATAAATGAAGGATAACAAGCATTAGCACCTCCTTGTGGATCGCATGGTGTTTCTACTTCTCCTTTTAATTTTACTGCACAATTTGCTAATAATTCTAAACTTTCATTCACATCAAATCTTGAGCCATCAATTAGGTTAACAACAACTTGTTCATCTGAAGTTACTCTTGAATCGCAACCAGCAGAAAGTGCTGTGTAATAGAAATCGAATCCTAATTGCGTAGTATCTTGGTTGTATGTATAGCAACAAGACACCCAAGTATATGATAAGTTTACAATATATAATGAGTCTGGTGCTCCAAGTGTATCATACAAAATAGGCCAGTCGTTACTAACATTAACTAGAACGATTTCTGTAGTTTCTGTTGTAAGGTTTTGTCTTACTATAATTTCACCTGCATTATCACCTACTGTAGAACAAGTTCCGTCTTTAGTACAAACAGTAGCAGTACCTAAAGAGTCTACTAAAGCTGGAATAGTAATAATTAAAGAATCTCCTTGATAAGTTGGCTCAAACAACATATTTGTACCATCTGTAGGATAACAGTCTGCTAAGTTACCAGAACAAATATTGTTTACTTGTAACTCTAAATCTGCTCTACAACCTAAGTCATAATTCAATTCTGTAGCAGTTATACCAAAATCATCAAATCTAAATGGAGTTATGGTATCAATTGCAGATTTTACTCTTGGCGAACAACCAAAAGGTAAATCTTCATAATAATAATTTATAGTTGCTGTGCTGTTGTCTTCGACAGCATAACAACAACCCTCATATTCAAAAATTGCATTTAAAGTATACAAAATTTCATTGTCTATATAGCTGTTTTCTTTTATTGGCCAATTGTTACCATTGTTATATAAAACAATTTTTGTAGTTGTTGCTGTTGGATGAGATACACTAATATCATCTCCTGTATTAGAGCCAATAATATAAGTATTCGTATTCGTTGCAAGTGTTATTTGAGGTAGTGTATCTAAACTTAAACCATTAAAATATAACACAATACTATCTAGGTAATATTGAGGTCTGAACTCACTAGGTAAAGGATCGCTTCCTCCACCATTTTCGCAAAGGTTTCTAATTGTAGACTCTATTGATATTTTACAGTCTAATTCTTGTTGGTGGTCTATTTCTACTAAGACACTATCGTTTTGATATTTAGTAATGGTATATGCTTCTCCTCTATAGTTGATTGGATCGCAGAAATATTTTGTTTGATAAATAATTTCTGTAGTATCGCTATTATATCTAATTACATTATACTCTCCGTTTGGTGGATATAATGTAGTTCTCATTGTAAAGTTATAGTTTTTAATACCACAAGTTTTTGGTGCTTGACTGGTATTGACCTTATATAAGGTATTAAAATATAGACTATCTCCTGCAAAAATTTCTCTACCTGTACATGGTATATTTAAAACAAAAGTATCTATAATTCTTGTTCCTAAATCTCTTGTTATTCTTGTAACGCAAGATTTAGATATTGGAACTAGTGTTCCTGCTGCATCTTTAATATAAATACTATCTATTCCTAAATAATCTAAAGGATCGTTAAAGCGAGGAGAACCACCTGTAGCATATTGGTCATTTACCCAAATAAATGATGCTAAAGCTGTATCAAACTCAAAGCTAACTTTTGTAGACACTTTTACAGTATCGCAATTTGCAGAGATACTTGTACTACCTAATGGATCATTTAGACGAGTTAGAGTGCTATCTACATATCCCTCACTAATTCTAGACACATCGTAACTTTCCCAGTTTACTAAACAAGGACACTCTTCTCTAGAACCACCATGGTATGTTTGTCTACCACTACAAGATCTTAAGAATTCACAACAAGTAGTACCATCTGTTTGTTTGCAAGTATAGGTAACTGTTGCATTATCTATCCAACCCACAAGTGGAGTTCCTTCTATTGGATATGGTGCACAAGGGTAACTTGGACCGTAACCATTAGTTACAAATTTAATTGGAATATCATTTGTTCCGCCATATGGTGTGTTTTCAATTTCGCTTAAATAAATAGTTAAACAAACTATTGAATCTAAGCCACCATTTTGAACAGTATCAAATTTATGTCCTAAATAAGCTGGATTTAAACTTAACCAGTCTGCTTCACTAATTTCTGTAAATCTATAGTAGTCAGTTCCAAAGAATGAAGCATTAAAATTAGCACGCATAGAATCTGCATGTCTTCTATTTTCAGCATAAGGCATACAAACTTCAAAAACGATAGATGTATCATTAGGACAATCTGCTATACCATAGTGTCTATAATCATATCTAAAAGTATGTAAATTACCACCACCTAGTGATGTAGTGGTAACTCTATCATATAATGTATATGGTCCTGAAGGAACATCTAGATTGATTCTTTCATCAATCATTTTAGTTCTTTGACTATTGGTTAAGTTGCAATAATTATCTCCTTGACCTGTTGGACTTCCATCACAATTAATAGTAGAATCTATAATTTGACCATGACATCTTTCAAAATAGAATTTAGCATCTGGTTCGTAGCACATATCTCCATATGCTTGACAAGAAGCTCCTCCGTTTTGGTATCCTCTAGTTTCTAGAGAACCACTAGCTTGACATTTTAAGTTTAGAACAAAACGGATTGTAAAATCTGTAGTAAATTCATCAATAAATGCATCTCCATCAGTACCAGAATTAAGCATTCCTGTAATAGGAGTTGTATTGTTTGTTAAATTAACCGTCCATTTTCTTTGAGCATCTACAGTAATAGCAGAAGCAGGAACTACACTACCATTTATATAAACGCTATCTATATCGTAAAAGTTACAATTTCTTGTATCTAAAACAAATTTAAAACCACCAAGTGTATCTATTTGGTTAAGGTCTACAAAATAGTCTATGTAACCATTAGCACAATAGCCTGCAGGTGTATATTTAAAGCTATCTACACTAACTGTTGTAATTGTATTGATTGGTAAGTTAATAGAATCTGTAGCTAAGTGACCGCTGTATCGAATAGAATCTGTAAATAAATCAGATTCACAAAGTTCATAACGCAATTTAAATGTTGGATATAAACAAGTATTAGTAACAACGCCTTGTCTGTCTACTCTCCATCTAATATTAAGTGTTCCAATAGCGGCATCTATATTTCCATCTGCATCATAACCATCTATAATATTTGAGATTGCTGCTGTATTATTGTTTAAATCAACAGTATATACGCCACCACTATAATTAATAATAGAACCAGTTAACATGGTTCCATTAATTTCTATTCCATCTATAGCATATAAGTTACAACCTCTTGTATCTAAAACTAATTGAACTTCTTCTATAGTATCTGCAATAGCATTTGATGATAGTTGTACTTGATAGTCTATATAATCGTAATCACATTCTCCATTTCCTTCATAACCTTGGAAGCTTACTAAAGTACTTGGTCTTGTAGTTGGCACACAAAGTTGTGCTTGAGCTGTTGGTCCGCCAGTAGCCGCATAAGAACTATCTCTAAAGCCAGCACATTGATTGTATGCAATGCTTGGTATTGGATAGAAACAACAAGTATTTGAGCCAGCTGTAGTTGGAATTACACCTACCACAATATTGAAATTAGCATTTGCATCATCATTAAATGAATCACCATCTAGGTCTACTAATCCTGGAATTGCAATACTATTATTACTATTAACAAGATTGATAGATAACAGCCCTGTTGTTTGGTTGTAGTTAATTAAACTTGCATCAATAAGTACTCCATTAATTTTTACATTATCTACATCAAAATCATAAATACCACAAGTACCTTGACTTAAGTAAATTGCAGCATCTAATATTGAATCTAACTGACTAATATTAACATTATATGCCACTGTGTTTGTTTGACAGAACTGCATTGTAGAAGATGTAGATCCTGTTAGTGTAGCTAAAGCAGTATTATAAGTAAGAATTGCTTGAGGTCTTGTTCCTAAACTTATTTTTTGTGTTGTACTTAAACCACTATTTGATAGTTTTGATGACTCTCTTAATGCACCACAAAGGTCATAATTTATAGTATAGTCTGGATAATTACATTGTTCAGCAAAATTAGAGATTGGAGATTGAATACTAGAATAGAATTTTGTGGTTATAGTATCGTTAGTTTCATCTAAAAATCCATCTCCATCGTTGTCATAAAAACCAAGTTGAGTCGCTAAAGTAGTATTAATATCTGCTAAGTTAATACAAACATTATTTCCACTATAAGATAATAAACTATTTGGAATACTCACTCCGTTTACTGTTGCACTATCTATTTCATATAAACCACAAGATTTTATATCTAAGCATATTTGAATGTTTCCAATAGTATCTTCTATTAAGTTATAAGATTTGTATTCGAAATATCCTGGAGTACAAAATCCGAACATTTCGTAGCCAGACATAGTAGAAGTTACCCAACCATCATAATCTATCAATTCATATTTTGTGTTGATATCATATCCACTATATTGAAGTGATTTTTGATTGATATTAGATTGACAAAACTCATATGCTGCAACTTGGAATGTTGGATAAGTACAAGGAGCTGCGTCTGTTACATACTCTAAATCATAAGATACAGTGATTGTAGATTGGTCTGTATGAATGTTATCATAAAAACCAGGAATTGTTATTGTATTGCTTGTTAAGTCTACAGCAACAGTTCCTGTTCCACTTGCTGGTGTAAATGGAACGCTTACTCCGTTTACATAAACTGCACTTATATTATAGAATGGACAACTTTGTGTATTTAAGTTAAAGATAAACTTTCCAACAGTATCGTTTAATTCAGATAAGTCTATTTCATATGTAAGCTTTCCTTTATCACACGCTCCAACCTCAACTTCTTCTATTAAACTTATATCCATATTATAACAAGGTATAAGTCCTAAACTTCTCATTCCATCATTTCCTAAACCTAAGTTGTGATATTGTTTAGAATAAGTTTTATCACACTTATCTTTATATGATAGTGTAGTATATGGTTTTCTGCAATCTCCAACACAATTTACTGTACAGCTACTATTACACGCTGAAGAATAATATACATTAAATCTTAAACTATCATTAACCTCTAAATTTCCATTTGGATTTATAGTTGCCAATAATGTACTTAAGTTAAATGTTTTAACACTTCCTAATGTAGAGGTAGGTGTTATTGGATATTGAGTTCCGTTATATACAACAAAAAATGTATTATAGTCGAACAAGCCACAAGTTCTTGTATCAATGCTTAGTACTAAATTATTCATTGTTGCATTAGTATCTAATCCTACATCATAAGTTGAAGCATTAGTAATTAAATAACTAAAAGAACCTATATTATCTTGACAACTATATGGAGTACTTGTTTCTACACTTGTTAAATTGAAGTCTACTCCTAAATCAACAATATAAGAGTAGTTTGCATTTGCTGTTTGACAAGTACCTGATGGAGGACAACCCCATGATGCTTTTATAATACTACTGTTCTGCCCTTCTGGACATCTTGCAATAATATCATATTCTACGATAATGGTATCTTGTTCATCAAATAGCCCTGTTGCGTCATCATCGTAAATAGAGGAAACTATTGGTAAGGACATACTTCCATTTGAACTAAATGTAATTGCACTTACTGGTACACTTATACCATTAACCATTACACTAGTTGGTATGATTTGAATTGATGATGAAGATACATCTCTATAATACAAACTATCTAAAGATGCTAACTGACCTGTTTGAATTATAGTTACACTTCTATGTACAGTATCTCCTAAGTAAACAGTAGGTGGTGTTCCTTGACTGTTTATAACCAATGCTGGTTTATATATATAATTATTTAATGGGACTGATGTACTATCTAACTGATAAGTTCCTTGTTTTGGCACCCAGCCACCTTTTGCATTTGGAGGACAGGTAAAAGTTGAGATCCCATTATATCCTCCACATGGCCATCTTTCATAACTTAGGTTATAATTTGGAAATAAATTGCCTCCAATGGTGTTAACACCACACTTTGCAACAATACCCAAATAAACGACAAAAACTTCTCCAGGGAGAAGACTACCTGTAAAGCTAATTGTGTTTGTTGAACCACTGGGACTTATTGTCTGCGATGTCGGTTGTAAAAAATCTGTTGGTGGTTGACTTGGATGTGCATTTAGCGTATCTATGTTTAACCTATAAATTTGACCATAGCCACTAAACTGTATCCCTGCAGGAAGTGTTGTTGTTAGCATCAGATTCCTAATCAAAACAGTATCTTCTACTGCTGCAATTGCAACAGCTAAAGTATCTTGCTGATCACTACAAATTGTCAAATCATTAATGCGTGGAAATGTAGATTTATTATTTAAATCTATTACAAATGAGTGAAACAAACCACCTTGTGCTTGTAGCGAAAGCGTTAAAAATACTGTCGCCAAAAGAGCTAAAACATTGCGTTTCATATATATCAATTCTTTATTTTTTAATTCTGTTAGGAGTTTTCAGTTGTCTAGACATTGCTGCCAGTAGGCAAAGGTAAGTAATTTTATTTAAAGTGTGTTAAGTTACCTTAAAAAAATCATATATTAGGAATTAAAGCAATGTGTTTATTGGAATTTCATATTTCGAGTTATAGTCTGTAGTATAGTGTAAACCACGGCTTTCTTTACGCAAATTAGCACTTCTTGTGATTAAGTATCCTATGGTTATTAGGTTTCTGAGTTCCATTAATTGAGGTGAAATTGTTGTAGTACTATACAGCTCTTCGCATTCTTTGAACAACAAGTACAAGCGTTCGCTAGCTCTTTTTAAACGCACATTATTTCGTACAATACCAACATAATTACTCATGATATCTTTGAGTTCTTTTCTACTTTGTGTGATGAGTACCATCTCTTTTGGATCGCTTGTTCCTGTCGCATCCCAGTCTGGAATTTTATCAAAATTTATATTATTGAAAAGAAGCGTATTGTTTGATATATCTTCAAAAATTCTATGAGAAAAAACGATTGCTTCTAGTAAAGAATTTGACGCTAAACGGTTGGCACCATGCAGCCCAGAGCAAGTACATTCGCCACAAGCATATAAATTATTAATAGATGTTTTTCCGTATTCATCGATTAAAATTCCGCCACAAGCGTAGTGTGCTGCTGGTACAATTGGTATCATATCTTTAAAGACATCTATGCCTATAGATTTGCATTTTTCATATATGTTTGGAAAGTGATGTAGGAATTTTTCGTGATCCATATGACGACAATCTAGATACATACAATCTTCACCAGAAACTTTCATTTCGTTGTCAATTGCTCTTGCTACAATATCTCTTGGTGCTAGTGATTCTCTTTTGTCATATTGCTTCATAAACTCAACGCCTTGTTTGGTTTTGAGAATTCCACCATCGCCACGAACGGCTTCTGTAATTAAGAAAGATGGGCTTACTCCTGGTTGATATAAGGCAGTTGGATGAAACTGTACAAACTCCATATTGGCGACTCTACCTTTGGCTCTGTAAACCATTGCAATACCATCTCCAGTGGCAATAGTTGGATTTGTAGTACTACGATATACTTGACCAAAACCTCCTGTTGCTAACAGTGTAAAGTTGCTTAATATTTTTTCGATTTTGTTGGTTTCTTTGTTTAAAGCGTAGACTCCAAAACACTGAATATTTGGTGTAACTCGTGTTACAATTCTGCCCAAATGGTGTTGTGTGATTAAGTCGATTACAAAATAATGTTGTTTTATTTCTATATTTTTTTGTTGGTGTACTCTGTCTAGTAATGCTCTTTCTATTTCCCAACCAGTGATGTCTTTATGATGTAAAACTCTGAATTCTGAGTGTCCTCCTTCTTTGCCTAACATATAATCGCCTTCTTGATTTTTATCGAAGCGAGTTCCCCATTCTATCAACTCATCTACTCTTTCTCTGCCTTCTTTTATTACAATATCAACTATATGTTCATCACACAATCCATCTCCAGCTATTAATGTATCTTCTATATGTTTTTCATAATTATCTTCGGAAAAGTTAGTTACTACAGCTATTCCGCCTTGTGCATACTTGGTGTTGCTTTCGTCTTCATTGGCTTTAGTTAAAATTAAAACTTTTCTATCTGGAAATTTTTCTGCTACTTTTAGTGAAAAACTTAAGCCAGCAATACCCGAGCCGATAACTAGATAATCATAATTCATTTGGTAAATGTAGTAATTAGTAGTGAGATTTTACAGACTATTATAATCAAGATTAATAGATAATAGACTTTATAATAATTAGCTGTATGATTTTTAGTCTTGTTCTTTTGCTATTGTATGACTAGTATTAACCCAAATTACGCTTTAGAAAAAATAGGTTTTCATTTTGTTTGTTTTTAAAAGGTTGCGTAGCTACGCCACGCTTTACTACTTAATAATCCCAAATTACGCATTAGAAATTTATTCCGAAAAAATTCTACTTTATATTTACTTCAGTACTCATTTTTTTATACTCAATGTAGCTAAAACTACATTTCCGTGAAAAAAATTCCGTGCTTTGTAAATATTTTGTATAATTTTCTCTCATGACAAAGTCTAATGCGTAATTTGGGATAATTAGTGCTAATAAGGTTGAAGTGCTACGCACTTCCTATTTAGAACTAGAAGGATTAAATACTCCAATTGGAATAACCATGTGTGCAATTCATGGTGTAAAAAGTACCTAATGCGTAATTTGAGATTAACATAGTACTCTCTTTATTTCCACTTTTTCTTGATACAAAGTGTAGCAAAAATTAAGACTGCAATATCTACCTGTCGGTAGACAGGAACTCTTAACGCTTTAACTACATAAAAAAGCTACAACTCTTGAAACTCGTTTCGTTCAATCAACAAGCTTTGCTTTACGCTTTTTTATTTGTTTCCGCTAAATTTATTGAAGGTCACTTTAATATCAAAAATAAATATAGTTTAAATTTTTATGTTTTATTTTTTCTTTTTATTATTATAAGAACTAATGTGTAATCTAAAATTACATATCTTTACATTTATGAATATAAATCAATATATAGACCATACTTTATTAAAAGCAAATGCTACGGAAAATGATATTGTTCTGTTGTGCGATGAAGCTGTTCAATATCAGTTTTATGCTGTTTGTGTAAATCCTTGTTGGATTAATTTGTGTAAACAATTATTAATTAATACAGATATTAAAATTGCTAGTGTGGTTGGTTTTCCTTTAGGTGCTAATGATACTATTGCTAAAGTTTTTGAAGCAGAACAATGTGTTTTGAATGGTGCTGATGAGATTGATATGGTAATGAATGTTGGTCGGTTTTTATCTAAAAACTATAGTTATATAGAACAGGAAATTTTATCGATAAAACAAAAAATAGATACTAAAATTCTTAAAGTAATTATAGAAACTTGCTATTTAACAGAAGAAGAAATTGCTATTGCTAGTAAAATTTGCAGTAATAATGGTGCTGATTTTGTAAAAACTTCTACTGGTTTTGGAACAAGAGGTGCTTCTTTAAACGACATTAAAATCATAAAAGAGAATATACATTCAACTATAAAAATTAAAGCAAGTGGTGGTATTAAGACAACACAAGATGCTTTAGATTTTATTGCTCTTGGTGTTAGTAGAATTGGAACGAGTAGTGGTGTTTTGATGATGAATAATGTTAATTATAAATAATATCAACTTTCATAACACTATATTTGCGATTAAAATTTCAGCCAATTTTCGTCTGTTTGTGTAATGACTTTATTTTGATATACTTGAGAAACTGATTCGTACTGTAATGGTAAAATGGTTTTAAGTTTGGTGTTGATTAGTCCTGCTTTTCCGTTGGCTAATTTTACGGTTGCATAGCCATTTTTAAATCCACTTGCTTCTATGTATTTATCATTGAGTACTTCTTTGCCTTTGGTATCTATTAATATATAAGCATCGCCTTTTTGAGTCCAAGCATATCCATCGCTAAAAGCATAAGCTTTATCGTACTGTATTGGTGCAACGACTTTGTTCTTTAAATCAATAAATCCTACTTTATCTTTTTGTTTTGCATATATCATTCCTTCATTGGCATACATAAGTTGTTCATATTCTATTGGAATAATTTGTTTTCCTGTTTTATCTATCGCTCCATATTTTCCTTGATTAAGTACAATGGCAATTCCATCTTGAAAAACACTTACATTATCATATTCTGGTTGAATAATATATTTTCCTGTTTTATCTATAAAACCATATTTTGTTGTTTTTGCAGCTGGTGCTAATCCTTCTTTAAAATCTCCGATTCCAGCAAACAAGTTTAGAATAACTGTTTCTCCTTTTTTATTGTTGAAACCAAATTTTCCTGAGTTATCTTTAAATGCAACGAGTTCTTCAGAATAACTATTTGGTTGATAAGCATAGGTGCCAATTGTTTTTCCTGATTTATCTAAAAATCTAAAACCAAGATTGTCTTTTGTTAGTAGTAGTCCATCTACAAACACACCTGTTTGTGTAGTTTTTGGTAACTTAAATAGTAAGTTTTTATTTTTATCATATATTGATACTTCTACATCTGAGTAGTTTTTTTGCAATTTATAAGTGCCTTCGTTGAGAAGTGTAATTGCTTCATTTACTCCTTTTTCAAGTTCGTTTCCTTGTACATCTATGATTCCAAAACTAGTTCCTTGTTTAAAAACAGCTAAGCCATCGTCGTTAAATCCACTCATTTGACTGTATGGTAAAATTTTTGATTTATTTGTTTTTAAGTCATGTAATTGATATGATTTATCTGTCTTTAAGTAAATTCCATTTGAACCAATATATCCATTGACTACATTATTAATGTTTTTTGTTTCTATGATTTTATTTTGTTTGCCATCATATATATATACTGTATTAAAGTCTGCAACTAATAATCTATCTCCATCTACATTTAAAAGTTTAGCATTATTAAATGTTTTTAATAGCTTCATCTTTTCATCGTACAATGAAAGTAAGTTATTATCTAAAGTATAGATATAATCATAATAAGAAAATATTGACGATGCTAAAACTCCATTTATTTGTTCTCCTTTATTGTTGTATAGTTTGTATTTTTTAGTATCTGTATCTAACATTTTTATGTAATTACTACCAACGGTGTTTGCACTTTTATAAAATCCTAATTTTTTTAGTACTGTTTGATTGTCATCTATAATATAAGTAAAGTCATCATCGTGTGTTTGTACTAAAGCGTTTCCGTCTACAAACAAATCGAGGTTTTTATATTTTGGTTCTACTAATTTTTTTGTATTGGTATTGTACCAACCTCTATAATATGTTGTATTTGTTTTATACTTTATTTTTGTGGTTGTTTTGTTGATTAAAATGAAAGCATTTCTACTTGAATGATGCACTACATCATCGTATTTTGGTTCTACAATCCAATTGCCTTTTTTGTCGATAACGCCGTATTTTACAACATTATCTTTTAATATACTTGCTTTGGCATATCCATTATAAAAGGAAAATATGCGATTGATTTTTCCTTCTGGAATAATTACTTTATTGTTGATATCTATAAGTTTAGAACCGTCATTTGTCCAAATTGGCAAAACACCGTCAGAATATGCATCGACAAAAAAATTATCAAAAGGAATAACTACTTTGCCTTTTTCATCAATTAAACCCCATTTGTAATCTTTCATTACTTGAGCATAACCATTGCTGTACGATTTAACATTATCTAATTCAAATGGATAAATTTGTTCTCCTTTAGCATTAAAAATGCCAATTTTACCACTAATATTTTTTACAGAAATGAATCCGTCGCCGACTCTCATTATATCATAGTATTGAGTAGGAATAATAGTATTCCCATCAACATCTACTACGCCTTGAACATCGTCTTTTTCTAAAATTACTTTTATAAGTCCATCGGTTAAATAATATTTTGCTTTTATTTGAGCTTGAATATTTGTAGAAAATAAAAAAGTAAGTACTAGTAATATAATGCCTTTCATATCTTGTTTTTTTACAATATAACAAATTTTGTTCCAGACTGCAAAACACAATAACTATAAATAACAAATAGTATTTTTATTAATTTTTACCTGTGTTAACATTTGTCGTTTTATACTTTTAGGAATTAAACCTCCGTTTGTCATTTTATATTCAAAAAATATATGATATATTTACAAAAAACAGTTTTATGGAAAACGAATTTTTAGATTATCAGAAAGAAAATCCACTACAACTTAATGAACAAGCTAAAAGTTATTTGATGATTACTTGTAAGTGGTCGAAATTTTTAGCCATAATTGGATTTGTTTACATTGGTATCTTTTGTTTGATTGGAGCATTTGCTGGTTCCTTTTTTAAACAAGCAATGAATGGAATGAGTGGTATAAGTCCATTGCCTTTTAATCCTAATATACTAGGAATTATATATATTTTATTAGCTGCTTTAATTTTTTATCCTGTGGTAAAACTATATAAGTTTTCAAAAATAGGTTTAGCTGCTTTGGCTTCTAACAACAGTCATTTAATTGAAGAAAGTTTAAGTAACCTAAAATCATTTTTTAAGTTTCAAGGTGTTTTAGTTGCTATTGTAATTGGATTTTATTTTTTAATTATGGTTGTTTCTCTTCTTGGTGGAATTGCTGGTAGTTTTATGTAATTTTTATTCTATTAATATAAAAAATTATCAAAAAAAGATAAACATATGAGTATTCATATTGAAGCAAAGGAAGGAGCAATTGCCGAAACAATTTTATTACCAGGTGACCCACTGAGAGCAAAATGGTTGGCAGAAACTTACTTAACAGATACTACTTGCTTTAATAATGTAAGAAATATGTTAGGTTATACTGGTTATTATAAAGGCAATCGTATTTCTGTTATGGGAACTGGTATGGGCATTCCTTCTATTGCTATTTATGTTACTGAGTTGATAAAAGATTATGGTGTAAAAAATTTAGTTAGAATTGGTTCTGCTGGTTCTTTACAAGCAACTGTAAAAATACACGACATTGTTATAGCAATGGCTTCTAGTACTACCTCTTATATTAATACCAAAAGATTTAATGGTGCAGACTATGCTCCTACTGCTAATATTGGTTTGTTTATGCAAGCCATTCAAACAGCAAAAGCACTGAATATTCCTATAAAAGCTGGTAGTGTTTTAAGTGCTGATGAGTTTTATGATGATAATGAACAATGGTATAAAATTTGGAGCGATTACGGTGTGTTGTGTGTAGAAATGGAAACTTCTGCACTATATACTATTGCAGCAAAATATAAAGTAAATGCTTTAGGTGTTTTTACTATAAGTGATAGTTTGATTTCTAAGGAAATTATAGATGCAAAAGATAGAGAACAATCATTTACGCAAATGGCAGAATTAGTTTTAAATATGTTTTGCTAATTTTCTTTAGCTACAAAATCTATTTTATTATATATTTCTTCACCAAACTTTCTTACTAAAGCATCTTTTATAAATTGATAAACTGGTACTTGTAATTTTTCGCCAAGCGTACACGCATCATTGCAGATTTCCCATTCGTCGAAATTAACGGCAATTACTGTTTCCATATTTTTAATACGAATTGGATACAAATGACAACTAATTGGTTTTTGGAAATCTATCTTTTTGTCTTTCCAAGCTTTTTCTATACCACAAGAAATTAATCCGTTTTTTTCATACACTACATAAGCACAAGCACCTTTGCCAATTAATGGTGTAGCATATGGTGTGTATTCATCATCATCTTCCAATACATAAACACCTTGTGCTTCTATTGCTTCAATGCCTTCTTTCGTTAAATAAGATTTTACTTTTGGATAAATGGCTTCTAAAATTGCAATTTCATTTTCTTCAACAGGAGCACCACCATCGCCTTCTACACAACAAATGCCTTTACATTTATTTAAGTTGCACACAAATTGTTTTGTAAGTACTTCATCTGCAATTAATATATCATCAATTAATATCATTTATTTTCCTATTAAAAAAACACAAGGTTGTTTGTGAAAATTATATTTTGTTCTCTTCCATTCTGCAATTGGTAACGACAGAATTTTTTCTGCTGAACTGTTTAAATTACAAGCAACACACAGCATGGTTTTAAAATGTAACTGTTTTATCAAATCTTCAAGTAACTGATGGTTGCGATAAGGTGTTTCTATAAAAATTTGAGTTATATTATTTTGTTTTACTTGTTGTTCTAGTTGTAATATTGCTTTTTTTCTTTCAGAAGTTTCAATAGGCAAGTAACCATGAAAAGCAAATTGCTGACCATTAAATCCACTTGCCATTAATGCTAAAATAATAGAATTTGGACCTACAAAAGGAACAACCTCAATATTTAATTCATGTGCTAGTGCTACGATTTTAAATCCAGGATCTGCTACACATGGAGTTCCTGCTTCTGATAATAAACCAATATTATGTCCTTCAAAAACAAGATTTAAAAAGTCTTCATCAAAATTATAATTATTGTGTTTATCAATTTCAGAAAAAAAACAATCGTCTATATTTTTATTTGGTTCAATTTGTTTGATGAATCTTCTTGCTGTTCGTATATTTTCTACTATAAAATAATTGGTCATCTTAATAGCTTCTTGCGTAGCCAAAGGAATACTTGTTGTAGTATTTTCTGATAAGAAACTGGGTATTAAATATAGTTTGCCTTGCATTTTGATTCAAAAATACAACAGTGTTTTAAATTATTTACATTTGTATAGCTTATTCCTTCTATTAATTATTACCTTGTTTAATATGAACTGGAAATCTAAATTGGTTTTATCGCTTGAAAGAATAAATGGAACACTCAATGCCAATAAAAAAACACCTATATTATTAAACCGAATGCGTGCTAATATTGTTGGAAAAATGGGTAGTCTTTTGTTTGATAAAAAACTACCTATTAAAAAAGTAGAAGACTTTAAAGTTGAAGATATTCCTATAAGATATTATTGTGATGTAGATGGTAAGAATTTAAAAACCATACTCTATTTTCATGGTGGAGGTTTTAGTTTATATGGTTTAGATTCGCACGATTGTGTTTGCAGACGCTTGGCAAAAATGAACAACTGTAATGTATTTTCGGTAGATTATAGATTAGCACCAGAACATGTTTTTCCTGCAGCACATAATGATGCTAAAACGATAGTGAATTGGGCTTTTAAGAATATTGAAAAATATAATGGCAACAAAAATAAAATTATAGTTGCTGGCGATAGTGCAGGTGGAAATTTAGCTGCCTGCTTGGCACACTATTGCAAAAAAGAAAAACTACCATTAATGGCTCAAATATTGGTTTATCCTTGGGTAGATGGCACCTCTTCTTTTCCTTCGATAAATCAATTAGCAACTGGATACTTTTTAACTAAAGCTGGTATTTTATATTTTAGAGATACTTATTTGTCAAACAAATTAGATTATACCAATGTTGAGTTTTCTCCTTATTATGAGAAAGATTTCTCCAATTTAGCACCTGTTTTTGTGTTAACAGCAGCCTTTGATCCTTTAAAAGATGAAGGATTTGCCTACTACGAAAAATTAAAAGCAGCTAACAATAATGCACAGTATAAAGAATATAAAGAAGTATTCCATAGTTTTTTTAATATTCCTTATATTGATGAAAATGCAATGCAAGCATATACCGATATTCAATTGTTTTTAAATCAATTTGAGTAAACGATAGATTAACTAAAAAACAAGTATTTTTTTAATATTTTAAAATTAATAATCGCCTAAGGTTTCTGTAAGCTGACTTAAAGCACTGGCTAATTGTTCATCGTTTGGTGCTACACCATGCCATTTGTGTGAACCCATCATAAAATCTACTGGATAACCCATTTGTGTTTTCATTAAAATAGCTATTGGTTTACCTTGCTTGGTTTTTAATTTGGCTTCTGTAAGTGTAAATACAACATCTTCCATTTTATTACCATTCATTTGTAGTACTTCCCACCCAAATGCTTTAAATTTTGCTGGTAAATCTTGTAGTGTACATACTTCATCTACACTTCCATCAATTTGAGCATTATTCCAATCAATGGTTACAATTAAATTATCTACTTTATTATGATGAGCAAACATTAATGCTTCCCAAATTTGTCCTTCTTGCAATTCGCCATCACCAGTTAAACAGTACACCAATTTATCATCTTGATTCATTTTTTTAGCTAGTGCTGCACCAATAGCAACAGAAACACCTTGTCCTAATGAACCACTTGCAATTCTAATACCTGGTAATCCTTCGTGTGTTGTAGGATGACCTTGTAAACGAGAATTAAGCTGACGAAATGTTGCCAATTCTTTTACATCAAAATAACCTCTACGAGCCAATGTGCTATAAAAGACTGGAGAAATATGTCCGTTAGATAAAAAAAATAAGTCTTCGTTAGTGCCATTCATATTGAAATTGGTATCGATATCCATAATTTCAAAATAAAGAGCAGTAAAGAAATCAGCACAACCAAGCGAGCCACCTGGATGTCCGCTTTGACATTGATGTACCATGCGTACAATATCTCTTCTTATTTGTGATGCAGTTTGATTAAGTTCGGCTATTTGCATATTTGATGTATAAAAATCCAAAGATAAGATTTAAAATTTATATACAATTTAAGTTGCAATTAAGAAAAAAACACTTACCTACTTAAAAACATCGATTTGTCTTTGTATAGTTTTCTAAAGTATGGATCAAATAAATCGTCTATAAAATAAATGGCTTCGCCTGTAGATTTCATTTCTGGCCCAAGTGTTTTATTAACATTCGGAAATTTATCGAAAGAAAAAACAGGTTCTTTTATAGCATAACCGTTTAATTGTTCTTTAAAGCTAAAATCTTTTAATTTGTGTGTGCCTAACATCACTTTGGTTGCCATATTCAAATAAGGAATTTTATATGCTTTGCAAATAAATGGCGTAGTTCTTGATGCTCTTGGATTAGCTTCAATCACATATACTTTATCATCCTTAATAGCAAATTGAATATTAATGAGTCCACGAATTTCTAATGCTTTACACAGTTTTTCGGTATAGCGTTTCATGGTTTCAATAATTAGCGGACCTAAACTATATGGTGGAAGTACTGAATTACTATCGCCACTATGAATTCCTGCTGGTTCAATGTGTTCCATTACGCCCATAATTTGTACGGTTTCGCCATCGTAAATAGCATCAATTTCTGCTTCTTTGGCTCTATCTAAAAAATGGTCAATTAAAATAGTATTTCCTGGAACATGTTTTAAAATATCTAAAACGCCTCTTTCACATTCTTCATCGTTGATGACAATACGCATTTTTTGTCCACCTAAAACATAACTTGGACGAATTAATACTGGATAACCAACTTGATTGGCTACTATTAAAGCTTCTTCTGCCGAAGTTGCTGTTCCATAGTCTGGATATGGAATGTTTAACTCTTTTAATAAATCAGAAAAGCGACCTCTATCTTCTGCTAAGTCTAAGCTATCGTATGATGTACCTATGATTTTAATGCCTCTTTCATTTAGTTTCTCTGCTAACTTCAAAGCCGTTTGTCCACCTAATTGTACAATAACGCCTTCTGGTTGTTCTAACTCAATAATTTCTATCAAATGTTCCCAAAATACAGGTTCAAAATACAGTTTATCAGCAATATCAAAATCGGTAGAAACAGTTTCTGGATTGCAGTTAATCATAATGGCTTCGTAACCAACTTCTTTTATCGCCAAAAGTCCGTGCACACAACAATAGTCGAACTCAATACCTTGACCAATTCTATTTGGTCCAGCACCTAATACAATAATTTTCTTTTTGTTAGAAGGAATAGATTCGTTTTCTTCATCGAAAGCAGAATAAAAATAAGGTGTTTGTGCTTCAAACTCAGCAGCACAAGTATCTACCATTTTGTAGACTCTATTAATGCCAAATTCTTTTCTTTTTTGATAAACCAAATCTTCGTCAATTCGTCCTAATAAAAAAGCCAACTGAGCATCAGCATATCCTAGTTTTTTTGCTTTTTGTAGTAATGATTTATCAATAGTTTGAATAGAAGATTGCTGAATTTCTTTTTCTAACTTCACTAAGTTTTCAATCTGATTTAAAAACCAAATGTCAATACCTGTTAATTTTTGAATGGTATTAATAGGAACACCTAAACTAACAGCATCTTTAATTTTAAAAATTCTGTCCCAGCTTGGATGTTCTAAACTATCTAATACATCTTGAATTTTATACCAACCTTTACCATCAGCACCTAATCCAATTTTATTATTTTCTAAAGATTGACATGCTTTTTGTAGTGCTTCGGCAAAATTTCTACCAATGCCCATTACTTCACCAACCGATTTCATTTGTAAGCCAAGCGTATCATCACAACCATAAAATTTATCGAAATTCCATCGTGGTATTTTTACGATGACATAGTCTAAAGCAGGTTCAAACAAGGCAGAAGTTGTTTGCGTAATCTGATTTTTTAATTCATCTAAAGTATAGCCAATTGCCAACTTAGCAGCAATTTTTGCAATAGGATATCCTGTAGCTTTTGAAGCCAATGCAGAAGAACGAGAAACTCTTGGATTAATTTCAATGACTATAATTTCTTCTGTTTTTGGATTAACAGAAAACTGCACATTGCAACCACCAGCAAAATTGCCTAAGCTACGCATCATTTTTATAGCTTGGTTACGCATTTCTTGAAAAACAGGATCTGGTAAAGTCATTGCTGGTGCAACAGTAATAGAATCTCCAGTATGCACACCCATTGGATCTAAGTTTTCTACTGTACAAATAATAACAACATTGTCATTTTTATCTCGTAGTAATTCTAACTCAAACTCTTTCCAACCTAAAACAGCTTTTTCTACTAATACTTCATGTACTGGCGATTTTTCTAAGCCATGAGCCAATGCTTCTTCAAAATCTTCTTTTTTATGAACAAAACCTCCACCAGAACCACCAAGCGTATAAGAAGGTCGAATAACTAAAGGGAAACCAATTTTTTGAGCTGCTTCTTTTCCTTCTAACATAGAATTAGCAATAAAAGAAGGAGCCACTGACAATCCTAATTCAATACAAAATTTTCTAAATAGTTCTCGGTCTTCAGTTGTTTCAATTACTTCTAAATCAACACCAATAACACGAACGCCATATTTCTCCCACAAACCAATTTCACTAGCTTCCTTACAAAGATTCAAAGCTGTTTGTCCACCCATAGTTGGCAAAACACAATCAATTTGTCTTTCGTCTAAAATTTCTTTTAGCGATTCAATAGTTAATGGTTTTAAATAAATATGGTCTGCAGTAACTTCATCGGTCATAATTGTAGCAGGATTGGAGTTAATGAGTGTAACTTCAATGCCTTCTTCTCTTAAAGAACGCGATGCTTGAGATCCAGAATAATCAAACTCACAAGCTTGACCAATTACGATTGGACCACTACCTATAATTAAAACGGATTTGATGGAATTGTCTTTCGGCATTTTACAGCGATTTTTCAAAGATAAAAAACAAATGACAAGTATCTTGTAAAAAAGCGAATTAATAATTGGTTAAGCATAGAAATTATATCTTTGGTGTGTGATTAAAAAGCTATTATTTCTGTTTTTTTCTTTATTTGTTTGTTGTCTCAACAATATAAAGGCAGAACATTTAACTGGAGGCAATTTAACCTATGAATATTTAGGTGGAAATAGTTATAAAGTTCGGTTAAACATAAACAGAGATGGTTATAATGTAAATAATACTGAACTAGATAATAGCTCAGTTATAACTATATTTAATTTAGATTACTCAAACTATAATATTTATACAACAGAAACATTGCCATTAATTAGCAAACAGGATATAAGCCAGTCTGGAGTTAGTAATCCTTGTATTATAAATCCACCAAGTGTTTATATAGAAAAAGGATATTATGAAGGAAATGTTTCATTGCCACCAAACAACAGAGGTTATCAAATAGTATATCAAAGATGCTGTAGAAATGCTGGCGTTATCAACTTATACAATAGTAACGATCAAGGATCGACTTATGATGTTTTTATTCCTGGAGGAATTAATAGACAAAATTCTTCTCCATATTTTAATGATTTTCCACCAGCATTTTTATGTATTGGTTCTAAGTTTTACTATGATTTTTCTGCTACAGATACTGATGGAGATGTATTGATATATAGTTTATGTGCACCTCAACAAGGAGGAAGTGCTACAAATCCAGCACCAGCAGTTGCTTCTAAACCTCCATATTATGCTGTCGATTATAAAAATAATTATGATGAGTTGCATCCATTAGGAATGAACGCCAGTATTTCTATAAATCCGAATACAGGTATTTTATATGCAGTGCCAAGTACACAAGGTTTATTTACTGTTGGTATTTGTGTTGAAGAATATAGAAATGGTATTTTTCTAAACAGAGTAGTGCAAGATATTCAACTAAATGTTTCAGATTGTGTCATTCCGTCAGCAATTCCAGCAGTAGCAACTGGAGTAGGTATTCCTGTTTACCAAAGTGATGATACTACTTATAAAAGTTGTAATGGTTTAAAAGTAAATTTTGCAAATGAAAGCGTAGGCAATATAAAAAACTATAAATGGGATTTTGGAGACTTAACCACCTTAGTAGATACTTCTAATTTAGCAACGCCTTCATATATTTATGCAGATACAGGTAGATATGAAGTAACACTAATCATAAATCCAGGTGAATTTTGTGGAGATACTTCAAAAATGATAGTATATGTATACAAAGAATTAGCTGGAAATTTTACAATGAATGATGCTTGTCCAAAAACAGCTGTTCAGTTTACAGATTACTCTAATTCTTTTTACAATGATTTAGTGAGTTGGAAATGGAAATTTGGCAATGGTGATTCTACTTTTACACAAAACCCAAATTATAGTTATAATAATAGTGGCACTTATAAAGTACAATTAAGAGCAGAAACCGCTTTAGGTTGTGTTGTTACAGCAGAAAAAAACATAACGATTTATCCAACACCAAAAGCTAATTTTACAAATGATTTTATTTGCTATAAATCAGCAACACAGTTCAATAATACTTCTACAATAAGTAGTGGAACTATTGATAGTTATTTATGGAGTTTTGGAGATGGAACTCAATCAACAGCAACGAATCCAAGTCATACCTTTAGTGCTTTTCAAGATGCGACGGTTGAGTTAAAAACAGTTTCAAATTTTGGATGTAGAGATTCTATTCAAAAAACAATAATAATAGATGATACATTGGTTTTAAATACAACAAGTATACAATCAAACTATTGCGAAAATGAATTAGAAACGATTGACAATACAACAAGTGGTGGAAATAATTTATCATACAGTTGGTTACATAATGGAACTGAAATTGCAACAACACAAAATATTACATTGCCAACCAATGTCTTCAATCAAAACAGAATAACATTAGTGGCAAAAAATAGATGCGAAGAAAAAACAAAATCATTTAATTACTTTGTTCAAAAAGCACCGAACAAAACACTTGCTCAAAACAATATCATTCTATGTCCTGGACAAACAGATACTGTTTTTTCTTTTCAAGCACTAGATTCTATTTTTTGGAATACCAACGAAAACAACCTAAATTACATAATTATAGATGGAACTATCGATCCAATAATTGCAAAAATGTATTTAAAAGAGTGTTCTATTGAAGATACACTACAGTTAAATTTAGATTGTGATGTTGCTATACCCAATGCTTTTTCTCCAAATCTTGATGGGGTGAACGATTACTTTAATTTAATTAATAGTGGCTCTGTGGAAACTTTTAAATTACAAGTATTTAATCGTTGGGGAGAGTTATTATTTGAAACAGATAGTTACAATAAACCTTGGGATGGAACTTATAAAAATCAAGATGTTCCTGTCGACTCTTATGTTTATATAGTAAAAGGAATAAAAAAAGACACAAAAAATTTCTTTTTAAAAGGCATTTTTAATCTATTTCGATAAATTTTTTAAAAATTTTCATGTATTTGTATTAAAAACTCATTTTCCTCTTGATTTTTTCAAATTTTAATCTTAACTTAAAACAAAAACTAGGTTTGGTTATATTAATTTCTTACATTTGTTATAGATGTTAGATTAAATAATTCACATTTTTAAAAATAATAATATGAGCAAATCAAAATTAGAGTACATTTGGTTAGATGGTGTTAAGCCAACCCAAAAAATGAGATCTAAAACTAAGATTGAAGAGAATTTTAGTGGAAAAGTAGAAGACGCACCTATTTGGTCTTACGATGGTTCTTCTACAGAACAAGCAGCTGGTGGTTCTTCTGATTTATTGTTAAAACCAGTAAGAATTTTCCCTGATCCAGACAGAATCAATGGTTACTTAGTAATGTGTGAGGTATTAAATCCAGATGGAACACCACATGCAACTAATGGTAGAGCAACTATTGATGATGATGACAACGATTTTTGGTTTGGATTTGAACAAGAATATACACTTTGGGATATCGATCACCAAACACCACTAGGTTTTCCTGGTAGAGGATATTATCCAGCACCACAAGGACCTTACTATTGTTCAGTAGGTGCTGAGTATGCTGTTGGTAGAGATATTATTGAAGAACATTTAGACTTATGTATTGATGCTGGATTAAACATTGAAGGTATTAATGCAGAAGTAATGAAAGGACAGTGGGAATATCAAATTTTTGCTAAAGGAGCGAAAGAAGCTGGCGACCAAGTTTGGGTAGCAAGATACTTAATGGAAAGAGTTGGTGAAAAACACGGTGTTAGAATTAACTTAGATCCAAAACCAGTTGATGGTGACTGGAATGGTTCTGGTATGCACGCAAACTTCTCTAACACTACTTTAAGAACTTGTGGAGATAAAGCAACTTACGAGAAAATTTGTGATGCCTTCGGTGCTTCGCCAGAAGTAATTAAAGCTCATATTGATGTGTATGGTGCTGGTAACGATAAAAGATTAACTGGTAGACATGAAACACAATCAATTGACAAGTTTAGCTATGGTGTTTCTGATAGAGGTGCTTCTATTAGAATTCCAATTGCTACAGTGCAAAAAGGATGGAAAGGTTGGTTAGAGGACAGGAGACCTGCTTCAAATGCAGATCCATATAAAGTAGCTGCTGTTATTATTAAAACAGTTAAGTCTGCTAAAGTATAGTACTACTACTAACTCCTTAATATTTCAGGAAGGTTGTCATAAGACAACCTTTTTTTATTTTACAATGCAATAATATCATCGTCTTAAAAAATAATTTTACCTTTATTCGCTCAATTAGTGCTTATGAAATTCAATACTAAAGCAATTCATGCAGGAATAGAACCAGATAAAAGCTCTGGTGCAATTATGACACCTATTTTTCAAACATCAACTTATGTGCAAGATGCTCCTGGTGTTCATAAAGGTTATGAGTATGCAAGAGGCAATAATCCAACTAGAGATGCCTTACAAACTCAATTAGCTGCCTTAGAAAATGGCAACTATGGTATTTGTTTTGCTAGTGGATTAGCAGCAACCGATGCTGTTTTAAAACTGTTTAAACAAGGCGATCATTTTATTTCTTGTAACGATTTATATGGAGGTACTTATAGAATCTTCAATAGAATTTATGGAAAATTTGGTTTCGAGTTTTCTTTTGTTGATATGTTTGACACAAAGAATGTAGAACAAGCCATTAAAGAGAATACCAAGTTAATTTGGATAGAAACGCCAACCAATCCAATGTTGAATATTGTAGATATTAAAGCAGTTTGCGAAATTGCTAAAAAACACAATATTTTAGTTTGTGTTGATAATACTTTTGCATCGCCATATTTGCAAACACCATTAGATCTAGGTGCTGATATTGTGCTACATTCTGCTACAAAATATTTAGGCGGACATAGTGATGTGATTCATGGTGCTGTAATTGTAAAAGATAAAACGCTAGCAGATGAATTTAACTTTTTACAAAATGCAAGTGGAGCTGTTCCTGGACCACAAGATTGTTTTTTAGTATTGAGAGGAATAAAAACACTACACTTAAGAGTGCAAAGAGCGTGTGAAAATGCTATGGCTATTGCTCAGTTTTTACAAAATCATCCAAAAGTAGCACAAGTAAATTATCCAGGATTGGCTACGCATCCAAGTCATGCATTGGCAAAACAACAAATGAAAGACTTTGGTGGTATGGTTTCTTTTTCTTTAAAAGATGATAGTATAGATGCTGCAAACAAAGTATTATCTAACACTAAAATATTTGCACTAGCAGAAAGTTTAGGTGGCGTAGAGTCTTTAATTGGTCATCCAGCAACAATGACACATGCTTCAATTCCATTAGCAGAAAGAAAAAAAACAGGCGTAGTAGATTCTTTAATTCGTTTAAGTATTGGTGTTGAAGATATAGATGATTTAATTGCAGACTTAGATAATGCTTTAAGTTAATAGTTCATCTTGAATTTATTACAAGAGCTTTTTAAAAGAACAACATTAAAACAGAGTGCTTCGTTAAGTTGTAGCATTTTTGATATGCTCAAACAATTGAATTGCTTTATTTTCTGCTTGTCGCATTTCAATTTGTGCTTGCTTGGTTTTGTCTTTAAATCCAACCAAGTGCAAAACACCATGAGCCATAACTCGTATTAATTCTTCTTGATAAGCAATATTAAGTTGTTGAGCATTGTCTTTTACTCTATCTATGCTAATATATATATCTGTAGATAATATGTTTTTGTCATCACTATTGTTGAAAGTAATAATATCTGTATAATAGTCGTGATTAAGGTATTCTTTGTTGATGGCTAATAAACCTTCATCGTTTAAAAAAATGTAATTGATACTTTCAATTGTTTTATGGTATGATGTAGCCAATTGTGTTAACCACAATTTTATTTTTCTAGATTTAAAAAAGTACGGTCGATTAATCTCTTCAAAATGAAATAAAATATTCATTAGGCGTTTATGTTTAATAATTCAATTGCTTTTTTACAAGCATCAAATTCTGCATCTTTTTTGCTTTTACCATTACCATTGCAAACTTTTTCATTGTCAATTAATAAATCAACATTAAAATACTCTATTGTTCCATCATTTGCAATATGAATAAACTGAATTTGTTTTTTTTCAGACTGACACCATTCCAACAAAAAGCTTTTGGTATCGAAAATCATAGAATCGTAATTGTCAAAATCAAAACTAGTAATTAAAAATTTTTGGGCAATTTGCTTTACAGCATCAATGCCATGGTCTAAATAATAAGCACCAATAAGTGCTTCAAAAGCATTGCCTAAAATATCTGGCGACTGTTTAAATTGGTGTTTTTTTAAGGAACTTCTAAGATGCTGATGCAATTTAAGTTCAAAACCAATAGCATTTAATTTCTTACGGTTTACAAGATTAGACCTAATTTTTGTAAGCAATCCTTCATTTTCTTCTTGTAATAAATGAAAAATAAACTCGGCAATTACCATTCCTAGCACCGCATCACCTAAAAATTCTAGTCGCTCATTTCTTTCACTTGTTTTTCTAGTAAACGAAGAGTGTGTTAATGCTCGTATATATACTTTCTCATCGTGTTTAGGAAAAACGCCAATTTTTTCATAGAGCTTATAGTACTTATAATCTTTATTATAATACGAACGGCTTCTAAAGAATCGCTTTATCCAATTAATCATAAAAATAGTAGTCTACTTAATATTCTTCTTTATTAGAATTGATGCATTATGTCCACCAAATCCAAAATTATTATTAAGTACAAAACTAATATTTTTTGGCTGTAATATATTAAAAGTATAATTTAAATTTTTGTTTAATTTTTCATCTAAATTAAAATGATTTATAGTTGGCGATACTTTTTGCTCTTGTAGCATTAATATAGAAGTAATTAATTCTACAGCACCAGCAGCACCTAATAAGTGTCCGAATATAGATTTTGGAGCAGTAATATTTAAACTTGTAGCCAAATTGCCAAAACATTGTTCTATTGCATTTATTTCTGCTAAATCGCCAAGCATAGTAGAAGTTGCGTGTGCATTTATCACATCAATATCTTTAATTGATATTTTGGCATCGTCGATAGCTGATTGCATTACTTTGCTTACCATTACTCCGTTTTCATCTGGTGCTGTAATGTGATATGCATCTGCATTCATGCCATAACCAACAATTTCTGCAAAAATAGGAGCATTTCTTTGTAGAGCATGTTCTAGCGTTTCTAAAACTAAACAACCTGCACCTTCGCCCATTACAAAACCATCTCTATCTTTATCAAAAGGTCTTGATGCTGTACTTGGATTGTCATTATTGGTAGATAAAGCTCTTAAAGCATTAAAACTTCCTATACCAACTTCATTTATTGCTGCTTCTGAACCACCAGCAATAATAACATCAGCTTTGCCAAGTTGTAAGTAAGTATAGGCATTAATTATACTATAAGCAGATGATGCACAGGCAGCTACAGTTCCGTAGTTTATGCCTTTAAAACCATATTTTATAGCAATATTTCCTGCTACGCTGTCTATAATTTTCTTAGGAACAAAAAAAGGACTAAAGTATGCTGGATTATTGTTGGCTTGGTTAAATTTTATCGTTTCTTCGTAAAAAGTATTTACACCACCAACACCAGAAGCCCAAATTACACCAATTCTATCATTATTTATGTTTGAAGAAGTTAATAGATTAGACATATTAAGTGCTTCATCTGTAGCAATTAAACCATATTGTGCAAATAAGTCTAACTTGTTGATTGTTCTTTTGTCAAAATAGTCTTCGGCATGATAGTTTTTAACTTCACAAGCAATTTGAGTTTTAAATTGACTACAATCAAACTTAGTAATGGGCTTTGCACCACTTATTCCTAGAAATAAATTTTGTTGAAAATCTTTTGTATTGTTACCAATAGGAGTGATAGCACCATAACCAGTTACAACCACTCTTTGCATTGGCATATATTATACTTTTACATTTGCATCAAGATAGTTAATAATATCTTGAACTGTTTTTATTTGGTCGGCTTGTTCATCAGGAATACTAATATTGTATTCTCTTTCAAAAGCCATAATTAACTCAACCATTTCTAAAGAATCTGCTTTTAAATCGTTCTCAAAACTTGCATCTAAGCTTATTTGCTCATCATCTACACCTAATTGTTCTTTTATAATAGCTTTAACTTTTGTTACTGTAGTTGACATGATTATCTTTTAGTGTGCACAAATTTAATACATTTATTTTAATTAGCGTAAATCTAAAATACTGTTTAGTAGAGATATTAATTATACTTAATTTGGTTGCTTATTAGAAATAAAATTGCAATTTTGTGCGAAAGTAATGGCTAAAAAAGAAATTATATTAGCATACGAAGAAGATATTCATCTTTGGGGAATTAATAGCAACCTAGAAGATTATAGGTTGTGTTGGTATATTAATGAAACATTGTACTGGAAAATGAAACGCATTAATGATGTAAATTTCTATAATCCAAAAAGCAAAACAGTACAGTATTACAGTGCGTACAAGTTTGAAAATGAAATAGATTTCTATGATGCAGAGTTAATTCAAAACAAAAGAGCTGGAAATTATTTGCTACCAGAAATGAAAAGTTTTGATTATGTTTTCCTACTTAAAGGAGAATTGGCTTATTTTGATACTGATGCATTTGAACAACAACTTTCTCAAATCTCTGGCATACAATTAGTATATAAAGTAGATTTAGATAAAATAAAATCGAGGAAAAATTTATTATTAAGACACTTTAATGAAGCATAAAACTATTAGCAAAACAAAAATCATAGCAACAGTTGGTCCAGCAAGTAATAATTACAATACTTTAGAAAAATTATTTTTAGCAGGCGTAAACACTTTTCGCTTAAATTTTTCTCATGGATCTCATGAAGACCACTTAAAAGTAATTCAAACCATTACTAAAATTAATACTACACACAATGCTCATATTGCAATACTAGCAGATTTACAAGGACCAAAGCTAAGAATTGGAGATATTGAAAATGGAAGTATTGAGTTAAAAACAGGTGCTACTATTAAAGTAACTACTAAAAAAGTATTAGGCAACAAAGAAAAAGTATCTGTAATATATAAGAAACTAATTTCAGATGTTGGCATTGATGAAGAAATTATTGTTGATGATGGAAAGATTGAATTAGTAGTAATTGAAAAAAATGACAAAGACACTATTACTTGTAAAGTAAGATTTGGAGGAACACTCTCTTCTAATAAAGGATTTAATTTACCAACGACCAAAGTCTCCGTTCCAAGTTTAACCAAAAAAGACAAAAAAGACTTAGCTTTTATTTTAACTCAACCAATAGATTGGCTCGCATTGAGTTTTGTTCGTTCGGCTCAAGATATTATATATTTAAAACAAATATTAAAAAATAAAAAATCACTAATAAAAGTAATTGCTAAAATAGAGAAACCAGAAGCGATACAAAACCTAGAAGCAATTATAAACGCAACAGATGCTGTAATGATTGCTCGTGGAGATTTAGCGGTAGAAGTGCCAATGGAAAAACTACCTATAATCCAAAAAGAAATAGTAAAAAACTGCATAACTAAAGGTAGACCAGTGATTATGGCAACGCAAGTAATGGAATCTATGATGGAAATGCCAAGACCAACAAGAGCAGAAATTACAGATGTTGCCAATGGTGTGTTTGATGGTGTAGATGCTATTATGTTAAGTGGAGAAACTGCAGTAGGTAAAAATCCAATAAATGTAATTAAGATAATTAAAAAAATAATACTTCAAACAGAACAACAAAACGAAATATATTATAAAAAATTATTACCAGACCAAAAATCAACAACATTTCTATCAGATGCTATTTGCTATAATGCTTGTAATATTGCTAAAGAAGTAGAAGCAAAAGCAATAAACGGAATGACTTATTCTGGATATACTGCTTTCATGCTAGCAAGTTATAGACCTAAATCAAACATATATATATTCACAAGCAATGAAATATTGTTAAAACAATTAGGAATGGTTTGGGGTGTAAAAGCATTTTTTTATGATAAATTTGTAACCACAGACGAAACCATTTCTGATGTAATCAACATCTTAAAACAAAACAAAAAAATTAAACAAGGCGATGTAATTATCAATACTGCAAGTATGCCAATTAAAGGACGAGGCAGAACCAATATGATAAAAATAAGCGTAGCAAAATAAATATAAAAACACAATATATGAATGTAAATGTAGAATTATTGGCAAAAATTTGTGAAGCTCCAGGAGCTCCAGGGTTTGAACAAAAAGTAAGAAACATTGTAAAAGAAGAGCTACAAGATAAAGTAGATGAAATTACTACAGATAACTTAGGCAGTGTTTACGCTGTAAAAAAAGGAAAAGACAGCTCTAAAAGAGTGATGATAGCTGCTCATATGGATGAAATTGGGTTTATTGTAAAATATATCGACGAAAATGGGTTTTTAAGATTTCACACACTTGGCGGATTTGATCCAAAAACACTTACTGCACAAAGAGTAATTGTGCATGGCAAAAAAGATTTAATAGGTGTAATGAGTAGTAAACCAATTCACATCATGACAGCAGAAGAAAGAGCAAAGCCAGCTCAAATTCAAGATTATTTTATTGATTTAGGATTGCCAAAAGAAGAAGTAGATGCTTTGATAGAAATTGGCAATCCAATTACAAGAGAAAGAACTTTAATTGAAATGGGCAACTGTGTAAATTGTAAATCTATAGACAATAGAGTAGCTGTTTACATTTTGATTGAAGCCATGAAAGCATTAAAAGATTGTCCGTATGATGTTTATGGTGTATTTACAGTACAAGAAGAAGTAGGTATTAGAGGTGCCAATGTAGCAGCACACAATATCAATCCAACATTTGGCTTTGGATTAGATACTACAATTGCTTACGATTTACCAGGAGCAAAACCAGATGAACAAGTTACTGCATTAGGAAAAGGTGTAGCAATAAAAATTATGGACGCTAGTACTATTTGCGATTATAGAATGGTACAATTTCAAAAAGAAGTAGCACAAAAAAACAATATCAAAACACAGTTAGAAGTATTGCCAATGGGTGGTACTGATACAGCAGGCATTCAAAGAATGGGAAAAACTGGAGCAATTGCAGGAGCAATTTCCATACCAACAAGACATTTACACCAAGTAATAGAAATGGCTCATAAAGATGATATTGCTGCAGCTATAGATTTACTAATAGCATGTTGCGAACAAATTGATGCTTACGATTGGAGTTTGAAGTGAATGAAAATAAGCTAAAAGTATAATAAAAAACGCTGTCTATAATAGACAGCGTTTTTGTTTTGTGGTACCTCCAGGAATCGAACCAGGGACACAAGGATTTTCAGTCCTTTGCTCTACCAACTGAGCTAAGGTACCAGTTGCGAGGTGCAAAGATAATTAAATTTTTATTTTACAACAAAAAACATGCTGTTTTCTATCAATAAATTTTCACATTACACTTTTTAACAATATATGTCTTTACATTTATGTTGCAATTAGTTATTTTTATAAAAAAATTACTATGAATAAAATAAAATTTATCACTTTAAGTGTACTATCTTTTCTCTTTTCTTATGCTGTATTTGCTCAAAACGAAGTAAAAGAAGCAACATATGATATTTCTAGGAAAGCAAAAAATGGATACTTAGGTGGCGTTGAAGCCAATCAGGAAACAAACACTTTCGATTTAGCTTATGTCTTGCCATCTGGTCAAAAAAAGGTAAAAATAGAAACCTATACCTATGATATTAATTTAGCACTGAAAGATACTAAACAAGAAGAATGGGATGTTGACAAAGTAAGACAACGATACAAGTGGTTTAATTATAGAGGCGATGTTTATTATACCAACGGATTAACTGCTTCTACAACTATGGGAGGAAAACTGGTCTTTAGAAAAAAACTAATTACTTGGAAATATAGATGGTGGTATGGAACTTATATTAAAAATGTTAAAATGTTAGATAAAGTAAAACCAACAAGCGATGCTGGCGAAAAATATTATTTTAGAGGTGGTGCTTACGAAGTAGACAGAGACAGTTCTATTTTAGTAATTGCAGGTAGACAAGATTCTCCAAAAGATGCTTTGGGTTCTTACTTACACTACGATTTAATTAAATGCGATAATCAGGTAAACATAACTGTTTTAGATAAGATAGATTTTACAACGCCACATGCTCCAATTTTTGCAGAACCATTAAAAGACGAAAATCATGCATTAAACAATGACGATTTACCTAGAGATTGGATTGTAGTTTTTGCACCACAAGGAAATGTAGACAAAAAAACAACTGCTGCACCAAATAAATTAGTATACTATAGAATTTCACCAGAAGGAAAAATAAAAGAAACAGTAACCTTTGATGCACCAAGCAATGGTTGGAGAATTTTACAAGCATATGAAAAAGATAATGAACTATTTTTCTACGGACCTTGTATTACAAAAGATATTTCTGGAACATATATAGATAAAATATATAAAATTTCATTAGTAGCAACAACCTCTGCAGACGAAGAAGATAAAGCTACAGAAAACACAAGTGCAAAATCTGGTGGCATGTTTAGTGGCTTAAAGAATTTGGGCAATACACTTGCAGGAAATAAAGATATGGGCGTTACACAAGACGCTATAGATGCTATGTTAGACGAAATGAATTTTACAGGTTTTGTATTGGGAAAATTAGTAAACGGAAAATTTCAGTTTATAAAAGAAACACCAGTTGCTGACTTTAATACTAAAGCAGTAAAACCAGCATCGCAAAAGAAAATAGTTGATTTTAATGGCAAACGATTTGAAACTTTTAATATTTATTTTACAAGTAATAATGATATTCTAATTAATGGACAAGATTTTAAAGTGGCTAAAGAGAAACCATTTGGTCCAGATTATAATGCAGGTTCAAGATTATATCAAGGTGTATATATGTTTCAGTTTGATGGACAAGGCAATCTAAAACATAACTATGGTGTATTCTTAGATCAAAAAGAAACTGCAGGATTTTTTAATCGTTCGCCACTTACTTCCGATATGTTTCCTGCTACAAGTTACTTAACAGAATCTGCAGATAAAACCAAACTCTATTGGATGATGAATATTTGTAGAGCAACTCACGAAGAAACAGACGAAGATTATAGTTGGTTTACCAAAACAACAACCAAAACTTGGGCACCATTATTTAGTGTACAATATGGAACATTAGATTTAGAAAATGGTACAGCGTCAGATTTTAAATTATTAGGCGATGCAGAAAAGAAAAAATTCTATTTATTTCCATCAAATAATGTAGTAGAATTAGGCAAATACATCATCTATTTATCAGAAACAGAAAAAGGAGATAAACTATTATTATCGAGAATGGATATTTCTCAATAATTTTTTTTATAAATATTTTTAAGTGTGAAGAGCAATCAATTTTGGTTGCTCTTTTTTATAGATTTTCATCAAAACACAATTATAAAAAGAACCTTAAAAAATACTATTTTTGATTATGCAATGGATTTCAAAACACAAAGAGTTTGTTCTACTAGTAGTGCTATTTTATATCTTCTTGTGTTTTTATGTACCAAAATGGGGACATTCTGGAGATATGTGGTTTTGGTTAGGTTGGTCTGAACATATCTTTGAAAATGGTTTGGCAAATGTATATACCAATAGCAATTGCGATTATATGCCTGGTTTTTTATATTTCTTAAAACTACACTGTTTGATACAAAAATCTACTACTAATATACAAGACAACTTATATACACTTAAATATTACATTCTTGTTTTTGATATATTAACTGCTTTGCTTATTTCAATCAAAGCAAAAACAAATGAAAAGCAAATAGTTTATTTCTTTTTAATTACATTAAATGTTGTTTTTTTATATAATACTTATGCTTGGTGCCAAGTAGACAGTATTTTCACTTTCTTTGGATTTTTGGCAATATTATTGGCTATACAAAACAAAATAGCTTGGAGTATAGTCTGTATTTGTATTTCCTTTAATTTTAAAGTACAAGCTATTGTATTTTTCCCTTTGTTATTTATGATTCTTGCTTATCAAATAAAGAACATAAAAGCAATTAGACAAATAGTTATAGGAATAATTGGAGCAATCATTGTTCAAACAATAATATTATTACCTTTTATATTAAATGGAACTGTAAATAAAGTGTGGCAAGTTTTAACAGGTTCAGTAGGTCATTATCAATCTGTTTCTTTAAATGCATTTAATTTTTGGTTTTTAGTGCTTCCTATAAATGCAGAACAAATGTTTAATTATTCAGACAAAACACTATTTTTAGGTTTTACTTTAAATCAAATTGGTTTTTTCCTATTTGCAACAAGTGTTTTTCTCGCTTGTTTTCCTTTTATCAAAATTATAATTGAAAATCTTTACAAGAAACAATATCAAAAAATAGATATCAATAAAATATTTATAATTGGAGCATTAATTCCACTATTGTTCTTCTATTTCAACACTCAAATGCACGAAAGATATAGTCATCCTGCAATGGTTTTTATTTTCTTATTTGCAATTAATCGTAAGAAATATTTTCCAATGATTTTATTTTCATTTGCTTATGGTCTAAATATGGAAAAAGTATTAAAACATTTAGCTTTAACTAATTATGAAACACTTGTTTTTCATCCAGTATTTATTTCTGTTTTATATTTAATATTAATTATATATCTATTTTATCAATTATACAAAAAAGAAACCAATGTGGTTAATCACTTAAACTTACAATTAAATGATTGAAAAATCAAAATATAATAAATTTTTAACTGCCTTGGTTTTTATATTAAGTCTTATTCCACTTTTTATGTTATTAGATAGTTGGTCTGTAAGAAAATGGGATGAAGTAAGAAATATAGTTCAGGCAATAGAAATGTATTACAATCATAATTGGTTAGTACCAACATTTCAAGTAGAACCAGACATGTGGAATACTAAACCTCCTTTGTTAATTTGGATTCAAGTTTTTTTATTTACGCTATTTAAACCAAGTCTTTTCTTAGCACGGTTGCCAAGTGCCTTATCTGGATTTTTAATTTTTGTAGTCATTTATCTGTTCTTTAAAAAATATTTTAAACAGCCAATAATTGGTTTGTTGGCAATACTTTTTTTAATATCATCACCAGCAATAATTAGATATCATGTTACAAGAACAGCAGACTATGATGCACTATTAACTTTACTAATGCTATGTTATGTCTTGTTTTTTTATCTCTACTACAAAACAAAAGCAAATAAATATTTGTATCTGTTTTTTTTAAGTTTAACACTTGCATCTCTTACAAAAGGCATTGCTGCACTTTTCTTTTTGCCTTCTATTTTTATTTTTTGTTTGATGAATAGTACTATTCTTGCCATTTTAAAAAACAAAGCATTTTATATTGGATTATGTTTCTTTGTGTTTTTCGCTTTTGGATATTATTTATTGAGAGAGCAAATAAATGAAGGTTATTTAAAAGCCATTTGGAATAATGAATTATTTGGACGATTTGCTGTTATCAACGAAGGACATAATGGAGGTTTTTTGTATTATGCATATTATTTTGTAAATAATTATTTTAAATCTTTTTATTTGTTTTTTATAGTTTCAATTCCTGTACTTTTATCTATTAAAGACAAAATAGAACAAAAGTTTTATCAATATATTATACTTAATATTTTTATGTTTTTTATAATTATTAGTATTTCTAAAACAAAAATAGAATGGTATGATGCTCCAATGTATCCATTAATTGCTATTTGTTGTGCTGCTTGTTTATCTATTTTACTTAATAAACTTAATGTTCTTATCAATATAAAAGGACTAAGTATTGGTATTGTACTGGCAATATTTTTAATTCCTTATGTAAATTTTAATACTAGTATTTTTAAAACCGTAAAAGAACAAACCGATGATTATGAACAATTGAATGGTTATTTTTTACACAAACATTATAAAAAAGATGCACAATATCTTAACAATATATATATAGAAAATTTAGTGCATGAATATAATGCAGATGCCTATTTTTATCAATATTATTTACAACATGAAAAACAAATAAAGATAAATTTATTCTCGCACAATGATACTTCTATGGTAAAAGAAAATAGAAAAATTGCTACAGCAAATGAAGCTACAAAAAAATATATAGAAGAAAATTATACTTATAAAGCCATTGATTCACTAGCTCAGATAAAAGTATATTTAATTGGTAACAAAATTATCAATAAGTAATTGGTTGGCTATTTATCCATTGAAATAAAAAATAGATATGAAGTATTGCAAAACAAAATGCCAAACTATATACTACCATTTTATTTTTAGTTTGAATGTAGGAATACATTACTAAATACACAGGAATTAAAATACTTACATATCTTGTAATACTTGTAACAGAACCAGCACTTAATGGAATTAAAATGGTTGTCCAAATTAAAAAATGAGTTGTCCAAGAGTATTTCTTAAAAGTTAAAATCACAAATGCTATAAAAATAGTAATATATATAGAATTAAATTGATTCATTAAGTCACCTTTTCTAAATAAAGCCAACAAAGGAAATATGCGTTCTTTTTCCCAACCTTTTTGTGCTGTAGCAAAAGCAAAATAATTGCCTGTGTATTGGTATTGATAGACTAAATATCCTACAAAAACAATTAAAGGAACAATGTATATCATTAATCTTTTTAATAATACCAGTTTGTTGTTTTTAATTGTAATAAAATATTTATTAATAGTATATAAAAATAGAAAAACAATAATTATAACTCCATTAGGTCTTGTTAAAATAATTAATGAAGAAAGAACAGCAAGCAATAATATTTTGTTTTTATCAATAGCCAATATGCTACTAATTATTAAAAACAAAAATAAAGCTTCAGTGTAGTAAACATTATAGTGCAAATGCAAAGGAAACAACATAAATAATAGCGTAAATAAAAATGCATTATTTGTAGTAATTTTTGTTTTAGCATAATTAAATATTTGAAGAAAGCACAGTGTAGAAAATATACAAATTAATATAAACGACATTGGTTTAAATGCCATATTGAACAAAGAGCAATAACCTGCTGTGATTTTTGGAAGTAAAGGAAAAAAAGCCCAACTGCTTTGTACTAAACTTCCATCATGGTAACCTCCTAACTCCCATACTTCTGTAATATTAGGATATCCATACAATGCAATTTTTTCATACCAACCAGCATCATTCTTAAAAAAGACATCTAAGAAATTAGTATAATCTACAGAAACACTACACCAACCAAGCTGACTAAAAATATAAAACAATAAAACATATACTAACTTAATGAATAAAGATAGAATTATTATATAAATATAATATTTTCTATTCAAGATTTATTTTTTACTAGCATTTAATGCTTGTTCTATGTCTGCTTTAATGTCGTCTATATGTTCTAAACCAACTGACAAACGAATGGTACCTCCAAAAATTCCTGCTGCTTCTCTTACACTTTCGTCTATTTTACTGTGTGTAGTACTTGCAGGATGTGTAGCAATAGTTCTACAATCGCCAAGGTTAGCCGTATGCGAAAATAAATTTAAGCTATCTAAAAACTTTCGTCCTCTATCAATTCCACCTTTTACATCAAAAGTAACTACGCCTCCACCTTGTTTCATTTGCTTTTTTGCCAACTCATATTGAGGATGCGATGGCAAAAACGGATAGTTTACTTTTTCTATTTCGTTATGCGTTTCTAACCATGTTGCTATAGCCAATGCATTACTACAATGTCTGTCCATACGAACAGCTAAAGTTTCTAAACTTTTACTCAACACCCAAGCATTAAACGGCGACATTGCTGGTCCTGTTTGTCTACAAAATGCTCTTACTTCTTTTATAATTTCTTTAGATGACAATACTACACCACCAACAACTCTACCTTGTCCGTCTATAAATTTCGTGGCACTATGCGTAATGATGTCTGCACCATAATCTGCTGGATTTTGTAAATACGGCGTAGCAAAACAATTATCGATGTTTACCAATACACCATGTTTTTTACCTAATGCACACAAGAATTCTAAATCTATCAATACCAAACCTGGATTAGATGGTGTTTCTGCAAATATCATTTTGGTGTTTGGTTGTATTTGTGCTTCCCAAGTTGCTGGTTGGTTGATGTCAAAAAAAGAATGTTCAATTCCCCATTTTGGTAAATATTCTTTTAAGATTTTTGTAGTAGATGCAAACAATGCAGACGATGCTAAAACATGGTCGCCTTGTTGTAAAAAAGGCATCATGCTTGCAAAAACAGCAGCCATTCCTGTAGCAGTACCAAAACCATCTTCGGTGTTTTCTAATACACACATTTTCTCTACGAACTCATTTACATTCGGATTAGAAAATCTTGAATAGATGTTGTCTTGAATTTCATCTGCAAACAATGCTCTTGCATGTTCAGCATCATCAAACACAAAAGAAGAAGTTAAATACAAAGGCACAGAATGCTCTCTAAAAGCTCTTTCGTGTTGTGTGCGGATGGCATTGGTTTCGAAATGATTGTACTTATTTGGCATGAATTACAATTTAATCTGTCAAATTTATAAAGGAATTTATAGATTAATGCCTTTTTTATTGTTTTTATATCGTTATATCCACGATAGCAAGTCTTTTCTTTATAATGACATTGGCAACATTAATAAAAAAGGCAATGCTTGGTTATAGTCTAACGCTGAATATTCTAATCCTAATAAACGAATATTTTTGTAATAGGTATTGTGTTGATTATAATACATTTTTTCGCTTTGTATTAACCACGCTTTGTCTCCTAGTTTTTGAGCTAAAAACCACTTTTCAAGCAGTCTTGCCGTTCTTCCATTTCCATCATTAAAAGGATGAATTTTTACAAAAACTAAATGAATGAATGAAGCAAAATAAAATACTTCTTCAATATTTAATTTAGCATTTAGTAATACAGTTATATCATCAAAAAAAAGGTTCATTTCAGTTTCTACTTTGTTAGGTAATGCTGCTACATACTCAATTTTTCCATCTGGTGTAGTAACATACATATTTTGCTTTCGATATTTACCTTGCCAATTTGTTGCAACTATATGTTTACTTAGCAACTTATGTGTTTCTAAAATATTTTCTTGATTGAGTTTATTGTTTTTTGCAAAGATATAAGCATTATATAAATCGTCAATTTTTTTGGTATAATCTGGCAAAAATTCAATCCCAAATTTTTTATGTTTTATATAACTATCTAATTCTATTTTTTCGCCTTCAATTTTACTACTATATACTGATGAAACAGACACATAAAAACTAAATGTATCTGTTGAAATTTCTGCATCTTCTAAGGTATCAAAAGCAGTTTGTAAAGTTTTTGGTACTTGCTTTATATAGGCATCAAGCAAATCTGTTGAAATTATTTGTAACTTTTGGCTCATTTAAAGATAGCGTATTAATTGCCTTTTTTATTCTACTTAAACTAGTAAATAATAACAAATGTAGGTATTTTTTAATTGCTTTAGTTTATACCAAAGTTACATTGAAAATAGACCAACATTATATATCGTTCCATACTGAATTTATTTCAGCATCTTCTAAAAACAGATTCCGAAATCTACCTGTTCGGCACCATGTCTACCGACAGGTAGAGACAGGCAAGTTCGGAAAAAATAGATCTGCTTTATAAATCAATTTGGTGTTAGATTGCTTATCAATCAAATAATGATGTTTGAATATTGTTTTGCTCAAAATCTAACAGCCATTTTTTTCGCCACAATTCACCTGCATAACCAACTAGCGTTCCGTTTTTTCCTATTACACGATGACAAGGAACGACAATAGCAATTGGATTATTTCCGTTGGCACTTCCTACTGCACGAATGGCTTTTATATTGTTGATAGATAAAGCAACTTGCTCGTAGCTTTGCGTTTTTCCGTAATTGATTGTAAGTAGTTGTTGCCAAATTGTTTTTTGAAAAACGGTGCCTATTAAATCTAAAGGCAAGGAAAATATTTTTCTTTTCCTATTGAAGTATTCGTTTAACTCTTGAATTGCTTGTTGTGTCAGTTCATTTTCATCAAAAATTTCTTTGTATGCTTTTACAAATTTAATTTGAGTTATACCTATATCAGATGATTCTATATATATTAATCCAATTGGAGATTCGTAATAGGAATTGTACATCATTTGATTACAAGATACTCATTTTTAAAATGATTTATTTTAAATCATCTGTAAAATGACCTCCGTGTTTTCCTTTGGCAAATTTTTCGCTATTAAATGTAGTTGATTCTCCTTTAGGAACACTTAAACTTTTCCAGTCATTGTCTTTAATCATTCTTGCAATAAATACTATTTGACCTATGTGATAAGCGTAATGTGCTAACTGTCTGTTGATTGCATCTACAATGGTATGTTCTTGATTTCTAATATATATTTTAGTTTCAAAATTATCTTCAGTAATGCTATCTAATGCATCAAATAAACATTGCCAACCTTTGTTCCATTTTTGTAGCATTTCTGTTTTGGTGGTAATATTTGATTCAAATTCTGCATCTCTGTTTCTCCACGATTTTTCACCATCAGTAGTTAAAAAATCTGTCCAACGAGACAACATATTTCCACATAAATGACTTACAATAATTGCAATTGAGTTTGATGCTTCGTTGTATTGCCAAAATAAGTCGTTTTCGTTGAGTTGTTCAAAAGACTTTTCTCCTAGTAGTTTGTAGTACTCAAATTGTTTTGTTGCACTAGTGATATAATTTTGTTTCATAAATAAATTTAAACAAAATCTTGTTAAGAAACATGGAGATATTTCACTACGCTCAATATGACGAGAGTAATACTACTCAATTATTTCGTAGCTGTGTGTAATTGCTGCTACTTTGTTGAGCATATGCGTAACACTACAATATTTGTCCATTGAATAATTAATGGCTTTTTCTACTTTGGCTGCATCTAAAGCTCCTTTTAAAATGTAATGTACATGAATTTTTGTGAACACCATTGGATGCTCTTCTGCTCTTTCTCCTTCTACTTTTACATCATAATCTATCACTTCTTGTCGCATTTTTTGTAGCATAGACAAAACATCCATACTTGTACAACCTGCTAATGCCATTAACACTAGCGACATTGGTCTTGTGCCTTTATTTTCTCCGCCAATTTCTGGACTGCCATCCATGTTTACTATATTGCCATCTTCATCTGTAGCTTGTAAATGAACGGCATTGTTTACTCGTTTTAGCTCTATTTTCTTCATGATTTAAAATTACAATAATCTATCAAAAACAAGGTAATATTTAACAGTCCAATACGCATTAACCATTTTTTAACCAACCAGCAATGCTTAATCTATTTTTAGTAGTTGATGGCAAGACTTCATGTTCTATTTTATCGCTTTTAAACAAAACGGCTGTTCCTGCAAATGGTAAAATGCTTATGGTTTTATTTGGAAGATAGAGTTGCAAATTACCTTCATCTTCTGTTGTCCAGTCATCATTCAAATAAATAACTAGCGAAAATTGCCTCGCTCTGTCTGCTCTAAATTGGTCGAGATGTTTTTTATAAAAGCTGCCTTTTTCATAAAAGGCATAGTGAAATTCATAGCTATTGATATTAGTATAGCAAGTTTGATTTAAATACTGAATAAAACTATTTATTTGTTCAAACAATATTTGTTCTGTTTGATTTGAAGTATTATCTTCTATCCACGAAATAACATCGCCTCTTACTTTGGTATTTTTAGCATAATCGAAGTTTTTACCAATACCTGCTGGATGCATTTTGTCTTGTTGATAGCGTTGTAGCAGATTGTTTTTAAGTGCTAGTGCTGTTTCTGTTGTAATAAAGTGATTGGATATTGCATATTCGTTATCTATTAAAGACTGAATCATTTGTTCAAACAAATTGTTTTGTTGCATAAGTTAATATTTTATATTGCCTTTTTACAACTAACAATAATATATCAATCTTTATATAATAGATTAAGCGAACAAATTTCAATAAAGGCGACGCAAGATACACTATGCTCTGAAATAAAAAAAGCGTTGACTTAAAAAAGCCAACGCTAAACTGAGTGCTTGAAATATAATAATTTTAAAATCTAAAAATTCCGTATACTTGAATGCCTGTGTTGGCAGACCATTTATTATCTCCAGCAGGAATAATAGCATCTGTGCCAAAATAACCAGCATAATCATCGTTTATTAAGTCCATAAACCCTTGATTAATTCTAGCACCAACACCAATTCCTTTATTGGAAATAAATTCTAATCCTAAATTGGCACCTAAATCAAATCTATTGTAAAGGTTATTACCATCTGCATCTTCATAATCTTTACTCATCATATTAACTCCTTTTTTTTCATCAACTACATCTCCATTAGCATCTTCATGTGTTAATTTTGCTCTTGCAGCAGTAATAAATGAGGCATAAGGTCCTATATTTATATTGAAATTATCTCCAATATAAAACTTCATACTAATAGGAACTTCTACTTGATGTGTGTTTACTTTAAAAATTAGTTTTTCATTAGTTAATGGAACTGTTCCAGAGGTTCTAACTCCTTTGTTAGCATAACCAGCTTCTATATCTAAAGCAAAAACATCGCCAAATCTTTTTTCATAAGAAAAAGCAGCAAAGCCACCTACTTTCATTTTGTTTCTTACATCATTATAGCTGTTATCTTCTCCCATTAAAATAGAAGTTAAGCCAACACCTCCTTTTATGCCAAAGCCGCCATCGTTATCTCCTGCTTTAACTCCAAAAACGACTAGTTGCATAATTACTAGTAAACTCAATAATTTCTTCATATAACTGTTTTTTAGTTCTATTGCATCAAAATCAATACCAAAAGTACTTTTTGGCAGTTATATTATGAAAAATACTTATAAATAAGTAGGTTTTAAAGGTGATGCTGCTGAATAAGCTATAGATGCTGAAATAAGTTCAGCAAAATTAGAAATGTACCTTATTCCCTTTTATGGTTCGTGAGACACAAACCATGGCTTGGTGATAACAAGTGGAAATATAATAGATGCTGAAATGAATTCAGCAAAAGGTTGTTGAGACAAGTTCAGCAAAATTAGAAATGTACCTTATTCCCTTTTATGGTTCGTGAGACACAAACCATGGCTTGGTGCTAACAAGTGGAAACATAATAGATGCTGAAATGAATTCAGCAAGAGATTGCTGAAACAAGTTCAGCAAAATTAGAAATGTACCTTATTCCCTTTAATGGTTCGTGAGACACAAATCATGGCTTGGTGATAACAAGTGGAAATATAATATAGATGCTGAAATGAATTCAGCAAGTATTTAATGAGATACTTCGTTTCGTTACACTACACTCAGTATAGACGAACTGCTATTAAGGTTGTATAGTTTGTGTTATTCCGTTTGAGTGTGATTTAAACTCTGGTGCATACATACATTCTATACTTGTAATTCCTGATGAAAATGTTCCTGCAATGTTTGCTCTTAAATCATATTCAAAAACATAAATACCTTTGTTCATCCAATCTACAAAGAAATGTGTAGCAACATCTTTTGTAGTTTCATAATAACCTAAACCATCTTGCCATTTGTATTGCGACAATACATTGGTTGGCTCCATTCCTGCCGCTCTTAAATCTTTTAGATGTACATATTCTAGGTTTCTGTCGGTTCTTAATTCTATGCGAACAGTAATTAAATCGCCTACTTTAATTGGACTGTTGTCTGTAATTTCTTTTAAAATAGTGCCTTCGTTGGTTGTAACTTTTTTGAAATACTTTTTAGTGAGCTGTAAGTTAGTTTTAGCTCCAGTTATTTTATCTAAATCTTCGAAATATTGCCAATACACTGCACCCCAAGCTGGTCCATCATCTGTTTTCTTAAGTGTAATATTCGCCATTTCTGGTTTAATTTGATCTGCATTCCACGACATTTTATAGTAACCAGTTCCTGCTTCAACACCTAATTGTACATTGCTTTCATCAAATTTTTCATTGCCTACTTTTACTTCTACTAATTTGTTGTTGTTGATCCAATTGCTACCACTTAATAATAAGGCATAACAAGCTTCGGCAGTTGCTTTGGTGGTTTTCCAACTGGTAGTTTGTTTTTGTTTTAATAGCCAAACTTTTAATTCATCAACAGCTTTTTGATCTTTTGCTACTTCATTAAAAAACTCAATGATAATAGATTGCGTTTCTACTGGTGCTTGATACCAATACCAACCTGGATTTTCAACGGCTTTCCAATACATGCCCATTTCTTCTGAATGAATGGCTGTTTGTTTAAATGAAGTAATAATTTTATTAGCTAAAGTTGCTTCGTTGTTTCTATATAAAACCATACCTAACATAGCTTGCATATAGTAATCGTTCAAGTTAGCATTCCAATATTTTTTAGCTTGACCAAAGAAATAATCATATGCTTCTTTGTTTTGTTTTTTGATTTCAATATTGTTATAAAAAGAACGCATATACAAATAATGTATTACCATATTGGACAAATGATTTGAAGTCAAATAGTTTTTGTCGTATTTTTTTATGTCTTCAAAATCTTCTTTCATTCTATCATCTAAATACAAAACTGCTTTTTTGGTCATAGAACTTAAATCATCACTTTTAGTAATATCTAATACATTTAATTTTGATAGATGACCAATGCCTTCCATAATATATTGTGTGATATATCTATTTTCTGGCATACCTTTAAACCAGTAAAATCCACCATTTGAACTTTGCAGATTTTTAAGTTTATTAAATGCCTCTGCTTGTTCTTTCGACATTTTATCTAAATCGAACAATAAAGCAATTCTCTTTTTTTGTTCGGTTTCGTCTTGAGCTTCTCTAACCCAAGGAGATTCTTCTAATAATACATTTTTTAATTCTTGATTTTTTTCTAAGTTGCTTAACAATGCCTCTGAATTAGTTTCCTTCCATTTGTTAAACACATTTTGAATTCTTGGATTAGAATTAGCAATATAGCTTGCTAAAGTGTTGGCATAATATCTAGAAAACAATTGCTCTGCACACTCGTAAGGATATTCCATTAAATATGGTAATGCTTGTACTGCATACCACGCTGGATTGCTACTCATTTCTAGTGTATATTTTTGATTGGTAAGTGTAGTAGAAGTATTATTGGCTAATTTATCAAGTGTGTATTTTTTAGTAGATTTTCCAGTAATCCAAAGTGGTAAAGACTCTGTAACCAAAATTCTATTGCTTAATACAGGAATAGTATTGGCTTCTCCATCAGTGAAATTACCTGCTTTAGCACTTATTTCGTAAACAATAGCATCGATGTTTTCTGGAACACGAATTTGCCATTGCACTAGTGTATTTTGATTTGGTTTTACACTGAATTCAAATCTATTATTTTTAATTGCAAACTGTTGATTGATGGTTTCATTGGTCAGTGCATTTTTAATGTTGAGATACGCAAAGCCATTTAAAACAGTATCAGATAAGTTGGTAACTTTTGCTGTAAGTGTAAGCATATCACCTTGACGCATAAATCGTGGTCCGTTTGGCACTACCATTAAATCTTTTTGAGTGATAGTTGAATTTTCAAAAGAAATATATTTTAAATCTTCGGTATGTGCTAAACCTAAAAACTTCCATTTAGTTAAAGCTTCTGGCATAGTAAATGAAAAAACGACATCGCCAGCTTCATTAGTTTTTAATTGAGGAAAGAAGAATGCTGTTTCATTTAAATTAGTTCTGATATTTGGAATTGGTTCTTCTTGTTTTGGCTTATTTTCTACATCACCAAAATTTTTATCTTGAACACCATCTTCATCTTTTTCAATAGCACTTGGAGGTGGAGCAGTAGTAGGCACTGCTTCTTCTAAAGCCATTTCGTTTTCTTCTACTTGTATATTCATTTTAGCTGCTTCTTTTAAAGCATAGCCATTACCAGCAGCAGATTTGTAGTAGATATTATAACGATTCCATTGATTGAGTGTTAAGCCATACAAGTTTAAATTCTGATAGTAATAAGAAAGAAAACTCGTATATTTTCTAAAATCATCTGAAGTATACAAACTACCACTAATACTTCCAAAATCGAAACCAGAAAATGCATTTAAATTATAATTGTTATATTTATATGGTAAATATAAATTAAAACTATTGCTTGCAAATTCATCTAAAGAAGCATCGTACATAGCCGCTAATAATTCTGCATTTACTTTTTCTTTTTCAGGTCCTTTAATAGTAAGTTCCCACGATTCTTTTTGTCCAGGCAATAATTTATCTCTAAATGTTTTCCATTCTACTTGTAATTGATTGCTTTTATATGGAATATAAGCTGCTTCTTTTCCAGCATAATATCTATTATTAAATATCATATAATAAACAATTTCTATTTTTTTACCTCTATCTTCTTCTTTAATCGTTGGAATAGAAAAGGTTTTAATTTCGTTGTTTAAGTATAAATGATGTTCTGCCAAAAGTTTATCGTCCATTTTAACTATTGCTACGATATATGCTTTTTGTAGTGATGTACCAATTTTGTAAGTCAATACTTCGTTAGGTTGTACTGTTGTTTTATTGAGTGTAACACTAATAAAATCTTTTGGATTAAGTGTAGTTGCATTTGGATTAGATACTACAAATGCTTTGCTGAATTTAATTTCTTGTCCTGATTTATCTAAACAAGAAAAGTTTAGTTTATAAATACCAGCAGGCAATTCATCTTTTAAAATATTAATTGCAGTTTGGTTTCCTGTATTAAAAGCATACGATTTTACAGTTTTAAGCACTTCGTAGTTTTCATATAAATTTTCATCTTTATATATTTGATATGGATATATTTTATCGTGTTCGGCTTGTGTTAGTAAAAATTGGTCTGGTTGTTCCCAATATCTTTTTTCTTTTGGATTGTTTGGTGCTTTTAATTCCTGAATCGTAATTTTTACATCTGTTGGTTCTGCATATCCATTTAAGTTATTTGTTTTAACTTGAATTATATTATCTTTATCTATAGATAAATTTTCAGGTAAATCAACAAAAGCATCAATAGCTAAATAACCAACTTTTACTGTAGTAGTATTGCTTCTAGTTTCGCCATTAATATCTGTAACATCAACAATAATTTCGTAGTTAAAATATGGTGCATGTTTTTTAGCAACAGACAAGTCTGGTTCTGCAACAAACTGAATGGTATAACTTCCGTTTTCATCTGTAGTAGTTGTTCCTGTAGTGATAATTTTTTCTTCTTGATTGAACCAAGGTCTTCTCCAACTCCACCAATACCAAATAGGCATTTGCGTTTTTCTTTTAATAGTGTAGGTAACTTTAGCACCATCTACCATTGCACCACTATACGATTTTGCAAAACCTTTAATAGCAACTGTATCATATACATTATAACTTGATTTAATAGTATCGAAATCAACTTCAAATTTTGGTCGTTTGTATTCTTCCACACGAATAGAGTGCCATTCATTTAACGCTTTAATGGTCATACTACCCAACATTCCTGTTGTTGGTGCCGTAAAAGTTCCTGTAATAGAACCAAACTGATTGGTTACTAAATCTTGCTCTGCAATTTTTTGTTGATTGGCATCGTAGAAAACAACTTTAACAGTTTTGTCTTTTAGTAGTTCATTATTTCCATCTAAAGTGCTATAACATATTCCTTTAAAATATATTATTTGACCTGGACGATAAATGGCTCTGTCTGTAAAAATATTTGCTTTTTCGGTTTTTAATGGTGCATTCTCTTTGTATTTGTATAGGTACACGCTATTGTCTGATGATAAAAAATCTTCTTTGTAGCAAATATCAAAGAAAATACTTTTGCTGTTGTAGTAGTTTTTAGTTTCATTAGAAAATATAGTTTGAGATGCAAATCCGTTTTTATCTGTTATAATATTTGCAATTTCTGTTTTAATATATTTTCTTTTATCATAATCGTATTTCTTTTCATAAATACTAACTTTGGCCTCTTTTAAAGGATAACCACTTTTTCTATCAACAACAAATACATTAATTTTTGATTCCTCTTCTTTTTGAGTTGTAAAGCTAATATCAGAAATAAACATTGGTACTACTGCAACTGCTTGTTCGTTTCCTTTGATAGCAAACTCTGGATTATTAGCCACCATTAAAACGAAGTATCCATTGTTTTTTGGTGTGTTTAATTGTACTTCTACACTGTGATTTTTATAGTCTTCTGGATTTGGAATATTTTGTTGCCACGAGTTTGTTGCTGCAATTTTATTTAGTCGTTGTAGTACAATGTCTTCTGGATCTTTATAATTTTTCTCGAATATTTTATCCTTATCATTAAAATTTATTTTAGCCCATTTTAAATATATTTTATTTATATTTTTATATGACACAAACAATTTATCTGTAGTATTTATAGGCAATACCTCTGCAACATTAATGCTAAGTGCTTTGGCTTTAATTTCTTCTATTAGTGCTTGACAGTTATAACTACCAAAAGTATTTGGATATTGTTTAATCGTTGCTTCGCACAAATCTAATGCTTGAGTTGCTGTATATGGATTGTTTTCTTTGTTCTCTTGTGCTTTGTTGTAAATAGTACGAGCAACTTCTGATTGAATTAATGCTGCAATTGTTGTGTTTTTATATTCATTGGCAATTCGTTGTTGTGCTTCAAAATATAAGTCGTTGTTTTTGTCTTTATCAAAATAGTGGTCGCGAACAAACTGCAATCTTTTTCTGTCTGCATCTGCCAAAGCGTCTAAATTATTTTTATCTGCTAATCTAAATTTTAGTAAGTCTTGGAAAATGTGCATTGCATTAGACAATCTATCGTTACTGTTTTCTGCTTGAATTGGCAATTGCACAAAATTAGTTGCAGTAGAAAAATATATTTCATTATCTATTGCAAAAGCATTAGCTGGTTCTGTTAAATCAGAATTGTCGTTATTAAAAAAGTCGATTGCTCTATGAGCCAATAAATCGTAAATAGTTGGACGAAGATTTAAGTTTTTATCTATAAATTCTTTTTTATCTACATTGTTATAATTTATATTTGTTAGTAATGATTTTATAGTTTCGGTGCCTGTTGTTTGTAGAATTTGTTTTGGTTCTAAAGAAGCAACATAGTGTTTAGAGATTTCGTTGAACAGTGTTTTTAAGTCCCAAGTTCTAAAATCGTTGCTTTGAATTTCTTCGGTCTGTGTTCTGTTAATAAATTTCCAAGAATTATTTTGATAGTATTGATACAGTAATTCTGCTTGAATAGAATGTAGAATGGCTTTTTCTATGTCTTTGCTATTTTCAATATCTGTATTGATTTCGTTAACGATTTTCCATTCAGCATCTTCTTCTAAAGTTTGTTTGTATTTATACTTATATAAATTGGCTTTAATTATTTGAGCGTTATTATTATCTGTTTTCGCTTGTTTTAAAATGTCTTGTACTTTAGATAAAGCATCTTGCATTTTACCTTCATTTTCTAAAGCAGTAACGGCAGTCCAATCTTTATCGTACATATTGGTAGAATTGTTTTGTGCTGATATCCTTGACATAGATAACATCAATATAAAAATTATAAATAATTGTTTATTCATTAGTTGTTAGTTTTAGTTGTTGTAAATAAATTTACTCTGTGTGTTATATTTTCTCGTATGTTTATATAAAATAAACTATAATCATAAATATGATAATTAGATTTTAATAATGGTATAAATCCTTTTTCTTTTGGTTTTTGAATTTCCAAAATACCATTGCCACATTTTGCACCTGTCATGTTTGGAATAATATTACCAGAATTATTTTGTAAACTTCCTAAATTGTATTTGCTCGTAACAAATGTTTTTTCAGTTGTCCAACTTAAAGGATTAACACAAATAGCATTGTTGTATTCGTGTACAAAATTATTTGGATTGGCATCCATTTCGAAAGTGTTATAGGAAACGATAGTGCCTAAATCATCTGGTGATTGACACACTTTTAAAAAATGAAATTGGTTTTCTTGAACTGGATAACCAATAACATATGCTTGTACCAACTGCTTTTGTAAAGTAGTTCCGTCAAAAAAATCTTGTAACAAACGAATAGCCAACAAAGAACCTTGGCTATGACTTGCTATGACAATTGGTCTACCATTATTGTAGTGATCTAAATAATATTGAAAAGCTTTTTTAACATCTTGATACGCTAAATCGAATGCATTTTGAGCTGCTTGAGAGTTTCTTTTAAAGAAATTGTGTAGTAATGCTTGTCTATATCTTGGTGCATAAACTTTACAAGCACCATTAAAAACACTAGCTTGGTATTTTATAGTAGTTTCATCTGTTTTTTGATTGATTTTTTCATTGTCGATTTCTGCGTTACTTTTATAACCAACAATAGCTGTTGTAGGATGAATAAAGAAGACATCTGCCTTTGCACTAGTTTGATTGTCGTGCAGTGTTGTATCGTTTGGCGTCCAGTCTGCATTATCAAAAACCGTTGGTAATGCTGCCCAATATTTGTTATTGGCATAGTCTGGAGCATCATCTGCAAAAGCAAAAGCACTTATAAGTGTAAAGAAAAAAAGATATATACTTTTCGTCATTCTACAATATATTAAGAATTTAACGAAAGTGTAGTCAAAAAGTGTTCCAGTTGTGGTTAAGGAGTGTTAAGAGAAAAATGTAGCTTATTCCAATTTTAAATTAAGATGTATTGAAAAACTTTTAAACCTTATTGGCTAGTTGTCCGCATGCTGCATCTATATCTTTTCCTCTACTTCTGCGAACATTTACAATAACGCCATTGTTGTGTAAGTATTTTGTAAATGCATCTCTTTTGTGTAGCGTTGCTTTTTTAAAATCTGCTTGGTCTATTTTATTATATTCTATAATATTTACTTTTATAGCTACACTTTTACTTAGGTTGACTAAATTCTTAGCGTCATCTATAGTATCGTTTACACTATCTAGTAAAATATATTCGAAAGTAATTTCGCTTTTGCTGTTTTCTTGAAAATACAACAAGGCATCAATCAACACTTCAATATTATTTTGTTCGTTGATTGCCATAATGGTATTTCGTTTTTCATCGTCTGCAGCATGTAAAGAAAGCGCTAGGTTTACTCTTAAATTATCGTCTGCTAATTTTTTAATCATTTTAGCAATGCCTGCTGTAGATACTGTAATTCTTTTAGCAGCAATGTTTAATCCGTTTTCGCTAGTAATGAGTTTAATGGCTGTTTTTACATTGTTGTAATTTAATAAAGGTTCACCCATTCCCATAAAAACAATATTGCTTAAATCTTTTCCTAAGTGTTCATTTGATAGTTGATTTAATAATACTACTTGATCATATATTTCTGCAAAAGATAAATTTCGTTCTCGTTTTAAAAATCCTGTAGCACAAAATGCACAAGACAAACTACAACCTACTTGCGAAGAAATACAAGCCGTAGCTCTTTTTTCTGTAGGAATTAAAACACCTTCTACAAAATGATTGTCGTGTAATTGAAAGGCAACTTTTATAGTACCATCTGTAGAAATTTGTGTTTGATCTATTTGAACTGGTAAAATATCAAAATGTGCTTGTAGTTTTTCTCGCAAAGCTTTAGAAAGGTTGGTCATTTCATCAAAGCTAATTGCCGATTTTTTCCAAAGCCATTCATAAATTTGTTTAGCTCTAAACGCTTTTTCTCCGAGTTGGTCTAGTGCTTCAATAAGTTGATTTAAAGAAAGCGTTCTAATATCTTGTTTGCCTTGCATGATGCAAAGATAGCATAAGATTTATACATCTACTTGTACTACTTTTCTATGATATCTGCTTACAATATTTGGATCTGGTTGTATTCTTACTGCTGTTTTACTTTCGGTAGATTTATACGGAATAGCAGACAAGACATATCGAATACTTTCTAATCTTGCTCTTTTTTTATTGTTGGCTTTAACAATTATCCACGGACTAAAAGAAGAGTGTGTTTGTCCAAACATAGCTTCTTTGTATTTGGTATAATTATCCCATTTTTTTTGAGCTTCCATATCTACTGGACTCAATTTCCATTGTTTTAATGGATTGGCTTTTCTGCTGTTAAATCGGTTAAGTTGTTCTTCTTTAGAAATAGAAAACCAAAATTTTATAATTATAATTCCGTCTTCGTATAACATGTGTTCAAACTCAGTAACTTGTTGCATAAATACGCTGTACTGTTCTTTAGTGCAAAACCCATTTACAGGCTCAACTACTGCTCTATTATACCAACTTCTATCAAAAAAAACAATTTCGCCTTGGTTTGGTAATTGCTTAATATATCTTTGAAAATACCATTGTCCTTTTTCGTCTTCGCTAGGTTTAGGTAATGCTACTACACGCATTGCTCTTGGATTGATGTGTTCTGCAAATCTTCGTATCGTTCCACCTTTTCCTGCTGCGTCTCTTCCTTCAAACAAAATAGCCACTCTAGCACCAGTTTTTTGAACCCATTGTTGCAATTGTACTAACTCAATTTGTAGTTTTTCTAAATCTTGCTCGTAAAGAAATGTTTCTTTTAAATGTGCTATATCTTTTTTATTATTGATATATTTGAATAGTTCTGATTTCTTTTTTAATAATTTAATTCTTTCATAGAAATCACTATTTTCAGTTGAAGTATCTATAGTCTTATTTATAATAGCTTCTTTTGGTTTAACTAAACCATTTCCAAAGGTAGAACTATTTCCTATTTCTTTAGATACTGTTTTTTTCGTTATGCTCCTTTTTGCCATAGTTTCAAAGTTAAGCATTTATAATTTTCTGTTAAATGATAAATGTCATATCTTATCGTTAGCATCATCTTTTTTTTATTTTATGAATTGTATTATCTTGTTAGAATGTAATTCTAAATAATAAATGAATGAAAAACTATAATAGACGAAAATTCATAAAAGCTACTGCAATGGCAGGAACAGGTGCTTTAATTAGCTCTTGTATGAAAACGGAAGATTTTAATGCCTACGAAAAATACGATGCATTAGTTATTGGTTCTGGTTTTGGTGGCTCAGTTAGTACCTATCGTTTGGCAAAAGCTGGTTTAAAAGTTGGCTTGATTGAAAAAGGCAGGTCTTGGATAAACCACGATTTTACTTCATCTAGAAATATAAATGAAAAAACAACTTGGTTAAGTAATATTTGCAATTTGCCATTTGTAAATATAAAAGTACCAATTTCAAAATATGCAGGCATAGTAGAATATCATGACTTTCAGAATATGAATATTTATAATGCAACTGGCGTTGGTGGTGGTTCTTTAGTTTTTGGTGCAACTTATGTTCAGCCACACGAAGAAGTTTTTAATCTAGTTTTTCCAACTGAAGTTAGTTTCGAAGAGATGTCGCAAATCTATTATCCAAGAGTAGATAGTATGATTAATATTTCTCAAGTTCCAGAACATATTTATCAATCTGAGTATTATACACATGCTAGAGCGTTTAATCAACAAGCTTTAAATGCAAATATGACTGTTCGTAGATTGCCTGCTTCTTATGATTGGTCTATCATTGATAAAGAGTTAAATGGCGAAATTCCTAAAGAGTTTCTTTATGGAGATGGTGGCTTTGGTACAAGAAATGGAGCGAAAGACTCGTTAGACAAAAATTATATTCCAGATGCTGTTGCTACAGGAAATGCTACACTACACACTTTACACGAAGTACAATATATTAATCGTAGAGATAATGGTTATGTAATTACTGTTCACAGAATTGATGAACAAGGCAATATTTTAGAAAAAAAGCAAATGTGGTGTAAATATCTTTTTCTTTGTGCTGGAGCTCCAAATACTTTAAAATTATTATTAAAAGCAAAAACATTAGGTCATTTGCCAAACCTTAATGATAGAATTGGTAAAGGATTTGGTACAAATGGTAAAACTTTTTTTAAAAGAACTATACAAGAAAGCACAGGTGCATACACTGCTTATGTTCCTGCAAATGGTGTATTAGATATTGATAATCCTGTGGTGCCAATTTTTATAGAATGTGTGCCACAACCAATTAATGTTTTTTTACCAGGCATTCCACAAAAAAGTTTATTTCATGTTGCCTTTGGATTTTCATCTTATAGAGGCGAATTTAAGTATAATGCTTTTTTAGATAAGTTAGAAATGAATTGGAGTCAAGATGGTATTCAAGAATCTATAAACGCTGCAAGTAATTGGGCAGAACGAGTAAATGAAGCTAATCCTGGAAGTTATGTTGACACTGATTTATTTCCAAACAAATATTTAAAAGATACATCTTATCATCCATTAGGTGGTTGTGTTATTGGCGATGCTACAGATTATTATGGTAGATTGTTAGAATATCCAAATCTTTATGTAAACGATGCTACTTTAATTCCTGGTGTACTCGGAGCAAATCCTGCGTACACCGTTGCAGCACTAGCAGAAAGAAACATAGAACATATTATTAATAACGATATAAACTTGTAAATAATTCTAAAACTTTATCAAACCACCAACACCACCTTCTACTAATTGAGCTGTACCACCATGAGCTTTTAATCCAGCAGGAAAAAAGAGACTTCCTTTCTGTTTTTTGCCTAAGGCACCAACATATACATGAGCACCTAATCTAAAATACAACGGTGCTGGCATTCTATAGGTGTGATATAAGTAAGCACCCAATTGATAATAAAAGCCAAATTTGCCAATTAAAATTTCATCGCCAACATAAACACTCCATTCTGTACTCGCTTTTTTTATGATTTTGTCTACTACTTTATCTTGATTAACATACAAATGTGGCCAACCAAAATTAAACTCAAGTGTAGTTCCTGCACTTATTTTATTCGTTATATTAATATATCTACTATAACCAAAAGTAGTTGCTTGCATTAACCATGATTTATCTGGTGTGAATTTGGTGACATCTAACATGCCAAATGTTGTTTGTGCTAAAAATTCATTTTTATATTGTGGTGAAGGTATGCTATCTCTATTAATAGCAATAGGTTCTTTTTTTGGATAATAGATGATTCCAAGTGTACCTGTAGGCGTATTGATTCCTAAATTAGGCAATTTAACAGCTCCATCAGAATAATGAGAATAAGTAAATGCAGTAATTAGTTTTACTTGTGATGCAATTTTCCATTCTAATCCAAAACGCAATTCTACAAAAGCATTAAGTTTAGAACCTAATACATTATTGTAACTGTTTTCTTTTTCATCGTATTTTTTGGTAGCATAAGCAGCACCAATTCCCATTTTAATATTAAAGTCGACAATTTTGCTACGCACTATAGGATATTTCCAATACACAAAAGCAGCATAGGCATTTCCCATAGTATCGCTATTGTGATGAAACACAGCAAATACGCCTCCACCAATTTCTGGATAGTGCAATTTTCTTTGCCATGCTTTGCTTCCGTCTGTTTGTTTAAATGCATTGAGTTCTAAAGCATAGCTAGGTCCATTTATTGTTGGTTGAAAATTAGTAGTGTGCCTAAAAATTCTTCCCATTTGCACATTGGCATCTATACCAACTTTAGCAGGAAAAAAGTTAGGTTGATATTTTGCTAAACTCAACTTTGGTAATAAAATAGTGAACAGGAATAAGTAAAGTATATATTTTGATTTCATCTTCTACAAAGAACGAAGATAAAATAAAAAAGGTTGCCTCTACTAAAATTTGGGCAACCTTTTAAAAACAAATTAAGTGTTGGTTTAGAATATATATCCTATTTTTACAAAACCACCATGATTGTTGTTGTTGAAATCGGTTAATAACTTATAACCACCATTTAAAGTAAGTGCAGCATAAGGTCCAAATCTAAATTCAACACCTAAACCACTTTGCATTATAAACTGTCTGTCTTTTAATGTCATTACTTCATTGTCGTAAGTACTTTGGTTGGTTTTGTTAACACCAATTTCTGAAATAAATTGAGGAGCAATATTTTTATCAGTAAAATTTACTCTAACATTAGCAGTAGCAGCTAAATCTGCCCACTTGTTTTTAGTAACATTAATGTGAATGCCTTGTCCTACAAACAAATACGGATTAATACGCATTCCCCAAGTTTCGCTAATAGAGAAAAATGTTTTACCATAGGAAAAACTTGTTCCTAATTCTGTAATTGAAGAAAAACCTCTTCGGTGATTACCATCAATTAAATAATTGACATTTTCTTCTTCTTAAACGGTTGATTGTTCTTGTGCCATTATTGGTATCAACATAGATACAAACAGCATACTTAAAAATACTCTTTTCATAATAAAAAATTTAGTGTTACAAAGTTGCAAAGGAATGCATGCATTGTGTTTAGCGTAGTTTTACTTTTAAATGAAAGAGAGATGAATACTAAATTATTTAAAAATTAACCCTTTTGTTGAAATATTAAATAATGCTACGGTTTTGTTTTAAATAATAGCTACTCCAATGTTGTCGAGACATTAAATAACTAGAGAATCAACGGCTTATATTGCTAGTGTGAATTAATACTATAAGGTTAACTTATAGCTGTTTCATGAGTGTTTCACAAAACTTGGCATTTAAATTGGTTAAAAATCTTTGCTTTTGTATAGTCTATTTTTTAAAAAAAGTTTCATATTTGATACTATGAAAGAAATACCTTTAATTACGCCTTTACAAAAGTTTTATCAATACGAAAAAGAAAAAGCCAATCAAACTTTTTTAAGACAAGCGATTAACGACCAATGGATACATTATTCGTGGAAAGAAACTGGCGAAATCATAAGAACAATGGCTGCTGCTATTCAAGCTCAAAATTATCCAAAAGGAACAAAAATTGCTATCCTTTCTGCTAATTGTGCTCATTGGATAATGGCTGATTTAGCAATTATGATGACTGGCTGTATTTCTGTTCCATTATATCCAACAATAACTGCCGATATAATAGATTATTGTTTAGAACACAGCGAGTCTAAATTGTGTTTTGTAGGAAAACTAGACAAATGGCACGAACAGAAACAAGGAATTCCAAAAAATGTTACTTGTGTTTCGTTTCCAGACTATCCGCAAGAAGATTGTATTGACTGGAATGCTTTTACTAAAAAGGTAAAGCCGTTAAAGCAAAATTATATTCCCGACTTAGACGATATTTGTACGATAATCTATACTTCTGGTACTACAGGAAAACCCAAAGGTGTAGTACATAATTTTGAATCGATTGCGTATGCTCCAACTTGGCTACTTAAAGAATTAGAGTACATTATAGAAAATGATAGATTCTTTTCTTTTTTACAGTTGGCACATATTGCAGAACGCATGTTGGTAGAAATGGGTGCTTTATACTGTGGTGCTTCTATTTCCTTTGCAGAATCTATAGAGAAAGTACCACAAAACTTAAAAGATACTCAACCAACGGTGTTTTTAGCAGTGCCTTTAATTTGGACGAGAATGCAAAATTCTATCTTAGCAAGATTGCCACAAGAAAGATTGAATATGCTTTTAAAAATTCCGTTTTTGTCTGATTTGATTAAAAGAAAAGTTAAAGAAAATGCTGGTTTATCTCAGTGCAAGTATATTATTTCTGGAGCAGCTCCAATTCCTGTTTCTTTAATTGAATGGTATGAAAAATTAGACATTACGATTTGCGAAGCTTATGGTATGAGTGAAAACTGTGCTTTTTCTCATGGCAATAGATTAGAGTTTAGAAAAGTTGGAACTGTTGGTCAGCCAATGCCTAATACGCAAGTAAAAATTAGCGATGTTGGTGAAATTCTAGTTAAGAATAAATGTACCATGCAAGGTTATTACAAAGATGAAGCCAAAACGAAAGAAACCATTACAGAAGATGGTTATTTAAGAACTGGTGATAAAGGCGAAATTGATGTAGATGGTTTTTTAAAAATTACTGGTAGAATTAAAGAAATATTTAAAACAGATAAAGGTAAATATGTTGCTCCTGCACCAATTGAGTTAGAATTGTCTAAATCGCCATATATTGCTCAAGTTTGTGTAGTAGGTGCTAATATGAAACAACCAATTGCATTAGTAAATTATACGAATGAAAATGGTGCTGATAACCCAACTATAGAAGCTGATTTAATAACGACCATGAGTGAAGTAAATAGCAAGTTATCAAGTCATGAAAAAGTAGCTAAAATTATTATTATGAAAGAAGATTGGACTGTAGAAAATGGTTTGATGACACCTACACTTAAAGTAAAACGCAATGAGCTTGAACAAAAAGTAGCTGATAAAGTAGCAACATGGACACAAGATAGAGATACTAGAATAATTTGGGAATAGTTGGTTGATTTTAATCCCGACGACACTAAAAAACTAATATGGTTTTGTAATAAAATATACTATTGTATTGTTTATTTTTTGAAATTAATTTTTGTAGTCGTTGGTGTTGCTGTATTTATACCATAACCACTTCCGTTTAAGATATTGTAACCCCAAGTATTTGCAGATGTACTGCTTGGAATAGTAATGCCATCGCCGTAACCATTATTGTTTAATGTAATGTTCATTCTATTAGGAGCTGTTCCTGTATGGTCGTTGGTACCATCGTTGTACCAAGACCAAGCTAAGTAACCAATACTTTTACTATTGGCTTTGGTTAGCAAATCAGCATATCCTGTTGTAGTACTTCCATCTGGCAAGATATTACCCATTTCGCCAATAACAAAAGGTAAGCCACTATTTACTAAACCATTTAATCTGTTTGTTGGATCAAGGTTGCATAAATTGGTTTGCCAATCCCATTTCCAATAATAAGTATGTACGCTAAACAATAAGTTGTGTTGAGGATCAAAATCAAGGAGATATTGTCCATTGCTTACACTTTGACCATAAGATGATGAAGTAAAAATTTCTGCTCTATCTGCATATCCATAAGCATCTATCATTAAAGGAACTGCTATGCCTTTATTTCTTATAGCTGTAATAGCTGTTTTGTAAGTATTGATAAAGGTATTGATATCGTTTTGCGAATAATTGTTTTGATTGGTATTCCAATTAGCGCCCCATTCATTTGCAATATTAATAATAAGATGCCCTTGATGTTTTTTTAGCACTGCAACAATATCATTTCTTGTCCAAAAAGCTGTAATAATATTTTGGAACTGCATAGCATCTGCTTTTCCTGTTAAATCGTGCAACATAATAATTGGCAAAATGCCTTTGTTTACATAAGTTGTAATGGCTCTGTCTAAATCGTTGGCAGTATAATAAGTAGTGCCTGTTTGTGGTTCTGGACTACCTGTAATGTGTGTCCACCAAGCTAAACGCACTACATTGGCTTTGGTAGAAGCAACTGCGTTGGCAACTTGTTCAATATCGTTACTCCAACCTTCTTTATAGGCTGGAACATTAACACCTCTTAGTATTACATTATTACCATTGCTGTCTGTAAGAAACCGACCTTTTACTCTTAGCACAGAATCGGCAACTGGCGTTGGTGTTGGCGTAGTACCTCCACCAGTAGGAATGCAACTTTGAGTTAGCAGTATTAAAAAGAGTGTTATTATAACTGTTAAAAGAAAGAAATTTGACTTTTTCATATTATTATTTTTTATTCAAACTTCAATATTTATATTAAAATTTACAAGCACAAATCGACGAACGGTAGGAAATAATCGATGAATGACATGGGAAGAACCAAGATTGGTAGAATCGAGAGAATAAGACTTTTTGATTTTAGATGTTTAGGAACAAGATTATTATATTTTTATAATAAAAAAACAAATATTTTTACTATGGTTTATTTAAGATTGCTTCGTTATATTTATTTACAAAGACAAAAAAGTTTGGCTATCTTCTTTTAAAACAAAAATCCCAAAGTATTTTTATGCTTTGGGACATTCAACTAATGTGTTTTATGAAAAATGGTTTGTTATTCGTTGTACTGAAATTCAAAGTCTGCTACTCCTACTAAATAGTGTTGTACATTAGGATTAAATGACTCTATAAAAATAGGTATAGTGCTTTGTTGATCTCTATAATTTAGTAAAGTAATTTTACTTTTTGTAAAAGAATAAATTGAAAGACCGATGTCTACTCCATTTGTATTATAATAAACATAATATTTTTTATTAACACCTCCACTTGTATTATTTACACTTACTATATATCTTTTTCTTGCCATTATTTCTACTGAAGATATAAGTTCTTTATAGGTAAAAATATTTGTGTTGCTAACAGCTACCTGTGTTTGGGCAAGTACCGATTTGGTTTCTACATCCCATAGCGAAACTATATAATTTCCAGTCTCAGGCATTTTACAACCTAATTTTGTTATTTTACCATCTATAGATGCATAAAACTCAAATCCCATTTCAAAATTTGTAAAATTTGTAGCATAAAAGGTATCAACCATCTGCTTTTCATTTGTAATAGTAGAGATTGGTGTTTCTGTTATTGTTTTAATTGTTATTTCCTCTTTTTTGCAAGAAGTAAGTAATGTGATTGCCACAAATACGCTTAGTCCTGTTAATTTAATTTTTTTCATAAATTTTTTCTTTTTTTGTTTAAAGTTCATTCTCTATATTAAAATTTACAAGCACTAATCGACGAACGGTAGGAAATAATCGATGAATGACATTTTTTAGATTTTTAGAGCCAAGAATCTTAGATTTTAGACTAGATTTATAAGTGATTCTTCTTCTTATAAAATGGAAATAAAATAAATGTGGCTGTTGAAAATATATTTTTATAGTTATATTTGATTATCAGAATTAAAAGATGAATGCTAAAGCCAAAATAAGTTGCTTTGTAGTAGATGATAATTTTATTGACCGAAAAACAACGCTTGCTTTTTTAAAACAATATGAGTTTATAGAAATTCTTGGTGAGTTTGAATCGCCAGTGGATGCTTTAAATGCAATAGAAGAACAGCAACCTTTTGTGCTTTTTTTGGATATAGATATGCCAGAAATGAGTGGTCTTGATTTAAGAAAGCAATTAATGAAAATTCCTGCTTGTATTTTTATTACCAGTTATCCAGAATATGCTGTAGAAAGTTTTGATGTAGATGCATTGGATTTTATGGTAAAACCTATTAATAAAGCTCGGTTTGATAAAGCAATACAACGATTGGTAGATTATTACACCATTAAACGAAAAGCAGATATTTTATCACATTCATTAGATACAGAAAACATAATTATTAAACAAGGATCTGACCAAATTAAACTACAACTATATGAAATTCTGTATCTCGAAGCAATGAAAGACTATACTGCAATAGTAACAAATAACAAAAAATATATGGTGTTAGATGTTTTAGGTAATTTGATTAAAAACAAAGCATTTAAAAATTTTATTCGCATACACCGAAGCTATGCTATTCAAAAACACTATGTTACTAAATACAACAATAATGAAATTGAATTAGACAATAACAGTACTTTGCCTATTGGAAGAAGTTATAAAGACACTATAAAAGAGTTGTTTCATCAATAATTAACAAATATGAGATACTCTTTTCTTCTTTTCTTGTTTTTTAGTATCTCTTCTTCTTTGATTGCACAAGAAAATTTCTATATCGATTCCTTAAAAAAAGAATATACACAAACAACTATTGATACATTTCAAGCAAAATTATTAAACCAAATTTGCAGATACTACGAACAAACCAATATAGATTCTGCTTTTAAGTATGCTAATATTGGATTAAAACTGACCAAAAAAATGCAATGGAAAAAAGGCATTGCTGCATTTTATACTAGTTTTGGAAACACTTATTCCAATCAAGGAAAAAGTGATACTGCAATATTATATTATAAAAAATCACTAGCATTAAATATTAAAAACAACGACACAATTAATATGGCTTCTTCTTATAATAATTTAGGATCTATTGCCAACTCACAAAGTGATTATATAACAGCTACTAATTATTATAATAAATCATTACAACTAGCAATTGCTTCAAAAAACAATATTAATATTTGTTATGCAATGCAAAATTTAGCATTGGTATATGCTATACAGCGTAATTTTAAAAAAGCATTTGAGTATATAAATCAAGCTATCAATGCAGCTAGTAAAACTAATGAAGAAAGTTTATTAATAAATCCATATGCTTTATTAGCTAATATTTATTCTGATATCAATCAATATGATTCCGCTATATTTTACTATCAAAAAGCACTGCTTATTACCAAAACTTACGATTATAAAACAGATGAAGCAGAAATATTAAACAGTTTAGGAACTATTTATATGAACTTAAAGCAATACAATAATGCTATAAATGCGTATTTGTCTTCAGAAAAAATATGGAATACTTACGATGAACATGCTGAGTCTGCTATTATAAATAAAGGTTTTATTGGCGATTTTTATCAAAAAATGGCATTTTTAAAATTGAATAATGATAAAGAAGCAATTCAACAAATACCAACAGCTACACAACAATTATTACAGTTGAGTATTCAATACAATAAAGAAGCAATGGAAGGTGCAAAAAGCTTAAATAACAAAGCACTGCTTTCTAATTTTCTAGAAAGTATTTCAGAAGCATATACCTCTATTGGCAACTACAAATTAGCGTATGAAAATTATAAAGCATCGATTGAAATAAATGATTCTATTTTTTCGCAAGAGAATAAAAACAAAATAGCACAATTAGAAAGTCAGCATGAAATGGATAAAAAGAATGCTGAAATTAAACAACAACAAGCTAATATTAAGGCACAACGAAAAAACTTATTAATATTATTTATTGTATTGATTGCTGTTATATTAATTGGATTTTTATTTTATAGATTAAGTCAAATTCGTAAACAAAGAAATCAAGAACTACGACTACTCAACACACAATTAGACAATGCCAATAAAACCAAAGCCAAGTTCTTTTCTATTTTATCGCACGATTTGCGAAGTCCAGTTGCAAGTCTAATTAACTTCTTACAATTGCAACAAATAGACAGTAGTATTTTAAGTGAAACTGAAAAAGAAGAACAACAACACAAAACAATGCATGCTGTAACTTCTTTGTTAGATGTGATGGAAGGCGTTTTACTTTGGAGCAAAGGACAAATGGAACATTTTACACCAGAAAAAAAACAGACGAACATCAATAATTTGTTTAAGTATATTGAAAATTATTTTATTACAGTTACAAATATTAAAATTACATTTTTGAATAGTGATAATTTGTTTTTATATACTGATGAAAACTATGTAAAAACCATTATGCATAATCTAACGCAAAATGCTGTACAAGAATTAAAAGAAAATGAGCATGGAAAAATAGAATGGAAAGCTAAAAAAGAAAACAATCAAATTATTCTTTCTATTACTGATAATGGTAAAGGCATGAACGAAGCACAAATGCAGAAGTTTGAAGCCAACACCAATATCAACAGCAAAAAACATGGTTTAGGTTTATATATAATAAAAGATATGGCAACTGCAATTGATTGCGAAATTACCATACAGTCAAAAGTAAATGAAGGAACAACGATTAATTTACATTTTTAAAAACATATCATTACACTACTCTGCCTATTTATATTTACCTTTAATGATTGTTAATCAAAAAAAAATTAAAAAATGGATAAAGATCAATTAAAAAACAAGGCAGAAGAAACTGTAAATGGTATTAAAGGACAAATTGCAGAATTAGAAACCAAATTAGAAAGTGCTACTGGCGATGCTAGAGCTAAAATAGAAGAGCAATTAGAAAAATTAAATCTAAACAAAGCGTCTATTCAAGAAAAATTAGACAATTTAGAAGATTTAGCAGAAGAAAAATTAGGCGACTTAAGAGCACTAATTGATGGTGGTGTTGATAGTTTAAAAGATACTTTTGGCAAGATCACAGGAAGTTTATTTGGTAAAAAAGAAGACAATCAGTAGTAATAAATATTATTACTATATTATAAAAGAGCATCTTTAGACAGATGCTCTTTTTGTTTTAAACAGCATTGCTAAATTTTGGTGTGTCTTTCAATTTGGTGTCGTTCATCAGTTTTTCATCAAATAAAGCACATACATTTCTAAGAAAACGCCAACCTAAATCTGTAAGCGTAATGGTATTATTTTCTAATATAATAATATTGTCTGCTTGTAGTGTTTTTAAATTTGTTTGAGCTGTTGGTGTAAAAACAAAATCATTTTTCCACGATGTTGTTCCATTACAAGCAATATTTAATATATGTTGTCTATTAATTATATCTTCTTTTGTTAAATCTATTCCTCTAAAAATTGGTAATTGGTTATCCTTCAACGCTTCGTAATAAGCTTCAACTGTTTTTAGATTTTGTCTATATCCAAAAAAAACATCGCTAATAGCAGAAACACCTAAACCAATTAAAACTGGCGTGTTGTTGGTCGTATATCCCATGAAGTTTCTGTGCAAAGTTTGGTTTCTTTTTGCTTGTAAAAGTGTATCTTCTTTCAATGCAAAATGATCCATGCCTACTTCTTCATATCCTGCATTATTAAATAAATCTTTTCCTATTGTATAGAGTTCATATTTTTCTTTTCCTTTAGGTAAATCATCTTCACTATATGCTCGTTGCGATTTACTTGTCCATGGTACATGAGCGTAGCTATAAAAAGCAATTCTATATGGTTGTAGCGTTATGGTTTTTTCAATGGTGTGTTTTATACTTTCTGCTGTTTGAAAAGGCAAGCCATATATTAAATCGTAATTTATAGATTCATAGCCAATACTTCTTGCCCAATCGGTAACAGCTTTTGTTTTTTCAAAAGGTTGAACTCGGTTAATGGCTTTTTGTACTTTTAAATCTAAATCTTGAACGCCAAAACTAACGCGTCTAAAACCAATATCATACAAAACCTTTAAATGTTCTTGTGTGGTATTATTTGGATGTCCTTCAAAACTAAACTCATGATTTTCTTCAACAATATTGTCTTTTAAAATTTCTTGTATAAGATGTTGTAAGTTTTGTGGACTAAAAAAAGTTGGTGTTCCTCCACCTAAATGTATTTCTTTTATTTTTATTTTATCTTGAAATATATTTTTATAAATATTCCATTCTTTAAGTAGTGCATCAATATAAATTGTTTCTACACTATGGTTCTTTGTAATTCTTTTATTACAACCACAATAGGTACAAAGTTGTTCGCAAAATGGCAAGTGCAAATAAAGTGTTATACCATTTGCTGTTTTTCCATTTTTTATTGCTTGATGAATTTGCTGCGACCACTGTTCAGTGCTATTCAATGGTTCTTGCCAATATGGTACCGTTGGATAACTCGTATATCTTGGTATAGGAACATTGTATTTCTGAACGAGATTAAAATCTAACATTACATTACAAAGGTATGATTATTACTAGAAATCAACAATGCAGAAGTTTAAATCTTTGATATTGTATTATCACTAATCTTCTTTAAAAATTACAGCTAAGTATTTTTCGTCTCTTTTGTAAACATCTGGATAAAATTTTAATTGGTTGTCCCAATCTACTTCTGCTGTAAAATATTTAATAAAAACAGGCACTGGATTTTTTAGATTAAAATTTCTAGTCTGAATTTTTTTATCTCTAATCACTTTTAAAGAATCGTAGCTAATGTTAAAAGTATCCATAGACAAAACTTTAGCTGCTATTTCTAATGGATCTTGACATCTTATACAACCATGACTATATGCTCTATAGTCTTTATTAAACAAATATTTGCTTGGTGTATCGTGTAAGTATATAGAGTGTTTATTTGGAAACAACATTTTAACTACACCTAATGCATTTTTATAACCTGGTGGTTGTACTACTCTTAAGCCACCATTTGCATATTTTGTAACTTGGTAACCTTTAAAGCTCTTCATCTCATTTTTAATGATTGATTGAGGCACACTCCATGTTGGCCAAAGCACAATTCTATCAATAGCACTAGTAATTTCTGGTGTTGCTCTTTTGGCATTTGCCAAACCAATTACCACATTTTTTTCTAGTGTTACTTTATCATCTTGAATGATTTTTAATTTGAATGCAGGAAGATTAACATACACATACTGTTCTGGTAAATCGAAATCGCCAATACGCCACTTGTCTGCATTAATAGCCAACATTTTAAACTTTTCGTAGTTATCTCTTTCCAAAGCTCTAGAAGTCATAGCACCAAGCACACCATCTTGATTATAGCCAACTTCTTTTTGAAATGCTTTTAATGCTACTAAATAAGCAGAATCGTTGGTTTTCATACTATCTGCTAAATAATGATGATAGACCAATGCTTTTTTTGCATCTTCAATAGCACCAATAGAGTCTGTTTTATAATCTCTTATCGTGATTTTATCTGGCGAGATATTGTTTTTAGACACAAAAGCTTTTACTGCTTTCATGTATCTTTTATACACAGGATTTTGTGGCTCTAGTTTTGCTAGTGTTTTAGTTGTATTCTTTTTTTCTTGAATTTCATCTACTAAGGCAATATATTTTTCTGTTTTATCATAAAAATTATGATTAATAGATTCTTGTCCTTCTACAAACATGCCATCATCTAAATGCAAAGCAATTTTTAGTAAGCATTCTGTTATTGTAGCGTCTAATTCACTTAATAGTGTATAATTAGTAGACACTGAATCTATCATTAAAGAGTCGTATAGATATTGTAATTTTTTTATTGGATAATTGGCTTTATTTAAACCATAGTATTCGCAAGTAATTATTGTTTGATAAACCGATTTTCCTGCATCATTTAAAATATAATAGTTTGTCCAAAGTGGTTTAAATTTATTGGTTTCGTAAATTTTTTGAGCAACAAATTCCCAATTTGCTGTTTTTGTACTATCTACATTACTTGTGTGCAATGTATCTATAATTTTATCAAGCTGATTAGACAATGCTGTATTAAATTCTTCTAAGTTGATAGAAGTATTAGGCAATTCTTTTTTGTTTTTACACGATGGTAACAGAACTGCAAACACTAAAGCACTGCACAAAGTAGTTAATAGTTTGTTTTTCAAGTTTATTTTTTTGTAAAAATACGAATTTCTTGTGTTTATTTAGTTTTAATTTAATCGAGAAGCTAAAACACATTTATAAGTGTATGACTTTTGTTCACCATTGCTATAAGATAAATTGACTTGTACAAAGTAAATACCAATTTTAGATTTATTGCCATCATTATCTGTTCCGTCCCATTTAAAGAAACCTTTGTCGTTGATAGATTCGTTTTCGGTAATTTCTTTTATTAATCTACCTTCTGTATTATATATATTAGCAACTGCTCTTGCTAAACTATTTTCAAGCTGATAAGAAATTAACAATAAATCATCAAAGCCATCTTGGTCTGGCGAAAAAACTTCTGGCTCAACAGTAACTGTAGCAGCAAAGTCTATTTCTTGTAACTCAGAGTTTTTAATTCCTGGTGTTGCAAAACCAACCGTTTTAGATGCAGAATGCCAATTGTCTACATCTTGAGTTTTATTGTATAATGGACTTACTCTTTCTAAAGAAATGCCTTCTATGTTATTAAGTGTACTTAAATGAAAACTACTGTAGTAATGTAGTTTATCTAACATTGTATTTTCTGAGTTTTTAATTATTACAATATCTTCTTCTTCATCTAAAGGCAAATCAGAAACCGTAAAACAGTTGTCGATGTTTGTATTGCTATAGGTTGATGACAATTGATTTGCATCTAAAGTAAATACTAAATAATCGTATGGTTTTATTAGATGTTCATCATCAAACGATAAGTTAAAGTTTTCTATTTGTGATACTACACTTGCTTTAGCAAAAAGAATATCTTTTACTTTAAAATAGTTTTCAGTATTGTTTTTAATTTCTACAAATTGTTCGTCTGCATTTTTTGGAGTAAACAATACTTCATTAATTACTAAATCGCCAATTGCTGGAATTTTTGTATTGATGATAGAAAATGAATCGACCAAGATATTATTGCCAATACAAGCTTCAATGTTTTGAACAAATAAGGTATAAAATGTATTTAAAACTAAATCATTGTTTAATGTTAAATGTACTGTTTTGTCATCTAAAGCTATAGCAGATTGTATGCCTATACTTGGATTAAGTGTATAATTGCTTATCGTTTCTAAACTTGCCATTTGCATTGGGTAATTAAAAGCAACACCAATTGTTTTAGCATCTATAATTGTTGCACTAATAGCAGCATTTGCTCTGTCAATAGTAATAGCAGCATTTGCACTTGAAGGCGTTCCTCCACTAGTGTTTGCACTTTCATTCCAAACAAACAATGGCTCACAACTATTTGGATATTGTAACTCTAAGCTATAACCTCCATTTGCTTTTTGAGCATCATAAAAATAGTTGTTGTTCAATGTTACACTATCAATTATATTCTGGTTAATATTTAAAAACTCAAACGATTGTCCTGCTGTATTAAAGTTTGTCCAATTAGTACAAGCAACAACATTATTTATTCCATTAAATAGATTGATAGCAGAAGCATCACACAAAACAACATAACTGTTGCTAGCAATAACAACTCTGTTTGGAACAATAGCTCCATTGTTTAATGTACATGCACTAATATCTATCACATTGTTGGTATTATTGTACAATTCTATATATTGTGCATTTGGCAAAGCTGTACTTCCATTTGGATTGTACAAAACTTCATTAATTGTAATTTCGTTTGCACTTGGATAAAAAGGCGTCTGAAAGTTATTCGTTAAATTATCTGTTGCGTTTTGATTGATATCTGCTACATTATCTACAGTTACTGTATATGACGAATTGCTGTTTAGTGCATTGTCTAAAGTAAGTGTAACGCTGTTATTTGTATTGTTAAGCAGTGCTGTATTAATATTAAATCCATTTATAGAATAATTACTACTGTTATTTGCACTTGTTTCGTCTAAAGCTTCAGAAAAAAACACTTGTACTGTTTTTGGATTTAGCACGACAATGCTATCAATCGTTGGAGCAGTGTTATCTGTAATATAATAGATATTATCTATATAAAAATTAGTTTTATTGGCTAAAGTGTAGTTTGCTAAAAATCCGAAAAACTGATTATTCGTAAAAGTAGTGTTTGTAACGCTATCAAGCGTAATAAAGTTGGCCGCATTAATGTCTTTATAGTAGAACACAAATTTGCCATATTGATTTTTAGTTACTTTGTAAATAAAGTGAGGTGTTGTACTAAAAACACTTGGCAACATATTTAGTAGCAACTGTTCTGTTGTTCCTGTTTTTACATAAAACTCTAATCCATCACTATTGCCATTGCTTCCAATTTTTAAAAAATAAGCATTAATTGTATTGTTTGATAAATCTTCATTATCACTTGCTAAAAATATCTTTACAAAATCACTTTCTGAAGGATTATAGTCTTGCTTGATTTCAAATTCCCAAGAAACATTATCAAAACTAGTAGTAACTGTACTTAAGTAAGCAACCTCTAAATTGTCGTTCCCATTTAACTGTAATTGTTTATCACTATTAACTTCAAACAATTGTTCAGTACCATCCCAATTTGGATTTTGGTTAAAACCGCCATCTGTAAACTGTTCTACGAACTGTGCATTTGCTACAGTTGCTACAATTATCAAGCAATAAAAAAACAATATTTTATTTAAAAATCTCAATAGCATTTGCCTATAATTCGGTTAGTTCACTATTAGAGTAGAAAATTACGCAAAAAAGGTTGTTTGGTAACAATAAATTAAGCATAAAATTTATAACTGTCTAAAAGATAAAAGAGTAACTTTACAGTTTAAAAGAATAAATATGAAAGTAGCTGTAGTTGGAGCCACTGGTTTAGTTGGTGGAGAAATGCTAAAAGTATTAACAGAGAGAAATTTTCCTGTAACCGAATTAATTCCTGTTGCATCTGCAAGATCTGCTGGAAAAAAGGTAGCATTTAAAGGCAAAGAATTCACTGTTGTAACACCAGAAACTGCTATTGAAATGAAACCTGATGTGGCTATTTTTTCTGCTGGTGGAGGCACTTCTTTAGAATATGCTCCGAAATTTGCTGAAGCAGGTATTACTGTTATTGATAATTCTTCTGCTTGGAGAATGGATCCTACAAAAAAATTAGTCGTTCCTGAAATAAATGCAAATGAACTAACAAAATTAGATAAAATTATTGCTAATCCAAATTGCAGTACCATACAAATGGTAGTGGTTTTAAAACCATTACACGATAAATATAAAATTAAAAGAGTAGTTGTTTCAACTTATCAATCGGTTACTGGAACTGGTAAAAAAGCTGTTGACCAAATGATGAACGAAAGAAATGGTATTGAAGGCGAAATGGCATATCCTTATAAAATTGATATGAATGTTTTGCCTCATATTGATGTTTTTCAAGACAATGGTTATACCAAAGAAGAAATGAAAATGATTAAAGAAACCAACAAAATTATGAGTGATGACAGCATTAAAGTTACGGCTACTGCTGTTAGAATTCCTACTGTTGGTGGACACAGCGAAAGTGTAAACATAGAATTTGAAAACGATTTTGATTTGGCTGAAGTAAGGCAATTACTCAATGATATGGAAGGTGTTGTAGTAGTTGATGATCCTGCAAATTTAAAATATCCGATGCCAATAGATGCTCATGGTAAAGACGAAACTTTTGTAGGAAGAATTAGAAGAGATGAGTCGCAACCCAATACACTTAACTTATGGATAGTAGCAGACAACCTAAGAAAAGGTGCTGCTACCAATGCTGTTCAAATTGCAGAATATTTATTAAAACATGATTTGTTAGGATAAGTTTCTAGAAAAAAGTTAATTCCTAATTTTAGAACTTGCTTTATCAAGAATAAAGCATTCAAAATTATTGGCTCGCTAAATCTGCTTCTTTTTTAGCTTTGATTTGCTTGAGCCATTCTTTTTCTGCTACATGATTTTTTACTACATCTAGCACTTCATTAACCATACCTATAATTAAGTGATTGGTAGATTCTACTTCTTCTGGATTTGGTGTTACTGCATCTAAAACAGTATCTACCAATAATTCTATATTGGCTTTGTTTTGGTCGTTGCCAATTTCTGTAATTAATTTATCTATGGTATTAAAAGTAATATCACTAACAGCATTGTCGAGCATTTTTTGAAAAGTGGTACCAACAATAGGTAAGAATCGTAGCATTTGAACTTCATTATTTTCTTCTAATGCTTTGTTTATTTTTGTGCTGATATAGCTTTTTAACTCTAATCGATGTTCTTTATAAACGACATCTACGGTATTGGAAATTTTATCTGCTAAAAAATTGACCAATATATCTTCTTTAGGAATTATTACTTGACTGATGATTTTATCTGCTAATGGTCCGCCTTTTGTTAATTCTGTTTGTGTCATTTCAATAATATTTACGACTACTCTATCAGACACTTCTTCAACTAAAATTTTTGTTACTTTTTGATATTGTTTATAGACTTTCGTTGCTTTTAAATCTATCACGCCAAAATATTGTAGTTTATATATTAAACTCACTAATCTAAATAGTCGAAAGAATTTAAAAATTCCAGCCATTGGAATCAGTCCTAGTACATCGTACCAATGTGTAAAAGGAAAAATCCACCACAACTCTAATTTTTTATGCACGATAGCTCTAATCCATCGATACATAAATTCTATGAAAAATACAGCGACAAACAACAAATCATAAAAAGCAAAGTTGGGTTCTATATATTTTCCATACCAATTGTGAAATGCTGGCCAAATGTAGTAATAAAACTCGTTGAATGGCTTTAAATGAAACGACCAATTAAATCCGTAAAACAATAGATTTTGAATGACTAGCCATATCATAAAAATATCTAGCCAAACGATACCAACTCTATCTGCTTGTTTAAGTTTAGATAAATCTATTTTAAAGAATTTTTTGAGTTTTTGAAACATTATATAAAAATAAAAAACTCCACTTATAAAAGTGGAGTTTAAAATGTTTATTTTATAGAACCTATTATTCGTTTTGAAGTATAATTGCAGAAGATATAATTGTATTTGATTTTAATACTGCTTCTCCACCTTTCTTTACCAAATAAAACAACATTGGATAAAAAAGACCCAATCCTACTCCAAGTCCAACTCCTAAAACATGTTTTCTATTGCTTTCTCCTAATATTGTTTCATTACCACTTAATTTTATAACCGTTCCATTAATATCTTGAGTGCTTTGAAATTGTATTTTAATACTACCAGCTCTTCCTATACCTCTAGCTTTTTCATTATCTATACTTGCAATAACTGCTGTGTTTTTTAATATTATAATTTTTCCATTAGTGTCTTTAATATCTTCAGCAACTTTAAATGTTATTGTATTTTCTTTTGACTTGCTTGTCATTTCTCCTCCAACAATTATAGGCACTTTTATTCCATTTAAACTTTGAGCTTTTGTTGTACTTATTAAAAAGAAAATACCAAATAAGATTAATAAATTTTTCAAGGTTATATTTTTTTCAAAAATAGTAAATACTTATAATAATCCTCCGCAAAATTTACAGTAAGTTGCATTGGCATCATGTCCTTCTTTATGACAATGACTACAAACCTGTGTGCTAATGTTTTTTTAACTGTTTTTTATCTTTATTAAAAAAATATTTTATTAATTTTATATAAAAATTAGATATGAAAAACAAGATACTTATTCGCCTCTTTGGAATTGTTATTCTTTTTTTGTTCATCAATGGTACTTATGATGGTATTTGGAACAGTTATAAAAAATGGATGCCTAAAGACTTTGACACTAAAAATAATATATTATTAGTAGATGATATAAAAGTATATGATAAAAAGGGAAACTTAGTGAAATCTTATGTGAAAGCAAATGAGCAGATGCGTGAATATATGAAAGAAAAGTATCCTTATGAATATGAATTTGTTAATGTAGATAGCTTAAATTTAAGTGATAAATATAAAGATACAGATAAATATAGGTATTGTTTAGTTTGGTCTATGAATACAAGTAAGACATATACAACATATAAACCATCTGCTCCTACAGGAATGCAATTTCAACAAAATGGAGGAAGTGCTTATAATACATTTACTATTAGTGATAGAAAATCAAATACCAATTTTGGTACAAGCAAAGGTACTTCATATATTATTGGTACTTTTTCTTTATATATAAATACTATTGTAAAATATGTAAATGGAGAATTAGAAAAACCAGAATAATCTTTAATTAGGTTATTAATAAAAGAAAAAAGCCAGCTAAAATATATAGCTGGCTTTTTTATAGCAATCCTCCGCAAAATTTACAGTAAGTTGCATTGGCATCATGTCCTTCTTTATGACAATGACTACAAACCTGTGTGCTAATGTTTGCTTTGTTTTTATCTGTTCTAGCAAACTCTGCTACTACAATTCCTGTTGGTACAGCTATAATTGCATAACCCAAAATCATTAAACAAGCAGATAAAAATTGACCAACATTGGTTTTTGGTGTAATATCTCCATAGCCAACAGTAGTCATGGTAACAATGGCCCAATAAATTGATTTTGGTATACTAGAAAAACCACTATTAGTATTGCTTTCTATAATATACATTAAACTTCCAACTATAATAGAAATAATAGTTACAGACATTAAAAAGACCAGTATTTTAATTTTACTTAGCACTATTGCTTCCCATAGTTTATTAGATTCTTGTACAAATGTTCCCATTTTAAACACTCTAAAAACTCGTAGCAAGCGTAGTGCTCTTATAGTCATTAAATAATGAGTTCCACCTAAAAATAAACTTAAATAACTTGGTAGTATAGACAATAAATCGACTATTCCATAAAAACTAAAAATATAATTCTTTTTATTTTTTGAACAATAAATTCTCAGTATATATTCTATTGTAAATAATGCTGTTATTATCCATTCTAAAACTGTAAACCATTGCTTATATTTTATTTGTAATGTTTGAACACTTTCTAACATCACCAACGAAATACTTAGCAATATTAATATCAATAGAACTGCATCAAAGAGTTTTCCTGCTTTGGTATCTGCTTCAAAAATGATGGTAAACAGTTTGTCTTTTATTTTTTTGTTATCCATTATAGTAAATATAAAAAATAGAAACATTTTGTAGTAAAATTTTGTTATACTTTTGCACTATGAATGAGTTAGAAATAAAGATTGTTATTACTTTATCAATTATTTGATTTTATATTATCTCTAATTTATATATAAACCGCTAAAAAGTTTCACTTTTGCTTGGAAAGAAGACAGCTAACCATTAAGTTATTCTCTTTGATTTCTGGTGTTGTTGGCATTATTTTTTTAGCAGCCATTTGGGGAATCGAAAAGAATCAGATTGGCTTATTTATATCTTCTGCTTTAACTGTACTTGGTGTTGCTTTTTTTTGCACAATGGTCGGTTTTATCAAATATTACTTCTGGAATTATAATGTATTTTAATCATCCGTTAGGTATTGGCGATAATATTTTAATTGAAGACAAAGCTATTATTATAGGTATTTCTTTTTAAATTTAATTACTTTACTTTTTTCGTTTCTTATATAAGAAAGGGAAATACGCCAACAAAAACTTTTATCTTTATCTGCTCATGCATCTAAAATTTACTGCCGATAAAATTTATACTGCTTCGCAAAATAAAGTATTGCAAAACAAAGTTATTATTACCAATAAAGAAGGAAAAATTCTAGCAATTGACGATAGCATCAACCACGCACCAGAAGAAGTTCAACAACTACAAGGTTGGTTGGTTCCAGGTTTTGTAAATGCACACTGTCATTTAGAGTTGTCGCACATGAAAAGCAAAGTCAATACAGGAACAGGTTTACTACAATTTATAGAAGAAGTCATTACTACAAGAGCCGCAACCGAAGATTTCATTCAAGAAAGTATTGCCAATGCAGAACAAGAAATGATAAACAATGGCATTGTTGCTGTCGGCGATATTTCTAACACAACAGATACCTTTGCTCAAAAACAAAAAGGCAATTTATACTACTATACCTTTGTAGAGTTTTTCGATATGTTTCAGAAAGACAGAACGCAAGCAACCTATAATCAATATAAAGCCGTGTATGATGCTATGCAAACCAACTCAAAAAACCAAATAGCTTGTGTACCACATGCGCCATATAGTGTTTCAAAAAAACTGTTTGAATTACTACAACAAGAACATCAAAACGAAATAAAAACCATTAGCATTCACAACCAAGAAACGCCATCAGAAAATGAGTTTCTACAACACAACACAGGAGCATTATTGTCGTTTTATAATAAAATGAATTTAAACACCGACAATTTATTGCCTACCAACCAAAATTCAATCTATTATGCATTACAATATTTGTCGCCAAAGCATAGAAATTTGTTTGTACACAACACACAAACTTCCGAAACAGATATAGTTGCTGCACATCAAACACTAGGAAAAAATCAAGTTTTTTGGTGTACTTGTCCAAATGCCAACTTGTATATAGAAAATAGTTTGCCGAACTATCAAAAATTTATCAATACCAATGCTACGGTTTGTATTGGAACAGATAGTTTAACTTCAAATTGGCAACTATCTATTTTTGAAGAAATGAAAACCATTCTAAAATATCAGTCGTATTTAGATTTTGAAACAGTCTTAAATTGGGCAACTATAAATGGAGCAAAAGCTTTAGGTTTAGACAATGAAATTGGAACTATCGACATCAACAAAACACCAACACTTGTGCTAATTGATAACATAGAAAACAACCAGATTACAAAACATAGCACTAGCAAAAAAATTATATAAAAACAAATTTGCCTTAAATGCTTCTTGTCCTGAATTTATTTCCGAATCTAGTTCGTTTTGCCTTTTTACCAACAGGTAAATATCAAGATAAAATGAAGTAATACTTAAAACTAGAATAGGTTTTTTGTTCTAAATGTTCAGAATAAATTTCTAATGTGTAATTTGCAAAAAAAAACTTGAACTTAGCATTAGACATAGGCAATACCAGAACAAAAATTGGCTTATTTAAAAACAGCAAATGTATTAAAACATTCGTGGAGGAAGATTTTACTACTATAAAACTAAAAACAGTATTAAATAATAACACCATTACTAACTCAATCATTGCATCAACAAAAAAGCCAAATAAAACACTAGAAAAACTACTAGAACAAAACACCAATTTTGTAGCATTTAATAATACGATTCAACTGCCATTCAAAAATAACTATCAAACACCAACTACGCTAGGTAAAGACAGACTAGCATTAATTGCTGCTGCAGTTGCTATGTATCCAAAAGAAAATGTTTTGGTAATTGGTTGTGGTACTTGTATCACTTTTAACTTTAAAAGCAATAAAGAAGTTTTTTTAGGCGGAAGCATTCATCCAGGATTAAAAATGAGAGCCAAAGCCATGCATCAATTTACAGCAAATTTACCTTTGGTCGATTTAAAATGGAATAAAAACAGCATTGCAAAAAATACAATTGCCGCTTTAGAAAATGGTGTTTTATACGGAGCAATTGCCGAAATTGATGGAATTATAGCTCAATATCAAGAAATTTATAAAGATTTAACGATTTTAATTACAGGTGGCGACAGTAAAATATTGGTTTCTAAACTTAAAAATAAGATATTTGCACATTCCAATTTAACGCTAATTGGATTAAATAAAATATTAGAACATAATGTATAGTAGTTTGGCAAATCAAAAAATAAAAATTGTAGCAATTGTTTTAATGCTTATAACAAGCATTGGCTTTGCTCAAGAAACAACACCATATTCTCGTTTTGGCTTAGGTTATGGCGTAGACAATAACAACATGGCTTCTTCAATGATGGGTGGTTTAGGTGCCAGCTACAAAAGTGTAGAAAGTGCCAACTATATCAATCCAGCATCTTATGCTCATGTAAGTTTAATTTCTTTCGATGCAGGATTAACTGGCAACTTCAATCGTATTAAAACCGAAACGCAGAAGAGCAACAACAATAATTTAAATATTAACTATTTAAGTTTAACAGTGCCTATTAAAAAATATTGGACAAGCTCTGTTGGCTTACTACCATATAGTAATAAAAACTATTTTATTTCAGAAACCAAAGCAGTAGATACAACACTTTCTGCTAAAGTAGAATACGAAGGTAATGGAACCCTTTATAATTTGTATTGGGGAAATGGCTTTAAATACAAAGGGTTTGCTGTTGGTTTTAATGTTGGATATTTATTTGGCAAGCTTAAAAACTATGCCGTTTCTTATCCATTGTTAGATGGTGCTTTAGACAATACTACTAATGCTACTGTAATTAGGTCTGATTTAAGTGCTGGTGCTTTTGTGTGGAATGCAGGTATTATGTATACACAAAACATCAAGTCTAAAAAAGACAGCAATCGTATTTTTACTATTGATTATGGTTTTTCAGGAAACTCAGGATATAAGTTTTCTAAAGGAACTTCTCTTAATTATGGTGTGTACACGCTAGCATCAGAAGCACTAGGAAGCAGAGGCGTTAATCAAGGAATTATAGAATATTTTGAAGAAGTACTTGATCCAGTTGCAGAATATAGCGATGTCTACGATACAATTGTTAGCAATAATGCAAGCAAAGTAACAGTAAAAACACCAGCATCATTTAATGTAGGTGTTTCTTTTTCAGAAAGCATAAGATGGAAAGTTGGCGTTGATTTCAAATATCAACCTTGGAGTAAATATATTGGCTATGAAAACAATGCATCTTCTAAACTAACCAATAGTTGGCGTTTTGCTTTTGGCGGAGAAGTTATTCCTAACTTAAAAAAGTACGATAAGTTTTTCAGTCGATTAAAATATAGAGCAGGATTTAACTATACAAAAACAAACATAAATATTAATAATAACCAAATTAATGAATTTGGCATAGACTTTGGAGTAGGTATACCACTGGTTAAAAAAGTACCAAATGACGAAGGACTATTGCAAAACATTTATACTTACTCTTTCAACCTTGGCTTGCAAGTAGGAAAAAGAGGAACGATAACAGACAACTTAGTTCAAGAAACATTTGTACGATTAAAGCTAGGTTTTTCGTTAAACGATAAATGGTTTGTTAAACGAAAATATTATTAATCAAAAAAAATTGAAAATGAATAACTTTTTAAAATTGATGACATTCTTCGGAATTATTGCTTTTAGTTCGTTTAAGAGTAATGCTGCAAATTGTAATCAATTCATTAATGGAAATGAACAAGAAACAAAAGTACAGTACTCTATTTATTACGAATATTTCAAAAAAGGATTGTATACCGATGCTTATCCAGCTTGGAAGAATCTATACAATAATGCTCCAGGCTTTAGATTGCAAACTTTCTTAGATGGTGAAGCAATGTATAAGCAATTTATTAAAGAAGCTAAAGACGATGCTACCAAAGCTGCTTTAGAAGACACACTAATGCAAATTCTAACAAAAGGAATTGAGTGTCATAATTCTGGTTATTTATACGGACAAAGAGCATATAATTATGTTGCTTATAAAAATGATGCAGAAAATGCAAAGAAAGATTTTCAAAAATACATGGAATTAGAAAAAGATAATGCTTATCATTTCTATTTAAAAACATATTATAGTGTATTAAGATTTCAGTACGATAACAAAGCAATTTCTGATGATGAAATGAAAGCAGAAATGGCAAAAATCAATCAAATTGCAGACAATAACATTAAGAAAAATAAATATACTGAAGAGTTTAAAGCATTAAAGGAATATTTAGAAAATCAATATAATGAGTTATTCTTAGATGTAACAACACCAGAAGGACAAGCTAAAACACTAGTAATTATTAAAGAGCAGTTTGCCAAAAATCCAACTGATGAAAATAAATTGCTAGACATTTATAACTTGTCATTAAAAACGAACGACAGCTTATTTTCTGCTCAAGTATTAGAAAAATTACACCAATTATTTCCAGCTAACTTAACTTATACCGATAGATTGGCATTAAAATATATCAAAGCAGACAATTTAAATGCAGCAAAACAAGTATATGTAACATCTGCAAATGCAATGACAGATACACTTAAAAAAGCAGAAATTTATTTAGCACTAGCAAACTTAGCTTACGAAGAAGATGACTTTGGTGCATCTAGAGATTATGCAAAAATGGCAATTGCCAACAATCCAGCAGAAGGAAAAGCATATTTTTGGATAGGATATTTATACACAGCAAGTGGAAGCAAATGTGGTCCAGGCGTAGGTTTTCAATCGCAAATTGTATTGTGGCCAGCTTTCGATTACTTAAAACAAGCAGTAGCTTACGGTGATGCAACAATATCAGCAGAAGCACAAAAATTAATGGACGATTATCGTCAGTATTTACCAACAGTACAAGATGTAAAAGACAAAAAACTAAAAGTTGGTCAAGCATACACTGTTAAATGTTGGATAAACGAAACCACAACAGTACAAGTAAAGTAAAACCAAAACTAATGGCTGGTGTCGACACCAGCCATTAACAAAACAAAAGACCGAAGTATAACACTTCGGTCTTTTTTATTATAATCAAACTCGATGCTGAACTTGTTTCAGCATCTATTATATACTTAATAATAACTTCTAAATTGTAAATAAACAGACAAGTTAATAATGTAGGTTTTTTTATTTAATTTCACTTCATGCAATGGTTACAAAAATATACTGGTTTTTTTCGACGGTTAAAACCATTGTATGTACTAAATAATTTGTTGCACTATCAACAGTTAAAACACAATAAAGCATTGTACAAACAGTATAGTATTGATAAGAGTGTTGTTTCAAGTATTTCTGCTAAAGATTTTAAAAACAGCATTGATGATATGCCTTGGTTAGATCAATCAATAACAACTACACAACAAATTGAACTAAAGTTGCAAAACACTAATTTTTCAGATGAAATAAAACAGCAAATCATTCATTGGAAAGACAATGGTTTTATGATTATAGAACAATTTTTTAATCGTGATTTGGTTGATCGTTTAAATAATGAAATAGAACAACTCATTCATGAAAAAAAAATAAACACCAACTATACTAATAAAAAATACTTCAATGTTTTTAATCAATCAAATATAGCTAAATCGTTTATTTTCGATGAACGATTAATTAGTATATTAAACTTTATTTTAGGAAAAGAAGTGCAATTATTTCAATCGATTAATTTTATAAAAGGCAGCGAACAAAAACCACATTCAGATGCTGTTCATATGAGTACTTTTCCATCAAACTATTTAATTGCTGTTTGGATTGCTCTTGAAGATATTGAATTCGAAGCTGGACCAATAAGCTATTATCCAAAATCGCACTTATTGCCAAATATTATAACAGAAGACTTTACAAGCATTCATTCATTTTTGCTAGATGATAATGCTAATGAAAAATACGAAGCAAAAATTCAATCATTATTAGACAAAAATCAAATACAAGCAAAAACCTTTTTAGCAAAAAAAGGCGATATATTTATTTGGCACTCTAAATTAGTTCATGCAGGATTGCCTATACTCCATCCAACATTAACACGCAAAAGCATGGTCTTGCATTTTTTTGCCAAAGATGTAATTTGTTATCACGAAATATCTCAGCGACCAGCAATTTTTTAATTTCTAAGAAAAAGTCATTATAAGGCATTCCACTATTTTGACTTTTTGCAAAAAGTCAAAATAAGACATATCTTTGTAGTGATTTTTAAAACAAAGAATTATGAAAACATTTGTAGCAGGAACTTATAAAAATCAAAATTTTTATAAAAGCTTTCAACCTAATCTTATTAATCGATTTTGGGAAGTTAATGATATGGAAGTATTGAAACTATTAAGTTTAGCCGATAGGCAAATTGGTCGGTTAGATATGTATTCTGAATATGTAAACATAGATTTGTTTATTCAGATGCATATAGCAAAAGAAGCTACACAATCTTCTAAAATTGAAGGAACACAAACAAATATAGAAGAAGCATTTCTAAAATTAGAAGATATTGCTCAAGAGAAAAAGAAAGACTGGGAAGAAGTTCAAAACTATATAAGTGCTATGAATTATGCTGTAGAAATGTTACATACACTTCCTTTTTCTTCTCGTTTAATAAAAAAAACGCATGAAATCTTGTTAAGAGGTGTGAGAGGAGAGCATAAAACACCAGGAATTTATAGAATTTCTCAGAATTGGATTGGTGGTGCTTCAATTAATGATGCCGTATTTATTCCTCCAATACACCAAACAATTAATGATTTAATGGCAGATATAGAAATTTTTGCAAATGATACCTTAAATCCTATGCCAGATTTGTTAAAGGTAGCATTAATTCATTATCAGTTTGAAACAATACATCCTTTCTTAGATGGAAATGGAAGAGTTGGTAGATTACTTATCACTTTATATTTAGTGAATCAAGGAATTTTAAAAAGACCAATTTTATATTTATCTGATTTTTTTGAAAGAAACAGACAGTTATATTACGATAATTTAATGAGAGTTAGAACGCACAATGATATCGCTCAGTGGTTTAAGTTTTTTTTAACTGGAATTATAGAAACTGCAAAAAATGGAGTAGAAACATTTAATGATATTATGAAACTATCTAAACAAATTGATGAAAAAATAATAGCTTTTGGTGCAAGAAGTACAGATGCGAGATTAGTAATTGATTATCTATACACTCATCCAATAATAGATGCGGCTAAGGTAGGAGCAGTGATAAGTAAAAAATCACAATCAGCGTATCAGCTATTAGATAAATTAGAAAAAGCAAATATTTTAACAGAAATAACTGGCTCTCAAAGAAACAGACTTTATATGTTTAAATCCTATTTAGATTTATTTAAAAACTAATTATTTTTTTACACATTATAAATATCGTCTATTTCTACAGTGTATTTATTATTGATGACTTTTCTTTTCAGTTTCATTGTTGGTGTTAATTCTTCTGTTTGAGGAGTCCATTCGTTAGCTAAAAGTTTAAACTTTTTAATTTGTTCTATATGGCTAAAGTTTGGATTAATTTCATCAATTATACTTTGATACTTAGCTTGCACTTGTGTATTATTGATTAAATCAGCGTGGTCTGTATAGGAAATACCATTTTCTTTTGCCCAATCTTCTAACACAGGAAAAGCTGGAACAATTAATGCAGAAACAAACTTTTTGCCTTCGCCAACTACCATAATTTGTTCTATAAAGAAGTTTTCTCTAAACTTGCTTTCAATAGGAGCTGGTGCTACATATTTTCCGCCAGAAGTTTTAAGTAATTCTTTTTTTCTATCGGTTATTTTTAAAAACTGATTGCCATTAGTACTCGTAACAAAAGTACCAACATCGCCAGTATGAAACCAACCATCTTCAGTTAAAACTTCGGCAGTTTTTTCTGGTTCTTTATAATAACCCATCATAATATTTGGTCCTTTTGCTAAGATTTCGCCATCTTCAGCAATTTTAATTTCTACAGCTGCAATTGGCATACCAACAGTACCTAACATGGCACCACCTTCTGTAAATCTGTTAAAAGTAAGTACTGGAGATGTTTCTGTTAAACCATAACCTTCTCTAATTGCAATACCTGCAGCAGAAAATACTCTAGCAATTTTTAACGGACAAGCAGCAGAACCTGTAACAATACCTAAAACTCTACCACCAAGCGCTTCTCTCCATTTACTAAACACTAATTTGTCTGCAATTTTAAAGGTAAAACTTGGTTTTTGGTCGTACTCGTATTGGTCTGCTTTTTCCAAAGCCCAGAAAAATAGTTTTTTCTTAAATCCTTTCAACAACAATCCTTTGTTTACTATTTTTTCATATACTTTTTCTAATAATCTAGGAACAGTAGTAAAAAAATGTGGTTTTACAATGGTTAGCTTTTCGCCAAGCGTATCAATATCAGAATAATAAACATTAGCACCAGAAACTACATAAGTATAAATAACCATGCGTTCAAAAATATGGCACAAAGGCAAGAAACTCAACGCAGTTTGTCCTGCTTCTAAAGGCAATTCTGCTCTTACCGTAAGAAAATTAGAAACAATATTGTGATGCGACAACATTACGCCTTTAGGTTGACCTGTTGTTCCTGAAGTATAAATTAAAGTCGCTAATTCGTGTTGGTCTATCGTATCTGCAATGGCTTTTACTTGATTAACATCGCCATTTTCGCCTAGTTTCAAAACTTCAGAATAGTGTTTTATATTAGGTTCATCATCAAAAATATAAATTTCTTGAAGTGTAGGTACTTCTGCTTTAATACTCGCTACTTTGTCGTATAAACCTTTATCAGAAACAAAGCAAATTTTAGCTTCGGCATGGTTTAAAATGTATTTAAAGTCTGCTTCGCTAATCGTTGGATATAATGGCACATTGATAGCACCAATTTGTCCAATACCAAAATCGCAGATATTCCATTCTACACGATTGTAAGATGCTACAGTAGCTACTTTATCGCCTTTTTGAATGCCTAATTGTAGTAAACCTAAACTCATTTGGTTAGCTTTCTTCACTAAATCATCGGTAGAATAAGTTTCTAACTGTCCGTTTTTATATTGTGCTAATGCAATTTTTTGAGGATGATTTTCTTGTTGATAATACAACGAGTCAAAGAGTCTCTTTACTTCCATAAAATTTATTTATTATATATCGATTGAATGATGTCTTGATATGCTTCTTTAATTTTTTTCCTTTTTAACTTCATGGTAGCAGTCAATAAACCATTTTCTACTGTCCACGCTTCATTTAATAGTTTAAACTGTTTTATTTGTTCAACTTTTCCAAAGTTAACATTATTTTCTGAAATAATAGATTGATACAATGCTACGACTTTAGGATTTTCAATTAATTGCGTATTGTCTTCTGTTTTAATATTATGTGTTGATGCCCAACTACTTAATTCTTCAAAGTTTGGGACAATTAAAGCACCAATAAATTTTTCACCATCGCCAATTAAAGCAATTTGCTCTATAAAAAACGATTCTTTCATTTTATTTTCAATAGGAGCTGGTGCTACATATTTTCCACCAGAAGTTTTAAACAACTCTTTCTTTCTATCAGTGATTCTTAAGTATCCATCTTCAGTAAAAGCACCAATATCTCCAGTAAGCAACCAGCCGTCTGTTGTAATTGTTTTTTTGGTAGCAGCGTCATCATTAAAATAACCTTTCATTACGCTATCACCTCGTACTAAAATTTCACCATCATCGGCAATTTTAACTTCAAGATGTGGTAAGATTTTTCCTACACAACCAGCTCTGTAACAATCTGCTCTATTTGGAATAACACTAACCACTGGCGAACACTCTGTGAGTCCATAACCTTCTAAAATTGGAATTTGTGCATTGGTGAAAATAGTAGCTAATTTAGGTTGCAATGGAGCAGAACCACAAACAATTGCTTTTATGTTTCCACCAAGAGCCAATCGCCATTTATCAAATACTAATTGATTGGCAATGTTGAGTTCTATTTCCTCGACAAAACTTCTTTCTTGTCCTAATTCTAAATTAGTTGCTAAATCTAAAGCCCAATCGAACAATGATTTTTTTATATAATTAAGTTCCTTAGATTTTTTTATAATTTTTTCAAAAACTCTTTCTAACAATCTTGGAACTGTAGTAAAATACTGTGGTTTGATATCTTGTAAATTTTCAGCTATCGACTCTAAACCATCTGCAAAATAAATAGAAGCACCAGTAGCCAAATAAGTATAGTTTATAGTTCGTTCAAAAACATGCGACAATGGTAAAAAACTTAGCGTTTTTTCATTTGGAAAAATAGTAACCAGTTGTAAGCAACCTTTTACATTAGACACTATATTGTTGTGTGTAAGCATTACACCTTTTGGTACACCAGTAGTTCCACTAGTATATAAAATGGTAGCAACATCATTTGGTTGAATGGTATCTTTTATTGTATTTATTTGTTTTGTTTCATTGGTTTGATAAAGTGTTTTGATATTTTGAATACTCTCAACTTCATCAAAAGAAAATATATTTTTTAATGAAATAATGTTTGGTAAAACATCTTTAATTCTTCTATAAATTATTTTATCAGATATAAATAAACATTTTATGGAAGCATGGTTAAATATAAACTCGTATTCTTGTTTAGCAATGGTAGGATAAATTGGAACTGTAATTGCACCAATTTGTTGAACAGCCATATCTACAAAATGCCATTCTGGTCTGTTGGTCGTAGCAATAATAGCTACTTTATCTTCTTTTTGAATACCTAATTTTAATAGTCCACTACTTAATTGATTGACTTTATCAATAATTTGTTGTGTAGAATAAGTTGTCCAAGTTTGTTTGTCTTCTCTTCTTGCCATACAAACCGACAAAGGAATTTGTTGGTTTTGGTAATGAATGATATCAAAAATTCTAGTGAATTCTGGCATATAGTAAAGCTATAAAAATCAAATATACAGTTTTTTAGATATTTTAGCGTAATTTAGATAAATGACAGATTTTCCTTCATCACTTAAGATAATAAATGCATCGGCTGGTTCAGGAAAAACCTATTTGTTAGCAAAATCGTTTGTAGAATTACTGATTTTAAATCCATTTAATTACAGACATATTTTGGCAATAACTTTTACCAAAAAAGCAACAGCCGAAATGAAAGACCGTGTTTTGTTGTTTTTGCAAGAATTGGCACAAGGAAAAAATGATGATTTAAAGCAAGACATAGTTGCTACCATCAAAACAAATTATAATTTAGAAGTTAATCATTTAGTACAGAAGAATGCTTTGTTAGCATTGCAAAATATTTTACATAATTATGCTAATTTTAATATTACAACTATTGATAGTTTTTTTCAGCATGTTATTCGTTCGTTTGCTAAAGAATTGAATTTGCCAATTGGTTTAAATATTGAGTTGGATACTGAACAAGTGATTAAAGATTGTGTTGATTTGATTTTTGACGAATACAATGGAAAAAACACCGTGCTTTCTAATTGGTTAGAAAAATATATTAATTTTACGATAGTTGAAGATAAAAGCTGGAAAATTAAAAAGAACATTTTTAGCTTAGGTAAAGAATTATTAAAAGAAGAATTTGATTTATATTATAATATATTAGACAATTCATTAGATTTTGACTTTTTTGAAAAAGAAATTGTTCAACTTCAACAGAAAATAAAAGCACTAGAACAAACTGTTCAAGAAAAAATAGACCAAGCAAGAGCTATTTGTAAAACATACGCTATTGATTATAGCAAATTTTCTTTTGGTATTTCTACGGTAGATGGTTTTCTAAATAAAGCAAAATATTTAGAATTAGATGGAACTACTCGATTAAAAAAAATGCTTGATGGTGAACAAGATTTCCTTTCTGCTAAAACGAGAAAAGAAGCACCGGAAATAGCTTTAGCAATTGAAAACTGTTGGCATAATGGTTTGCAAAATATTTTATCTGATATTTATATATTTGAAGAAGAAAACAATAAAGAATATAAAACCTACAAAAGTGCTTTGCAAAATATTTATAGTTTGGCTTTGTTAAGTGCTATAAACGATAAAGTGAAAACATATAGAAAAAAAGAAAACTGTTTATTGATTAATGATGCCAATCATTGGATTAGCAAAATTACCAAAAATAGTTCGTCTCCTTTTATATATGAAAAAACAGGACTTTATTTGCGACATTTATTGATAGATGAGTTTCAAGATACTTCACTATTGCAATGGAATGGTGTGTTGCCTTTAATTATAGAAATTTTATCGCAATACAATACTACGGTTACTATTGTTGGTGATCCGAAACAAAGTATTTATAGATGGCGTGGAGGAAAAATGGATTTGCTACTTTATCAAATAGAGCAAGACATCAAAAATACAGATAACATTATAAAAAAACCACTAGAAAAAAATTATAGAAGTAAAAAAAATATAGTTGATTTTAATAATTTTTTATTCAACACGATTAAATCATCTTTATCTATAAATAGATTAGAAAATGCTTACGAAAGTATTGTACAAGAATCAAAGTATAAAGAAGACGATGGTTTTATAAAGATTGAATGGACGACTAAAGAAAATCATTTGGATTCATTTTTAAATGATATTCAAAACTATATTTCACAACAACAGCAAAGCAATCAAACAATCAATTATAAAGACATTGCCATTTTGGTTAGAAGCAATGCCGAAGGAATTAAAATTGCCAACCATTTACAAGCCAACAACATTCCGTTTATTTCTACAGAATCTGTTTTGGTAAAAAACGATTTATCTGTACAATTAATTATTGCTTTATTGTATTATATATATGATGAAACAGAATTATTTTATAAATATCAATTAGAAAGTTATTATACTCAATATCATCAATTAGGAAATTTGTCTGAAATTTTTGATGCAAATAAAACTTCGTGGTTTATAGATGATTGGTTAAACGAAAACAAAACTCAATTAAACACATTGCTTTCTTTAAATTTAAGTGAGTGTATTTATATTGCTATCAATTTACTCAATATCAAAACAATAAATCATGCTTATATCTTAAGATTTTTAGATGTGGTTCAAACATTTACTCAAGAAAAAGAAACAAATATAAGTGCATTTTTAAACTATTGGGAAGAAAAAAAAGAATCTATTGCTGTGTTGCCATCATCAGAAGTTAATGCTGTACAAATAATGACGGTGCATAAATCGAAAGGGTTACAATTTAAAGCTGTGTTTATTCCTTTTGGCAATTGGCGACTCAATGCAAAAGCCAACACTATTTTTTGGGCAGCAGCAAACAACGCCGATTTGTCGTTAACACATTTTCCTATCAATATAAAAAGTGATTTAGCTTCTACACATTTTGATAAAAGTTATTTTTTAGAACAAGAATTAAGTACTATTGATACCATAAATTTATGCTATGTTGCTTTTACAAGAGCAGAAGAACAATTATTTGTTTATTATATAGATAAATCTACCGAATCAAAAACAGAAAATAATCTTGGTGATTTAATAAAAAATACATTATACAATAATCAATTTAATAATTCAATATTTGAGAACAATATTTTTAAGTATGGCTCTGATGTAATAATCACTACGAAAAAAACAACGGCAAATACTATAGCAACAGCAACATTAGCTTCTGTTAATTTGCTCAATCAGTCAATTCAAACACATTTAGCCAATCAAACTTCATTTGAGACAACGATAAAAGGAAAGTTTTTTCATCAGTTAATGGAATTGTCTTTTGGTATTGGTGATATTTCAAACTATGCTATGCAACTTAATGCTACTTATTTATTAACTAATGATGCTGTTCAACAAATTATTCATCAAGTCAATACAACAAAAACGCTGTTTGCAAATAATACTTGGCTGAACAAGGATTATCAAATATTAAAAGAAAGAAAAATTATATATCAAAAGGAAGTATTAATTCCAGATATTGTTTTTAAAAATGAAAATAATATTGTAATCATCGATTATAAAACTGGAGCAAAAGAAAAATCACACGAAACGCAAATCAAAAAATATCAAGTGGCTTATACTAGTATTTTTAATTTGCCTTGCGAAACCTATTTACTATATACTGATGACATGAACTTAATTAAAGTCGATTAAGCTTTTACTATACTAAGTGTTTTCACTTTACACAAAATAAGTTATTCTTCTATATATTTATCTAAAGTAAAACTAAAAGTAGTGCCTTTGTTTAACTCACTCGTTACATTAATATTCTGATTGTGTGCTTGTATAATATTTCTTACAATAGACAAACCTAAACCAGTTCCTCCAACTAATTTAGACCTACTTTTGTCTGCTCTAAAAAAGCGTTCAAAAACTCTATCTATATTTTCCTGACTAATGCCAATGCCATTATCACTTATTTCTACCAAATACTGTTCGTCTAAATCATTAATGTAAATATCTGTCTGACCATTTTCTTTTCCATACTTTACAGAATTAGAAATTAGATTTTCTAATACTTGACGAATCGCATTTTTATCAACACACACAAAAAATTCATTTTCTTTAGCATGAACAACAACATTTACTTTGTATGTTTCTGTTAGATATTTGTAATGAAACAATACTTCTTTAATTAGCTTAATTAAATCTACAGCTTCTAAATGTAACTCAATTCTTCCTGCTTCAAATTTAGAAATTTGTAATAAGTCTTTTACTATCGATTCCAGTCGTTCTAAATTAGAAACAGTTTTTTCTAAGTAATTTCTAATAAAGACTTTATCATCTAAGTCAGAGTCTAAAACAGTTTCTACATAACCAATTGCATTAAACATTGGTGTTTTCAATTCATGCGAAACAGTTCCAACAAACTCTTTTCGGTACTCTGCCATTTGTCGCAAGCTTCTAATTTGTTTGTTTTTGTTGATTGCCCAATCTGCTACATCTCTTTCTACTGTTTTTAAAAGATTGTTTTTTTGTTTTACTTCTTTTTCAAACTGTAGTGGTTTTCCAATGGCTTTATAAATGACTTTAATTTTATTATATACAACTCTTGTTAATACATATCTAAATAATATCCACGACATAAAAAATGTAGCAACTAAAGAAGAAATATACATTTCTAAGCGTACATTCAAATAAAAAACAAAACTAATTAATATAAAAAAGGCAGTAGATAAAACTGCTACTGCCAATGCTGATATAAATGCTATTTGATTTGGAGAAGGAGCTCTTCTCATATTTCGTCAAATTTGTAACCTATTCCTTTAACTGTTTTAATTAAATCTTCGCCCAACTTTTCTCTTAGTTTTCTAATATGAACATCTATTGTTCTATCGCCAACTATAATATCTCTTCCCCAAATTTCGTTCAAAATTTCATCTCTTTTAAACACTTTTCCTGGCTTAGATGCTAGTAAATACAACAATTCAAACTCTTTTCTAGGAACAGCCATTTCCTCACCATTAAAAGTAATTAAATAGCGTTCTCTGTCTATTTTTAAGTCGCCAACTTCTATAATAGTAGCTCTTGCTTCTTTACTGTCGTATCTTCTTAATAGTGCTTTTAATCTACTTACTAAAACTCTTGGTTTAATTGGTTTGCTAATATAATCATCAGCACCAGTTTCAAAACCAGCTATTTGAGAATAGTCTTCGGTTCTTGCTGTTAAAAATGCAATGATAGTGTGTTCAAATTGTGGCATTTCTCGTAGCGTTCTACATGCTTCAATTCCATCCATTTCTGGCATCATTACATCTAATAAAATAATATCTGGATGTTCATTTTTGGCTTTTTCTACACCTACTTTTCCGTTTTCGGCTGTAAATACTTCAAAACCTTCTTTTTCTAAATTATAACTTAAAAACTCTAAGATGTCTTGCTCGTCATCTACTACTAGTACTTTAAAAACTTTTTCGTTATTGCTCATTGTCGATTTTTGTTAACGCTAAATTAATGTTTAATTTTGAATACACAAAGTATTATACTACAAACTTATAAATTTTATTGTAAGCAGTTCAGTATATTTGTAATAATTTATAAACAATTTTAATTTATGAAAGGAATAATATTAGCAGGAGGTTCTGGAACTCGTTTATATCCAATTACTTATGCTATAAGCAAGCAAATCATGCCTATTTACGATAAACCTATGATTTATTATCCATTGTCTGTGTTAATGATGGCAGGAATTAATGAAATACTCATTATCTCTACACCACACGATATGCCAAACTTTCAACGATTGCTTGGAGATGGTTCAACTTATGGTTGTAATTTTCAATATGCCATTCAAGAAGTACCTAATGGTTTGGCTCAAGCTTTTGTTATAGGTAAAGAGTTTATTGGCAACGATAAGTGTGCTTTAATTTTGGGCGATAATATTTTTTATGGTACAGGTTTAGAAGAATTATTGGTTCAAAACAATAATCCAGATGGTGGTGTTATATATGCATATCATGTTTCTGATCCAGAACGATATGGCGTAGTAGAATTTGATAAAGATTTAAAAGCTATTTCTATCGAAGAAAAACCTACTAAACCAAAATCTAATTTTGCAGTGCCTGGTTTGTATTTTTATGATAATTCTGTGATTGATATTGCTACAAATTTACAACCAAGTGCAAGAGGAGAATATGAAATTACCGATGTAAACAAAGCATATTTAGAAATGAATAAGTTACGCGTTGGAATTTTAGACAGAGGCACAGCTTGGTTAGATACAGGAACATTTGATTCATTAATGCAAGCATCGCAGTTTGTACAAGTAATTGAACAAAGACAAGGATTAAAAGTAGGTTGTATTGAAGAAGTGGCTTTTAAAAAAGGATTTATCAATGCTGAAAAACTAAATGAAATTGCTCAGCCATTATTAAAATCTGGATATGGTGAGTACTTGATAAATTTATTAAGATAATTGATTATGTATCTTAGAGCAAACTTCTAAATTCAACAAAGGAAACAAAATCTTTTGTATATTTGATAGTATCTAATAATTGAATAAATGACACATACAGAAAAACATATAATTGATACCTATTCAAAAATTTTTGAGCGTCTAAATGCAAATAGTAAACTTGAATTACTTCAAAAATTAGCAAAATCAATAAAAAAAGACTCAAAACCTAAAGAAAAAGAATTCTTTAAATCTTTTGGTGCATTTGCTTCACATAAATCAGCCGAAGTAATTGCTCAAGAAATAAAAGAAAGTAGAAAGTTTAGAGAAAAAGACTTGAATTTCTAAACCAATGCAATATTTATTAGATACTAATATCTGCATATTCTTTTTAAGAGGACATCTTAATTTCGATAAAATAATTAAAGAAAAAGGAATTGATAATTGTTTTATCTCAGAATTGACGATTTTTGAATTACAATATGGTGCTGAAAATAGTGATAATCCTAAAAAATCTCATGAAGCAGTAGATAGATTTGTACAAGGATTAAATACAATTCCGATATTAAGTGCTATCAAAAAATATGCTGAAACTAAAGTGTATTTAAGAAAAAATGGTACACCAATGCATGATGAATTTGATTTAATAATTGGTGTAACAGCACTAACAAATAAGTTAATCTTAGTAACTGACAATATGAAAGATTTTAGACATATAAAAAACTTAAAGATTGAAAATTGGGTTGAAAAAAATAACGCAACTTAAAATTTTAGGATAGGCGTAAAACAGAATTTTCTAACTTAGTTTCGGTTAATAAACATTAAAGCAATACTTTAAGTAAAGAAGCTAATAAAATTTGAAAAACAATAGATTATAATAAAAATGAAAGTAATTGTAACTGGAGGAACTGGCTATATTGGCTCACATACTATTGTCGATTTAATTCAACATGGATTTGAGGTTGTTTGTATTGATAATTTGTCAAGAAGCAATATTTACAGCTTAGCAGGCATTGAACAAATTACTGGAAAAAAGGTAAAGTTTTACGAAATAGATCTTTGCAATAAAGTAGATACACTACAAGTTATAGAAGAAAATAAAGACGCTATTGGTATTATTCATTTTGCAGCATTAAAATCGGTACCAGAATCAGTAGAAAAACCTTTGTTGTATTATAGCAATAATCTCGATTCGCTTATCAATATAATGTATGCTTTAAAGCAATTCCAAATTCCAAATTTTGTGTTTTCTTCTTCTTGTTCTGTTTATGGTAATGCTACCGATTTACCTGTTACTGAGAATACAGCTTTTCAAGAAGCAGAGTGTCCTTATGCTCACACCAAGCAAATTGGCGAAGATATGCTACGCCATTTCTCCAAAGTAAATCTAAATACTTATACGGTTTTACTTCGCTATTTTAATCCAGTTGGTGCTCACGAAAGTGGTTTAATTGGCGAAGTTCCTATTGATAAGCCAAATAATTTAGTGCCATACATTACACAAACTGCAATTGGAAAATTAGAACAACTTACCGTTTTTGGCAATGATTATAATACCAAAGATGGTTCTTGTATTCGAGATTATATTCATGTAATGGATATTGCAAATGCACATACCAAAGCACTACAATATTTAATTAAGAAAGAAGCAAACACAAACTGCGAAGTCTTTAACTTAGGAACAGGCAATGGCGTTTCTGTACTAGAAGCCATTGAATCATTCGAAAAAATGAGCCAACAACAACTCAATTATGTTATTGGCAACAGAAGAGCTGGCGATGTAGAAGCGATTTATGCAAATAATGATAAAGCCAAACAACAATTAAAATGGCAATGCAATTATTCGTTAGATGATGCGATGTTAAGTGCGTGGAAATGGGAACAACAAATGCAAAAAATATTTAGTTAAACTAATTCATTATGATGCATCAAGAATTATGGAGTCAATTATTTAAGCAACACTTTAACGAAGATATTGCATCAATTCATCCAATTGCTCAAAATGGTTCTAACCGACAAAATTTTAAAATTACTAGCCAAAATCATACTGTAATTGGCACTTATAATGAAAATATTGCAGAAAACGAAAGCTTCATTTATTTGTCGAATCACTTTTACGAGAAAAATTTAGCCGTTCCAAAGGTTTTAATTATTAGTGATGATAGGAAAGCATATCTTCAATCGTATTTAGGCGATTTAGCTTTGTTTGATATTGTTCAACAAGATGGTTTTACTAAAAATACTATTGCTTTATATCAAAAAACAATTCAGTTTTTAGCAAATATTCAGATTGATGGTGCTGAAAATTTAGATTTTACTCGTTGTTATCCTGTTCCAAGTTTCAATAAACAAGCAATTTTATGGGATTTAGATTATTTTAAATATTATTTTTTAAAATTATTAGATATTCCTTTCAATGAACAATTACTACAAAAAGAATTTAATATTTTAGCTGATTTTTTGAGTAAAGAAAACCATCAATATTTTATGTACAGAGATTTTCAATCAAGAAATATTATTGTTAATAATAACGAAGTATTTGGAATTGATTTTCAAGGTGGAAGAAAAGGATCATTACAATACGATATTGCTGCTTTATTATGGCAAGCAAAAGCAAAAATTCCACACAATTTAAAAGTTTCGCTTTTTAATGATTATGTAGCAATGGTTCAAAATAAAATCAATATTGACAAAACAGCATTTACACAACAATATTATGGTTTTGTATTGATTAGATTGCTACAAGTACTTGGTGCATATGGATTAAGAGGTTTAATTGAAAAGAAACAACACTTTATTGATAGTATTCCTTTTGCTTTAGAAAATATTAAATGGTTCTTAGACAACAGACCATTACAGTTAGAGTTACCACATCTATTTGATACATTGGATTACTTATATAATAATAATTCATTTATAAATAAGAATGAAGTAAAACAAAGCAAATTAACAATAGAAATTAATAGCTTCTCTTTTAAAAGAGCTATTCCAACGAATAAAGAAGGTGGTGGTTTTGTGTTTGATTGTAGAGGCATTTTAAATCCAGGAAGATTTGCAGCATACAAAACGCAAAATGGAAAAGATAAAGCAGTAATTGATTTCTTAGAATCAAAAACCAATGTAAAACAGTTTTTAGAACACGCTTGGAAAACCATTGATATTTCTATAGACAACTATATAGAAAGAGATTTTGAAAATTTGCAAATTAATTTTGGATGTACTGGTGGACAACACAGAAGTGTGTATTGTGCTGAAAAAACAGCACAGTATATCCAACAAAAATATCCTAATGTTACAGTAAAAATTAATCACATAGAAAGAGAATTGAATGGCGAATTTATCTAAGAAAAAAGCAATGATTTTTGCTGCAGGTTTAGGTACTCGTTTACAACCAATTACCAACTCAATTCCTAAAGCTTTAGTGGAAGTAAACAACAAACCACTGTTACAATATGCTTTAGAGCATTTAAAACAACATCAAGTTACAGATGTAGTCATTAATGTACATCACTTTGCTAATTTAATGGTCGATTTTTTAGAAAAACACCAAAATTTTGGTTTAAATATTGCTATATCGTTTGAAAACGATGAACTATTAGAAACTGGTGGTGGTTTATGGAAAGCTAAATCGTATTTTAACGATGTTGATGATTTTATAGTTTGTAATGCAGATATTTTATGTGATATTGATTTGACAGCAATGGTCGATTTTCATCAAAAGAACAATTGCTTAGCAACATTAGCTGTTTCTACAAGAAAAAGTTCCAGAAATTTATTGTTTGATGATGCTAATCAATTAAAAGGTTGGAAAAACAATAAAACAGAAGCAACAATCTCAGTTGTAGAAAATAGTACGCTATTACAACCTTTTGCTTTCGATGGTTTTCATGTTATTTCAACTAAAATTTTCGACTTTCCATACAATGAAAAAAAGTTTTCTATTACAGATTGGTATTTGAGTTTGTGTAAAGAACAACAAATTATGGCTTATTTATATCAATCTAATTATTGGTTTGATATTGGCACAAAAGAAAAGTTAGCAACAGCAAATAATTATTTTAATCATTAATTTGGTACAAAAATTGATAATAACATTATAAAATATTTTTTATGAGAAAAATTTCGACACTTATTCTTTTTATATTAGCATTTTCATTAGGTGTTTTTGCTCAATCTATAGAAACTATTCAACAAAACGCAACCAACATAGTAAGTGCTTTACAATTAACAGGAGCAGAAAAAGATAACTTCTATAATGTATATGTTAAACAAGCACAACAAGTAAAAAACACGAACAACTTAAAGCTGCCAGTAAAACTTAAAGAACAAAAAGTGAATCAAATGGTTGCGGCTTCTAATAATCAGCTAAAAAATACATTAAGCACAGACAATAAAACCAAATTCGATTTATATACAGCTCAAGGAGCTAATTTGTACTTAAATCCTACAATTACAGCTAGTACATCAACTTCAAATACTGTTGATATGAGTGGATTGGGAACTTTTAATCCTTTTGAAAGTGCAACAACGACAACAGTATCTACTAGTAATAATACAGCATATAATAGCTTGCCTGCAGATCAACAATTAATAGTAAACAATATTAAATCGCAATTACAATTAAACGACAATCAGTTTAATAGTTTTTCGGTTGATTATAAATCATTTTTGGAAGGAGTTGTAAGTATACAACAAGGAAGCGGAACCAATGCACAAAAACAACAAGCACTAGTTAATCAAATACTTACAACATCAAACAGTGTAAAACAATATTTATCTACTAGTCAATATGCTGCTTATGAAAACTTAGTAAAAACTAATCAATTAGGTAAAAACGCAATTCCACAAATTGGCAATAATGCTACAGTTACAACTAATAATAATGGCGTTCAGTCTATAGATATGAGTGGTGGCAGCAATAATAATACTGTAATTACTACACCAAGTGTAAATACAAACAGTAATGCAGCATACAATAGTTTACCAGCAGATCAACAATTAATTCTTAATAATGTTAAATCTCAATTACAGTTAAATAATAATCAGTTTAATAGTTTTTCGGTTGATTATAAATCATTTTTAGAAGGAGTTGTAAAGATTCAACAAAGTGGTGGAAACACTACTCAACAACAACAAGCTTTAATTAGTCAACTAACTACTACATCAAACAGTGTAAAAAAATATTTATCTAACGACCAATTTACAGCATTTGAAAATTTAGTTAAAACAAATACTTTAGGAAAAAATGCTACACCACAAGTTAGTGCCAATGCAAGTACTTATGTGCCAACAACAACACTACCAGCAGTTGTAACGCCAAATGCAGTTGATAATGGCTTAAACTCTGCTGCAATTGTAGATATAGTAAAAGATATTGTGGGTTTAAATGTATCTCAAGTAACACAAACTAAAGCAATTTTAACACAATACGATGCAGAAGTAGCTAATTTAAAATCACTATATCCAAACAATCCAACTAAACAAAAACAAGAAAGTGATAATATTGGCAATAAATATGTGCATCAAGTGCAAAAAATAATGAGTCAAAACCAATTATTACAATTGGCTGTTGCCATTGACTTACAAAAGAAATTATACTATGGTGTAGGTTTAACACCAAGTCAAATGCAAACAGTAAATAAATTAAAAGCTTATGGTTTAACTGATGCACAAGTTTCACAAGTTGCATTAATTATGGTAGAAGGAGCAATAAAAGGAGATGCTGTTAAAAAAAGTGGTTCTCAACAAGAAGCAGTTCAACTATTGAACGAGTTAGATGCCAAATTAAAAAGCGTTTTAACTACAGCTCAATATGATGCGATTAAAAATGATATTATGAGTCAAATGAAGTAATTTTTTAAAGCAAGAATATTTTTTGAAGGACTTCTTATACAGAAGTCCTTTTTTATTTAATTTGCTCTAAAATCATAGCAATTTGTGCTGCACTTTTTTGCCAACTAAATCGTTGTTTTTGCACTTTGCAATTTTCTTTTAATTGATAATATAGTTCTTCATCACTAGCAATTGTTAGCATTGCTTTTGTAATAGATTCCACATTATTCGCTTCACAGTAAACTGCAGTATTTCCTGCAATTTCTGGTAAAGCACTATTGTTGGCAACTACAGATGGAATATTAAAATGTTGTGCTTCTACAATTGGAATACCAAAACCTTCAAAAAAACTTACTAGCAATAAAGCATACGATTGTTGTAGTAAATACAATAAATTACTTCGTTCAATTTTCTGTATCCAAACTATTGGCAATTTAGAATTTGCTTGTAAAAATTGATTGACTTCATCATTCATCCAAGCTTTTCTGCCAATTAATAATAACTTTTTTGGCTTTTGGGTTTGATTACAATACTGTTGATATGCTTTTAATAAGTTTAAAATGTTTTTTCGAGGATGAATCGCTCCTATAAATATAAAATATTTTTGTTTTTTTAAATTATATTTACTTAATATATTTTTATCTTTTTCAACTATATCTTCTTCATCGAAAGCATTATAACACACCGAAATTTTATTTGCGTTGGCTTTGTATTGTCGAATTAAATCTTGCTTGGTAAACTCAGACACAGTAACAATATGCTTGGCTTTTTCTATATATTTTGGTACAAAGTATTGATAATATTGTTGCACTAACCAAGGATTTTGTTTAGGAAAATGTTCAAAGGCAATATCGTGAATAGTTAACAACTGTGGTACATCTGTAGCTAAAGACAAATAAGCATCTGGCGAAAAAAACACATCTATATTGTACTTTTTAAGCTGTTTTGGAATACTTTTTTCAAACCAATAATACCATAAAAAAGGATGTCTTGCTGGTGGCGAAACTATAATTGGTTCAATATTATTGCTATAAATGAATTTTTCATCAAAAGGTCTATCAAAAAAGAAATAAAACTGATGTTGTGGCAATAAATTGACTAATCGTTTAGTAATTTGATGTGTATAAGTACCAATGCCTTCTAGCGTTGTTGGCAATAAAAACCTTGTATTGATACCTATTTTCATAATCGTTTAAAAAACATATTAAAGCGTAAGTTTAGTGAAATATGCTTTGTTTTACACAATTTGTATATATTTTCAGTAAAAAGTATCACCAAATTAGTTAAATTTGTCAAAACATTTTATTTATGCGATTTATTGTATCTTCTGCTCAATTACTTAAAAATCTTCAAAAAATAAGTGGTGTAATTAGCACCAATACCGTTTTACCAATTTTAGAAGACTTTTTATTTCAAATCAATAAAGGAAGATTACATATTACAGCTACCGATTTAGATACTACAATGTCTGTTGAAATGGATATTGAAGCTAATGATGATTTTACTGTAGCTATTCCTGCAAGAATTTTATTAGACAGTTTAAAAGCATTACCAGATCAACCAATTACAATTGCCGTAAACGAAAGTTTAGGTATAGAAATTACTACAGATAATGGAAAATATAAATTATCTGGCGAAAATCCTGAAGATTTTCCTAAAGAACCAATTGCAACAGGAACGGAAAGTTTTAAAATAGAAGCAGCTGTTTTAAATAATAGTGTTCAAAAATCATTATTTGCTGTAAGTAATGATGAATTAAGACCAGCAATGACTGGCGTTTTCTTTCAATTAGATGAAAACGGAATTACTTTTGTAGCAACTGATGCTCATAAGTTGGTTAAAATCAACAGAAAAGATATTGAAGTTAGTGGAAATAGTGCTTTTATTGTTCCTAAAAAAGCATTGGGTTTGCTAAAAGGTGTTTTGCCAAATAGCAATACAGAAGTTACAGTAGAATATGGCGAACAAAATGCATTTATTAGCTTTGATAATATTAAACTAATTTGTCGTTTGATAGATGCGAAATATCCAGATTATAACGCAGTAATTCCTAAAGAAAATCCAAATTTATTAACCATCAATAAAGCAGATTTATTGGCTTCTTTAAGAAGAACCTCTATCTTCTCTAATAAAACAACACATCAAGTAGCACTTGGATTAAATGCTTCTGAGTTAGAAGTTTCAGCTAAAGACTTAGATTTTTCTAATGAAGCATCTGAAAAATTAAACTGTGAGTATAAAGGCAATCCTATGGAAATTGGTTTTAATGCTAAGTTTTTAATTGAAATGTTGTCTGTTTTAGAAAACGAAGCTATAAACATAGAATTATCTACACCAAATAGAGCTGGAATTATTAAACCAACAGATTTAGACGAAAACGAAGATTTGTTGATGTTGGTAATGCCAGTAATGTTGAACAACTAATTTCTTTTAGATTTTTAGAATCAAGATATTAGACTTTTTTGTCTAAGTATTTTCTTTTTTTGTGCTGTCAGAAATTTCTTTCCGACAATATAAAAATAGATTTCGTTTTTTGTTTTAATATCGGATAGATAAAAAAATAAAAATATCCGATATTAAGAAATAAATAGTACCTTTGTAGTATGGAATGGAAAAACTATCCATATGAGTTTGAAGGTTTAGATAAATATCTAGAAAGAATAGCACAAAAAAAGCTATTGCTAGATACCTATAGACCAATTCCATCATATCAATTAAATGCAATAAAAGAAAGCTTAAACCTAGAATGGGTATATAATTCTAATAGCATAGAAGGCAACACACTTACACTACAAGAAACAAAGTTAATACTAGAAGAAGGTTTTACAATAAAAGGAAAATCGTTAAGAGAACACTTTGAAGCAGTTAATCACCAAGAAGCTATTGATTTTGTAGAAAGCTTAATATCGGATAAATATATTTTAAAAGTAACCGATATTATGGAAATACATGCTTTGGTTTTACAAAAAATTGAAAAAGAGTTTGCAGGAAGATTTAGAACTGGTGGTGTAAGAATTGCTGGTGCTAATTATCTTCCGCCAAATGCTTTGAAAGTAAATGCTTTTATAGACGATTTAATTGCTTGGTACAACGAAAGCAATATCAATAATATTGTTAAAAATGCTATTTTTCATCATCGTTTTGTTTGGATACATCCTTTTTTTGATGGCAATGGACGAACTGTTCGTTTAATTACTAATTTATTATTGATGCAAGTTGGTTTTCCTCCTGCAATTATTTTAAGAAACGATAGAAAAAAGTATTATGCTGCATTAAATCAAGCAAATAAAGGTAATTATAGTAAACTATTACTGTTGATTATACAAGCAGTAGAACGCTCTTTAGATATTTATTTATCGAATCTAAATAATACAAATGATGATTATCAGCTAATTAGTGATATTGTTTCTGAGCCAGAAGTGCCATATGGACAAGAATATATAAGTTTGCTAGCACGACAAGGAAAAATAGATGCCTATAAAGACAGCAGAAATTGGCTAACTACTAAAGATGCTGTTTTAGACTATATGAAAAAAAGAGAACGAAAAAGAAAAGTGTAAACTACTACTTTTTAAAACCAATTGTTTTTTTAAGATTGCCATCGAATGTAAATTCTTCAACATCTTCTATTGTAAGTGTTTCAATATCTTTTATTGTTCGTTTGTTGGCTTCAATTTTTGCCATTCTTAAATTTTGATTTTTTATAGCTTCTTCTATTGTTTTTCTAACGACTCTCGCATTGCCAAAATATTTATCTTTGTTTTTATAAAGTGTAGTAAAGTAATCTATCAAATGATTTTTAGCTGCTTCTGTTGGTTGTAAGTTATCTTTAGAAAGTATAAGTAATGCAATTTGAAATAATTGTTCTGGCGCATAATCATCGAAATGAAGTTTTTTATCAAACCTTGAATCTAAACCTGGATTAGCTAATAGAAAATCATTCATATTATCGGTGTAACCAGCAGCTAAAACAACAAATTTTCCTCTGTTGTCTTCCATGCGTTTTAATATCACTTCAATAGCTTCTTTACCAGAATCATTATGTCCGCCTTGTGCCAAACTATATGCTTCATCTATAAATAAAACACCACCCATGGCTTCGTCAATTTTTTCTGCTGTTTTAATTGCTGTTTGTCCAACATAACCTGCCACCAATTGTTCTCTGTCAACTTCTACCACATGACCTCTTTCTAAAATACCTAATGCTTTAAAAACTTTTCCCATAATTCTGGCAACAGTAGTTTTTCCTGTTCCAGGATTTCCTGCGTAAATACTGTGTAAAGAAAATTTATGTAAGATGTCTTTTCCAATTTCATTATAATACATGATAAGTCGAACGAGTTCATCAATTTCTTGTTTTACGGTTTCTAAACCAATCATTTCATGCAGTTCGTTGAGTGCTAATTGTAAGCTATCGGTATCTACTTGTAGTTTGAGTTGTTTTTTATCATCTACTTGTATGAGTTGCTGAATGTCTTCTAGTAGAATAGTACTCAATTCGTCTTTAGAAAAATCTTTTTTATTAGATTGCATGAGTCGTTTTCCCATTTCTAATTGAGCAGCGGAAATAATTCCTTCTACAAATCGTGCATTGCCAAACGACTTATCTCTTTTTCTATATGCTTCTGTTAAATATTTTAATAATTTATCATGTGCTTCATTCGCTAAGATTAGTTTTTTCTTTTTGGTGATGTATAAAGCAATATCAAACAACTCTTGTGGTAAATAATCTTCAAAAGAAAAATATTGATTAAATCTTGATTTTAAACCTGGATTAGATGCTAGAAAAACAGTCATTTCTTTTGGATAACCTGCTACGAAAATAGCAATGTCGCCAATGCCATCGCTCATTTCTTTAATGAGAATTTCTATTACTTCTTTACCATAGTCTTTAGCAGACTCACCTTCTCGAAACAAAGCATATGCTTCGTCTATAAATAAAATACCGCCTCTTGCTTCATCAATTACTTTTTGTGTTTTTGGAGCAGTTTGACCAATGAACTCGCCAACCAAATCTACTCTATCAACCTCCACTAAATGTCCACTACTCAATAAACCCAATTGATGATAAATTTTTCCTAGCAAACGCATTACTGTAGTTTTTCCTGTACCTGGATTGCCAATAGCAACAGCGTGGACACTCATGGCATCGTTTACTTCGAGTCCTTTTTCTTTTCTTAATTTATTAAAGTTGATATAAGTTATTTGTTCTTCTATTTTTTGTTTTACATTTTGTAAACCAATTAAACTATTTAGTTCTTCTAGTAATTCGTCTAAAGATTTTTCTTGTTGTTGATTAACATTACTAACTCCTTTTGTTGTGCTTATGGTACTTTCTACTGATGAGATTAGCTGTACATCACCAGCAGTTTCTTGTTCGCCACATTCAAAAGCTACAGCAGCTACAAGTGTATCCATAAATACAATTTCAAGTGTATATTTATCATCTTTCCAAGAACCTGGCGTTTCATTTCCCCAACCAACATCAAAAGTATAAGTAAAGTTTTGCTTGTTTTTATCTACGAAACCTTTTCTTGGTGTTCTTGCTTTAGCTTGTCCTGCATCATCATAAAAATTAAAAAACAACTCATAATTCCATGCTTTATTTGTAAGTACTTTAATTTTAAACTCGCACCAAACATAAGCCGTTGTCTTTTTATTAAATTTTGTAAGATATTTTCTTTGAGATTCTGGTGTTTTCCATCCTTCATAAGGACCAGAAAATAATTTTAAATGCTCTACACTAAAATATGGATTTACTTTACTGTTTACTAGTCCAACATTATTTACAATAAACTCTTGTCTGCCAATTTCTTCGCCATCAATATAAGCCACCCAAACATAAGTTGCTGCTGTCCAAAATTTACCAATCGTAGCATTTCCCCAACCATCTCTAACAAAAACTATATTTTCGTCTTTTTTTACTTCTCTATCTGATTCTAATGTGCATAATGCTTTAGATAAATCAGTTGTTTTAAATGCTTTGAGTGTAATTTTACATTTCCAATCTTCCTCATCAAACAGTTTATTATAAAAAGCCAGCTCAGCATTCATATAATCGGTTTCTGCATTATCGTATACCAAACGATATCTTTTAGTGCTATCTATCATCCATTCTGTAGAACCATATACTAAAAGATGTTTGAATTTATATTTCTTTTCGCTATCTAATTTGTTTTTAAAAAACATGAATTATGATTTTCTATAAATATAGAAATATTTGCATTTTAGAAGAAGTCTATTTTATAAGTGATTATAATTTATCTTTGCACTATGGCAAATAATCATACAGAAATTAGCTCGCTTGGCGAATTCAAACTAATAGACCGACTTACTCAAGATGTACAATTAAATAATGAAAGCAGTATTAAAGGCATTGGTGATGATGCTGCTGTAGTAAAATCAAACACAACGCAAGTAATTACTACAGATTTATTAGTAGAAGGCATTCATTTTGATTTGGTTTATACGCCATTAAAACATCTTGGATATAAAGCAGTGGTTGTTAATTTATCTGATGTGTATGCTATGAATGCTATTCCAAAGCAGATTTTAGTTTCATTGGCTGTTTCTAATCGATTTTCGGTAGAAGCATTAGAAGAATTGTATAGTGGCATTAAGTTAGCTTGTGCTATGTATAATGTAGATATTATTGGTGGCGATACTACTGCTTCGTTAAAAGGATTGTGTATTAGTATTACAGCAATTGGAGAACAACAACAAGAAAAAATTGTATATAGAAATACAGCAAAAGAAGGTGATTTGTTGTGCGTAAGTGGCGATTTAGGTGCTGCTTTTATTGGATTAAAAATGCTACAAAGAGAAAAGCAAGTCTTTTTAAATGCACCAGATGCTTCTATTCAGTTAGAAAAATATAAATATGTTGTAGAGCGACAGTTAAAACCTGAAGCGAGAAAAGACATCATTCAGTTTTTTGCAGATAATAATATTATACCAAGCAGTATGATTGATATTTCAGATGGATTGAGTTCTGAAATACTACATCTGTGTAACCAATCGAAAGTTGGTATGCAAGTAGAAGAAGAACAAGTGCCTATTTATAAAGAAACCTATGATACTGCTTTAGAGTTAAATATCGACCCAATTAATTGTGCATTAAGTGGAGGCGAAGATTATGAGTTATTGTTTACCATTTCGCCAGAACATCAAGCCATACTTGCTGAACATAATGATATTAGCATTATTGGTGAAGTAAAAGATGCCTCGCAAGGCATAAAACTACATACCAAAGGCGATAATTACCACGATTTAATTGGTTTAGGTTGGGATTCTATTAAAGAATAGTTTGCTCGAAAGAAGCATAAAAATACTCTTCCAACTAAAATAAAAGCTCTTTTTACTTAGTATCTCTAGTAGAAAACAGTTAAATCTTAAAAATTTAACAAAATAATTAATCAAAATCAGAGTTTGGCACGAGAATTGCTTCAATTACAATCAAGAGAATAATACGAATAACATTTTCATTTGGTTGGTTTAATATTGTCTCGCTGTTGGTTGCAGCGAGACTTTTTTTATTTATGTAAGAAGCACGATGTCTTGGCTCTTGAGTCTAAAAACCTATTATCTACTTATAAGCAATATTGCCTTCGCCGTACAAAATATCCCAAACACCTTGTATTTTATATACACAAGTACAAAAATGATTACTTAGTACAATAATACAAGTACCATCATTCAACTTTCTATTAAACACACTATTAAAACTATGCCACCAACCATTATGATAAATTAGTCGAGTTCCATTGTCTTGCTCATTCATACGCCAACCAAGACCATAATTCTGATTGCCAGGTTTTTCAAAACTTTGTGGTGTATAAGCCATGCCTAAAATTTTGCTATCAACCAGCTTTCCACTATACAGTGCTAAATTCCATTTATATAAATCATCAACGGTAGAGTAAATGCCTTTGTCGCCAACAACACCATCAGTAGCTACAATTTTATCTTCTGTATAATTGCTGCCTTTATATCCAAGCACTGTTTTTGCAGGAACATTTAATGGATCATACACAAAAGTGTTTTTCATACCAAGTGGCTTAAAAAAGTAAGTGTCCATAAAATCTGCATACGATAAACCACTTATTTGCTCTATAATTGAAGCTAGCAAAACAAAATTACTATTGTTGTACTTAAAACAGGTATTCGGAACTGCTAGTCGAGCTGGTTTGTATTTAACCATTAAATCAATAACATCTTGGTTGCTCATAAACGATTTACTTTTCCAAAGTGTTTCTGTAAAATCTAAATAATCAGGCAAGCCAGAACGATGGCTCAATAACATTCTAATAGTAATGCCTTTATAAGGTAAATTTGGAAAAAAACGGTCGATGCTTTCATCAATATCTAAATATTTATACTGATGTAAAAGCAGAATTGCTGCAGATGTAAAAGTTTTACTAGTAGAAGCAATCTGAAAGCTACTACTATCTGTTAATGGTATTTTTTTATGATAATCTTGATAGCCAAATTTGTTTTTATAAATAATAGTGCCTTTGTAAGCAATTAGAACAGAGCCATTAAAACCATTTGTTTTTACATTGTTGTTAAAATAAGTATCTAACTGAGCTACTTTAGCAACAATATTAGTATCTGCAATGTTTATTTTTGGAAATAGGTTTTTAGTATAATACTCTTCAGTTTTTGAAATCTTAATATTAGACAATGCTATAGATTTACTATTAATATTGCTTTGCTTACACCAAGTCAATAAACAAAAACCACAAAAAAAGAATATTACTAGACTAAATTTTTTCATCACTTTTCTAATTTTAGAAACACAAATCATTCCAAATATTACAGAAAACGAAGTAAATAAAAATAAAACGATGTAAATGCTAAATTTATTAACAAAATGCTAAAACTTTTATTCGCAACTTTGTAATCAAATGGAAACAGAAAAACAAGGCGTTGTTGCTTGGCAAAGTCCTTCAAATATTGCACTAGTAAAATATTGGGGAAAACATGACAATCAGTTACCAAATAACACTAGTATTAGTTTTACTTTAAGTAGTGCTTTTACAGAAACCAGTATTGTTTATCAACCAAAAGCAAACGATGGTACTATTGCTTTTTCTTTTTTGTTTGAAGGAAAACCAAAACCTTCATTTAATGCTAAAATTCAAAAATTTTTAGAAAGCATTCAAACCAAACTTCCTTTTTTATCACAATATCATTTAGAGATAAATTCTACTAATTCATTTCCACATTCAACAGGAATTGCTTCTTCAGCAGCTTCAATGTCTGCTTTAGCTTTATGCTTGTTAGATATTGATTATCAAATTAAAGACCAAGAAATAGATGCAGACTTTTGGTTGAAAGCAAGCGAATTAGCTCGATTAGGTTCTGGTAGTGCTTGTCGTTCCGTTTTTCCAAATATGGCAATTTGGGGAAAACATCAAGCTATACCAAATAGTAGCAATGAATATGCTATACCATTTACAGCAATGCATAGCAATTTTAATGAGTATCAAGATGCTATTTTAATTATTTCGTCAGAAGAAAAATCGGTTTCAAGTAGAGCAGGTCATGCATTAATGGAAAACAATCCTTTTGCAAGTGTTCGTTATCAACAAGCACAAGAAAATATGCTTAAAATAATGGATGCGTTAGAGTCTGGAAATCAAGGATTTTTCACAGAAATTGTAGAAGCTGAAGCACTTACTTTACATGCATTGATGATGTGTTCTTCACCATCTTTCATCTTATTAAAACCAAATACACTAAAAATTATTGATTTAATAAAAACATTTAGACAAAAAAATAATGTATCTTTGTGTTATACTTTAGATGCAGGTCCAAATTTACATCTACTGTATCCAAAAAAAGAGGCACGCATTATTGAAGATTGGATTGAAAAAGAGGTAAAGCAATATTGCGAAGCTGGAAAAGTAATTTACGATAGTGTAGGGAGTGGACCAAAGAAAATAAAGTAAAACGAATGAGTCAAAAACAAGAACATAGTTTTAATTCAAAAATTCTACTTTTCGGAGAATATAGTATCATACAAGATTCTATGGGATTGTCTTTGCCTTATGAATACTTTAATGGCAAACTTAGTTTTGATAAATCAGAATTGAAAGCTGATTTTGAACACGAATCAAACGACCATCTTCAAAAATTTTCTAAGTATCTAGAAGAAAAGATTGCTAATAAACAATTGTCTGTTAGTTTTGATATTGCTGGATTTCAAAAAGACATACAAGACGGAATGTATTTTCAATCAAACATTCCACAAGGATTTGGTATTGGTAGTAGCGGAGCATTGGTAGCAGCTATTTATAAAAAATATGTTGCAACACAACTTTCTTTGAATGAAAAACCAAGTCAAACCGAAATTTTTCAACTCAAGGCAGATTTAGCACTCATGGAATCTTATTTTCATGGAAGCAGTTCTGGTGTAGATCCTTTAATTTGTTATCTCAATTTACCTTTACTCATAAAAGGAAAAGAAAGTATTGAGCCAGTAAAGGTTGCTTTAGATGAAAACGGTAAAGGAGCTATATTCTTAATAGATACAGGTATTTCAAGAAGTACAGAACCATTGGTAAAGTACTATATGCAAAAAATGGAAGAACCTTCGTTTAGAGAATTTGTTGACAAACAGCTAAAACCATTTGCCAACAACTGTATTCAAGCATTTTTAGATGGCGATAAAGAAACACTTTTTGCTTATATGAAGCTGTTGTCTAAGTTTCAATTCGACCATTTCAAACCAATGATTCCAAAATTGTTTAACAAGTTATGGAAACGAGGACTCGACTCAAACCAATATTATTTAAAATTATGTGGTGCTGGTGGAGGTGGTTTTATCTTAGGGTTTACACAAAACTTTGAGCAAACCAAAAAACAACTCAAAAACCAACCTATTGAGTTGTTGTGTAAAATTTGATAGAATAATCAAGAAGTGCGTAGTACTTCAATCTCATTAGAAAAAACAAAAACAAACAAAATTACAGCGTAGCTGTAAAACCTTTTTTAATATTATTGGTGATTTATCATTCGCTATTAATATTTTTGTTCTATGCAAAACTCAGAGCAAGAACAAATACAACAAATACATTCGTTGCTACAAAATATCAATCAAACTATAAACGAAAGCAATAGCCAAATAGTACATCAACAACTAAGCAATGCCATACAGTTTTTAGACCAAAAATATTATGTAGATGCAGCTCCAATCGTTACAGACTATCAATACGATTTGTTATTTAAGCAGTTAAAACAAATTGAAGCTCAGTTTCCAAATTTAGTGCATAGCAATTCGCCAACACAAAAAGTAGCTAACGATATAAGTAGCACATTTCAAACAGTGCAACATCTAGTACCAATGTTATCCTTAGAAAACTCTTATAATTTAGAAGATTTGATGGAGTTTGATAGAAGGGTTCATGATGCTTTGCCAAATGCTTTTGCAATTGATTATATAGTAGAACCAAAGTTTGATGGCTCAAGTATTGCTTTAGTTTATGAAAACGACCAATTAGTTCGTGCTGCAACAAGAGGAAATGGTACAGAAGGCGATGATATTACAGAGAATGCAAAAACCATAAAAAGCATTCCAAAACAAGTCAAATTCTCGCAATACGGAATTACAAAAATAGAATTGCGAGGCGAAGTATTACTAGAATTAAAAACATTAGAAAAACTCAATCAAGAGAGAACTTTATTAAATGAATCACTTAGAGAACAAGGCAAAAAAGAGCTAGAGTTATACAAAAATGCTAGAAATACAGCTGCTGGTTCTTTGCGATTAAAAAATCCACAAGAAGTTGCCGAAAGAAATTTAGATGCTTTTATGTATCAAATTGGAAAAATAGAAAACCAACAAGGTGAAGACATTACGCAATTATTTAAAACACATGAAAAGAGTTTAGCTACACTACAAGAATTAGGTTTTAAAACAGCAACCAATCATTTAAAAGTGTTTAGCAATATACAAGCAGTAGAAACATTTTGTAAAGAATGGGAAGCCAAAAGAGATTCCTTTCCTTTTGATATTGATGGAATGGTAATTAAAGTCAACGACTTACAACAACAACATTTAATTGGCAGAACATCACATCATCCAAAATGGGCAATTGCATTTAAGTTTAAAGCCAAACAAGCCATTTCAAAATTATTAAAAGTCGATTATCAAGTAGGAAGAACTGGAGCAGTAACGCCAGTAGCTAAAATAAATCCAGTACAATTAATGGGTGTAGAAATCAGTTCCATTTCGCTACACAATGAAGAGTTTATATCGAGCAAAGACATACAACTCAATGATATGGTTATTGTAGAAAGAGCTGGCGATGTAATTCCATATATTGTTGGCGTAGATTATAGCCAACGAAACAATACTCAAATACCAATTGTTTTTCCTACACATTGCCCATCTTGTAATGACATTTTAATTAAACCAATAGAAGAAAGTGTGTGGCGATGTCAAAATGTAGCATGTCCAGCACAACAAGAAGAACATTTAATACATTTTGTTTCTAAAGGAGCGATGAATATAGATGGCATGGGCGAAGAAATCATTAGAAAGTTCTTACAAGAAAATATTATTACAGATATTATTAGTATTTATAATATAGATTTTAATAAAGTAGCACTTTTAGATGGTTGGAAAGAAAAATCACTCAACAACTTACAACAAAGCATAGAGCAATCTAAGCAAAATGAATTATGGCGTTTAATCGTTGGATTAGGCATTCGACATGTAGGAACGGCTACTGCAAAAATGTTAGCTACACAAGTAGAAAGCTTAACGCTATTTAAAAATTGGACGATAGAGCAGTTTACGGAACTACAAGATGTTGGACCAAAGGTTGCAGAAGGATTGCATGCTTTTTTCCAAGACGAACACAATTTAAATTTGATTCTCAAATTAAAAGATATTGGAATTAATATCAATAAAACAGAAATCATATTAGACTCTAATAAACTTAATGGAAAATCATTTTTATTTACAGGGTCACTTTCGCAATTTTCTAGAGACGAAGCCAAAAATTTAGTAGAACAAAATGGAGGTAAAAATATAAGTGCCGTAAGTAGTAAATTAGATTATTTAGTTGCTGGAGAAAAAGCTGGAAGCAAACTCAAAAAAGCAGAAAAAATAGCAACAATTAAAGTCATTACGGAACAAGACTTTTTAGATATGATAAAATAAAAAAAATTTGCCAGTATACATAGGATAAATGAATTTTTCAAGAAAAGCGTTTTAACAAGATTAAGAATAAATTTGTAATTTAACACAATGTCTTTTCTATATAACGAGATAGAAATAATACCTTTTTGTCGTCATTCTATTCTTTCGCTCTTTCGTCATAATATAAAACCAACGCTTCTTTCATAAATTAGTTTTCATTTTCATTGGCATAGTCTTTCCAATAATTATATAATACTTGCTGACTTTGGTTCGGTGCTAAATTATTTTGTACTATTTCGTTCTGTTCGTTTTTGTCTAAAATTCTAGCTTTAATATTATCTTCCCATTGTTTGTCGAGCGTAATTTGTAGTTGCTGTTTAATCGTTTCATCATAAACAGGACAAATTACCTCCACTCTAAAATCTAAGTTTCTAGACATTAAATCTGCAGAACCAAAATAGTATTCTTTGTCACCAGCATTTTCAAAAATAAAAATTCTGCTATGTTCTAAAAATTTATCAATAATACTAATAGCTTGTATGTTTTCACTAAAATTTGGCAACTGCGGAATCAAAGAACAAATTCCTCGTACTATTAATTTAATTTGTACACCTGCTTTACTTGCCTGATACAGTTTTGTTATCATTTCTTCATCTACCAAACTATTCATCTTCATAAAAATTGTAGCAGGTTTACCATTTTTTGCATTTCTTATTTCTCTGTTGATGAGTTGAATGAGTCGATTTCTTAAATTAAAAGGAGCAACGAGCAGTCGATGAAACTTTGGAATGACATAATTGCGTTCAAAGAAATCGAATAACATTCTTGCTTCTCTAGTAAGCAACTGATTAGCAGTAAACATAGTACAATCGGTATAAATTCTAGCCGTTTTTTCGTGCATATTGCCAGTACCAATTGATGCATAATAAATTTTTTGTCCTTTTTCTCTTCTAGTAATCAAACACAACTTAGAGTGAACTTTCAAACCATTAATTCCAGTAATTACTTTTGCACCAGCATCTCTTAAAATATTTGCCCATTTGATGTTGGCTGCTTCATCAAATCGTGCTTTTAGTTCTATAAAAACAGTTACATCTTTTCCGTTTTGTAATGCAGTAATGAGCGATTTGATGACATTAGATTGCGATGCTAAACGATACAGCGTAATTCTTATGTGTGAAACTTTTGGATCTATGGCTGCTTCTCGCAATAAATCTAAAAAATAATCGAATGGGTGATATGGAAAATATAATAATATATCTTTTTGTTGAAGTGTGTCTAAAATGCTTTTAATATTTTCTAAGTCTGGCTGTTTTACTTGTGGTTCGTATTGATAAACTAAATCTGCTTTATCTAAATCTGGAAAACGCATAAAGTCTTTAAAGTTGTGATATCTTGCACCAGGAAATATTTCGGTTTTTTTATCCAAACTCATTTTTTTAATCAAAAACAACAATAAGTCTTTTGGCATTTGTTCATCGTACAAGAAACGAAGTGCTTCTGCAGAAACTCGTTTTTTTAAACTGCGTTTCATGGCATCTAAAATAGAAGTCGATACATCATTATCTATATCAAGTTCTGCATTTCTAGTGAACTTAAAAGTATATGCTTCTATTGTGTTAAAATCATATATTTTAAAAATATCTTTTAAGTTGTATCTTATTACATCATCTAAAAACATGACAAAAGTTTTACCATCTTCTTGCTTTGGCAAAACATAAAACCTAGACATACTATTTGCTGGAATTTCTAACAATGCGTGTTTTATATTGGTTTTTATTTTCTTTTTTTGATTAAAAAACCAAATAGCTAAGTAAATACTAGAATCATTTAGTATAGGAAATTTACTGTATTTATCTAGAATAATTGGAAATAAATCTAATTTAAGTTTAGAGTTGTAAAATAATTTTACGGCTTCTCCTTGTTCTTCTGTTAGATGTTTTTCATCTATAATAAATATATTTTCTTTTTCTAAATCTATTAAAATATTATTAAAACAAGCATTATATCTTTTTTGCAACTCTTTTATCTTGTTTTGAATTTGTTGCATAATTAATGCAGGATCTTCTGGTATTTTACGCTGACTGCTTTTACTTAACGACATTAAGTTTTTTATAGTAGCAACTCGAACTCTAAAAAACTCATCTAAATTATTAGAAAAAATACCTAAAAACTTTAATCTTTCTACAACAGGAACTGCTTTAGACTCTGCTTCTTGCAATACGCGTTCATTAAAAGACAACCAACTCAACTCTCGGTTTATAATAGGTATTTCGTTCTTCATTTGGTTAAAGATAGTACTTCGCTCTCTGAAATAAAATAGTGTTAAGTATATTTAAGTATGAACTTTTTTAAAAGAGATATTGTTACTACTAGTAAATATTAATTACCTTTAAAAAATAATGGCAACTGCTCTAAAATTTATAATCTTATTTTTAATTGCTTACAAAGTCTTTAGTTTATTGCTGAATAATAATCAGCAAAAAGTAAATACCAAAGAAAAACAACAGTTTAAACAAACAACCACTACCGAAAGTAAAACACATTACGAAGATGCCGAATTTATAGACTACGAAGAAGTAAAATAAGCAATCGTTAAATTTAAAACTTATATTTACCTTTGTACCAAATTATGAAGGTAACAGAAATATTAGCTGAAAACAAAAACAGCAATTTAGTTTCGTTTGAGATACTTCCGCCAATAAAAGGACGAAGCATTGAATCTATCACTAAAGTATTAGATCCATTAATGGAGTTTAAACCACCGTTTATTGATGTAACTTATCATAGAGAAGAGTTTGAATACAAACAAACAGCTAGTGGTTATTTTGAAAAAATTGCTGTAAGAAAACGACCAGGTACTGTTGGTATTTGTGCTGCTATTAAATACAGATATAATGTAGAAGCAGTTCCACATTTAATTTGTGGAGGATTTACCAAAGAAGAAACTGAAAATGCCTTGATAGATTTAGGTTTTTTAGGCATTCAAAATGTATTGGCTTTAAGAGGTGATGCTAGAAAATTGGAAAAAAAGTTTGTACCAGAAAAAGAAGGTCATGCTTATGCTGTTGATTTAGTAAAACAGTTGGCTAAAATGAACAATGGGAAATATCTAGACAACGATTTAATTAATGCGGTAAAAACAGATTTTTGTATTGGTGTAGCAGGATATCCAGAAAAACATTTTGAAGCAGCAAACTACGAGCAAGATTTACACTATTTAAAAGAAAAAATAGATGCTGGTGGCGATTATATTGTTACACAAATGTTTTTTGATAATGAACGCTATTTTGAGTTTGTAAAAGACTGTAGAGCTATTGGAATTAATGTACCAATTATTCCAGGAATAAAACCAATTACAAGAATGTCGCAACTCAATATGATACCTTCTACATTCTTTATTGATTTACCAGACGACCTTGTTGCCAACATAAAAAAAGCAAAAACAGACGAAGAAGTAAAACAAATAGGCATAGAGTGGTGTATAGCACAAAGTAAGTCATTAATAAAATTTGGCGTACCTTGTTTACATTATTATACTATGGGCGATGTTAAAACCATTAGCAAAATATGTAAATCTGTATTATAAAAATATATTTTATGAAAAAATTTGATAAAGACTTAGGACTATTAATCATTCGATTAGGAATTGGTATTGCATTTATGATTCATGGCTATCCAAAAATTACTGGTGGTACTGAAACATGGACACAAATTGGTGCAGCTATGGGAAACATAGGCATTAATTTTGCTCCAACATTTTGGGGATTTATGGCTGCTTTTGCTGAGTTTGCTGGTGGTTTATTGTTAATACTTGGTTTTTTATTTAGACCTGCTGCTGCTATGCTAGTATTTACTATGATTATAGCTATGATTATGCATATTAGTAAAGGCGATGGTTTTGGTGGATATTCGCACGCTTTAGAAAGTGGTATTGTGTTCTTAGGATTATTAGTAAGTGGTCCAGGAAAATATGCACTTAAAATAAGTAAAAGGTAGTAAGTACTTTTTCTATTCGTGAGTATAACAAAGAAAAGCAAAGTAGACCATTTTCTTTTATTAGTTTCTTGTTTTTTTATATTCTAATATTCCACTCATGACACATAAAGAAATAGCTGTTACTTTTTTACAATTGGTTGGCTTCGGTAAAGTAAAAGCAGCTTTCGACCAATTTGTTGCTGATGATTTCATACATCACAACCAATATTTTGAAGGCAATAGAAGTGCTTTGCAAAATGCTATGGAAGCAGCTCATTTACAACATCCAAACAATTTATTAGAAACCAAATATGTTTACGAAGACCAAAACACAGTAATTGCACATTCTCTAGTTAAAAAAGAAGATATGGATATTGCTGTAGTACATATCTTTCGTTTTGAAAATGATAAGATTGTAGAACTGTGGGATTTAGGTCAAGTCATTGAAAAAAACGCACCAAACAAAAATGGTTTGTTTTAATATATAAAAATTAAAACATCACGCTTTCCAAAATCACGCCAAACCTCTAATTGCATTCAGCACATTATCTTTTAATGTATCTGAACATCTTGTGCTTGACTTACATTTATGTAACTGTGTTTTGTATGCTGTTTGATTTTGATAATATTGTTTACAAACAGGACATTGTTCTATTTCGTTCAAAATTTCTTGATTGCTCTGTTCTGCTGTAACAACATGGTCTAATAATAAATCAATGGCTTGTTGCCATTCCTTACAACTATGTGCTTGCTCTTGTTTTCTCATAACTTTTCTGTTTTAAAACCTAAAGAATTGGCATAGTTTTTTAGTTTTATCTGTAGTTCTTTTCTTGCTCTGTGTAATCTCGAACGCACTGTTCCAATTGGTATATCTGCAATTGCAGCAATTTCTTCGTAACTAAAGTCTTCCATATCACACAATAAAATCACTTCTCTAAATTCTTCTTTCAACTCATCTAAAGCTACAGTCATTTCATCACCCAAAAACTGATGATAGTCTTCTAAATCTGTATCTAACCAAACAGTATCATTACTTTCTTTTATAATATAATCTTCGTAATCAACAATACTCGGACTCGCTTTTTGTTTTCTATATTGATTGATGAACGAGTTCTTTAAAATAGTAAACATCCACGCTTTTGCATTAGTGCCTTTATCAAATTGGTCTATTGATTTAAACACTTTTATCAAAGTTTCCTGTACTAAGTCTTCTGCATTGGCTTGTTGCAAAGTAAGATGATAAGCATAATTATATAAATCATCTGCAAGAGGCATAAATGTTTGTTCAAAATATTGAACTTTGTTTGTCATAATTGCAGGCATTTCCACTACAACCATAAAAGTAAATTAATTTTAATAGAATAAACCTTATTTTTATCAAAAAAGTTCCATTTAAAATTGACCTACAAGAAATTTCTAATGCGGAATCTAAATTTAACCAATATTTTTTTTGCAACAATACTCTGTTTTATTGTAGGATTATTTTTTGCACGATTTTTACTAAGTATTGCTTTAACTATTTTACCTGTTATAGGATTAGTTCAACTCATCAAAAATAAAAAAACAAATATTATAGTTTTAAATCATATATTTATTACAATTATTTTAGGTCTTTCTTTTTTTTGGTCAGATGATAAAACTACATTCTGGAACAACTATAAAAATATTTTAATTGTTCCTTTCGTTTTACTAAGTTTTGATAGTATTCAATTGCTTAGCGAAAAACAGAAACAAATTTTATTTATAGTCTTTAACATTGCTGTTAATTTAAGTATTATTTATAGTAGTTATTTTTTACTGTTGGATGCTACTGTTGTAGAAAATTATACAAAAGGACAAATTGTTCCTACACTTATACATCATGTTGGTTTTAGTGTGTTGATTGTTTTTAATATTCTGCTAAATTTATTTTGGTATTGGAAAGCAAATAGTAGCACTATCGTCATTCCAGAAAATTTTGTAGTAGAACGAAAAAATTTATCTGGAATCTATTTAATAAAAAGATTCCCAATCAAGTTGGGAATGACGATTGCTCTTACAATTATAAACATTCTGTTTTTGCATCTATTAGCTGTTCGAAGTGGTTTAGTGCTACTATATCTTAGTGCTTTTATACTTGGATTGTACTACATCTTCAAACAAAAATCTATTAAAAAAAGTGTAGTGGCTTTTTTATTGTTATTATTGTGCAGTATAAGTTGTTATTATTTATTTCCGAGTTTAAAAAATAAAATTGGCTATGCTTTATACGATTTTCAACAAAGCAAAAACACTACAGTTAATATAGACAATCTTTCTGATGGTAGACGATTGCTTTCCTACAAAACTGCTACAACTTTAATTAAAGAAAATATTTTTTTTGGCGTTGGATTAGGAGATGTACAGCAAACAATGAAACAAGCTTATCAAACAAAATTTGGAATTAGTAATACGAGTGTTTATGCATTGCCACACAATCAGTATTTATTTAATTTTTTAAGTGTTGGATTTGTTTTTGGCATTATTATATTATTTTTATATTTATTAAATTTATTTTATTTTATAAAACATTTTAAATTATATACCATTTTTTACTTTTTGGTCTTAGCAACCATGCTTTGGGAACCTTTTTTAGCTTATCAATTAGGAATAAGTATCTATATCTTGTCTATATTTTTAATAGACTTACTTTATTCTTCTCGTCTTTCCGTAATTTCGAGGAACGAGAAATATACGAAATATAAATAAATATAGATTTCTACAAAAACAGATATGACGAATAAAAAAAATGATTAAAGTACTACACATATCAACAGCAAAAAGTTTTAGAGGTGCAGAACACATCATTGCTAATTTGTGTAATACAATTACTACAAAATATGATAACTATTTATTTTGTCCTACAAATGCTGACTTGGTTAAAAAAGTGAATTCAAAAAAAGTATTTACATACAACAAACTAATGGGTTACGATTTATTAGCTGGAAAAAAGTTAAATTCTATCATAAAAAAAGAAAAAATAAATTTATTACATATACATGATAGTCATGGTTTAAACTTATTGCAAATCATCAATTTTTTAGGCAATAAAACAAAAGCTATTGTTCATCGTCATGTAGATTTTAAAATCAATCATCCAAAAAAATACCAACAAAAAAATATTGTAGCAATTATTGTAGTTAACAAAAACAGCTACGAAAAACTAAAACACATTAATAAAAATATATTTTTAATATATAATGGTATTGATGTTGTTTCTATAACTAATCAAACTAAAATAAAAAACTCCTTTGTATTTGTTGGTAATTTAAGCGAAGAGAAAAATCCATTAGCATTTATAGAAATTCTCAATAGATTACATGAACAAAATAATTTGGTTCAAGCTCATATTTTTGGTGATGGTTCTTTAAAAAGTGATGTAGTTAGTGCTATTCAAAACAGACCTTTTATCAAATATCATGGTTTTGTAGAGCATATTGTTGAAGCAATTCAAGAGTATGAGTTTCTAATTTCTACATCAAGCAAAGAAGGTTTTCCTTTAAATATTTTAGAAGCCATGTCGCAAAAATTATTGGTGGTTGCTCCAAACATTAATGGCATTAATGATATTTTAAATTCTGAAAATGCTATATTGTATAATGATAGAAATGAAGTCATCAATCAAATAGCTTCAATAATGAATAATGAAAATCAAAAAGAAAAAATTATTAAAAATGCTTTTCAAACTGTTCAAGAGTTTTCTACTACAAATATGATTCAACAAATTCATAATCTATATAACAGTTATATATGAAAATTGTATTATTATTTGGTTCATTTAATCCAATTCACATTGGTCACTTACTCATTGCTACTAAAGTAAAAGAAGCAATTAAAGCAGATGAAGTTTGGTTGATCGTTTCACCACACAATCCACATAAAAATAAAACCGATTTAGCTAATGAAACGCATCGTTTACAAATGGCACAACTCGCTACCGAAAATCATCCATTTATAAAAGTAAGCGATATTGAATTTCAGTTATCTCAACCATCTTATACTTATAATACATTAGTGGCTTTGCAAGCAAAATTTCCTAATAATGAATTTCACTTAATTATTGGTGGCGATAATGTTGCTAAATTTGACACTTGGAAAAACTACGAAGCTATTATAGAAAAAGTTCCTATTCATGTTTTTAAAAGAGGCAATGAAATAATCGAAAATAAATTAAATTTTAATATATTAGATTTAGGATTACTAGATATTTCTGCTACAGCAATCAGGCAAAGAATACAACAAAACTTAGTTATTCGTTATTTTGTAACCGAAAATGTGGAACAGTATATTGCGTTTCACAAGCTGTACCAATAACTTTTAACTTATACACACTATTGTTAGTTACTACCAAAAAAGCTCACAAATACTATACTGTTTATACACAATAGTACTAGTGGAAAAATTTACTATATCGTGTACAAAATATTTTTTAGCATAATCCTAAAGTATCACTTTAACACCCAAATAAAATAGCAAAACTAAAAATCGATTTATTCTATTTTTTACAACCAAAATACTTCACTTTCCACAATTTACTTTGCTTAATTTTTATAAACAACATCATGTGAATTTGATTACACACTATTGTGAATGAAATAAAATAAATGTTCAATATCAGTAGTTTAGCATAATTTTTGATGTTGATAATTGTAGTATAAAATAGACTTATCTAAAAATAAAAATTTTAGGACTTCTTTTTATAAACGATTTCCACAAGCTAATAAAAAACAATAAAATCTTTTTTTTAAAAAAATAAATTTATAATTTAATTAGGTTTTGAAAATTTTCATTGCTTGAATTTTTAATATCTTTGAAAAAAATTTCAATTATGGCTGATTTACTGTTGAGCGACATTCAAGACGAAATTAAGGCAATTTCACAAAAAGGATTTTTAGATGTAGCAATTGATCCAACACTTGATTTATTTGCTGAAATTGAAAAACTAAAAAAAGAAAAAAATGCTATTTTATTAGCACATTACTACCAAGATGCAGACATACAAGATATAGCAGATTTTATTGGCGATAGTTTAGGTTTAGCTCAAGAAGCAGTAAAAACCAATGCAGATATTATTTTATTTGCTGGTGTGCATTTTATGGCAGAAACAGCTAAAATTTTAAATCCAACTAAAAAAGTAATTTTACCAGATTTGAATGCAGGTTGTTCTTTAGCAGATGATTGTCCAGCTGATGAGTTTTCGAAGTTTAAAGCACAATTTCCAGATCATGTTGTAGTTTCTTATATTAATTGCAGTGCAGAAATAAAAGCATTGAGTGATTATATCTGTACTTCATCAAGTGCAGAAGCTATTATTAATGCTATACCAAAAGAGCAAGGAATTATTTTTGCTCCAGACAAAAACTTAGGTACTTATCTCATCAGAAAATTAAATAGAGATATGATTTTGTGGGATGGTTCTTGTATGGTACATGAAATTTTTAGTTTAGAAAAAATTATGACTTTAAAACACAAGCATCCAAATGCAAAATTAATAGCACATCCAGAGTGCGAAACACCAATTTTAGAAATAGCAGATTTTATTGGTTCTACAACTGCCTTGTTAAAATATACTATTGAAAACGATGCACAAGAATTTATTGTTGCAACAGAAACTGGTATTTTACACAAAATGCAAGAAGCATCTCCAAATAAAACATTTATACCAGCACCTCCAAATAATTCTTGTGCTTGTAATGATTGTCCGCACATGAAATTAAACACCTTAGAAAAAATATATTTGTGTTTAAAATATGAATTACCAGAATTAATTATGGACGAAGACTTACGCGTTAAAGCAAAAATTCCAATAGACAGAATGTTAGAAATTTCTGCAAAAGCTGGAATATAAGATGCTGAACCTGCTTGCAGTAGGCAGGTTTATTTCAGTATCTTATATATTTATCATTCTTGTTTTGACAATAATCTACTTTATTTATAATAACTGATTTTGAAACAAGTTCAGAAAGGAAAATCGTCATTGCCAATTTTTGAAGCACGAAAAAATTTGGCAATCTATTATAGCAAACTAAGATAGTTTTGTCATACTTTCTAACTATAACATTTTTTAAAATCTTGATTCTTATATCTAAAAATGTAATAATCTAAAATAAAAGTCTTAATACTCACTACTCAAATATCAATACTAAAAAAAAACTAATTCAAAGTTTCTTCTGGTAGTGTGCTGCTAATCCAAAAGTTATTATAACCTTCGCCAAGTATTAAAAACATTACTTGTTGTTGTATTAATTCTAACATTCCTAAAAAAGTAAAAATAGCATGTACTCTATTTTCTACAGTTTCAAACACTTCTTTAAACGAAGCTTTTCCTTTTTGTTGAATGAATGAAGTTAATCGAGTTCTTTCTTCTTCTAGTGTGTATTTATAAGGAACTACTTTGTGTAATATTTTTTCGTTTCGGTCTTTATATTTATCTAACGATTTTTGAAATGCTTTTAGCAATTTAAACAAAGTGACTTGTTGTAAGTCAGCTTCGTCAGCTAACAAATTAATCAATTCTTTTACTTCTTGTTTTTGATTGCCTCTTGTAAAACGCATCAATCTTTCTGTTTCCAATACTTTTAATACTTCAACAATTTCTTTGAAGCGTTTGTATTCTACCAACATTTGTATCAACTCTTCTCTCGGATCTATTTCATTGCCTTCTTCATCAACTTCTTTTCTTGGTAATAACATTTTAGCTTTAATACGCATTAAAGTAGCAGCAACTAACATAAACTCACTAGCCACTTCTATATTTAATCTTTCTAATTGATGTATATAATTTAAAAAATCATTAGTAATAGAATGTATAGGAATATCTCTTATATTTAACTCATCTCTTTCAATAAAAAAAAGCAGTAAGTCAAACGGACCTTCAAACTCTGGCAAATGTATAATAAACGGTGCACTCACAGTAGCTAAATTAATTCTTTTATATTTACAGAACCATGATACTTATCTACACACCAAAAGTTACTAACAGAATAAAATTTGTGCTAGATTTTGTTTTTTTCCAATATTTTGATATAGCTTATCAACTCACAACAACTTTACCAAATACCACAGCAAACTGTATTTTTTATACGAACGAAAATAAATTAGGTTTCAGTATTTTTCAGCATGCTTTATTACTAGAAGAAAATATAACAGCACAAGATTTAAGTATTCATATTTTTGAAAATTTACCTACTTTATTTTTTGATGCTTCCAATGAAAGTAATATTCCTTTTGATATTTTTTCAGCTATCTTTTTTTTAATTAGCAGATATGAAGAATATTTACCACATGAAAAAGATGAACACGGAAGATATTTAAGTAGCAATTCTATTTTAAATAATGAAGCTTTTCAATTTAGACCAATAGTAGAAGAGTGGTTGATTTTATTTAAGTCGAAGTTGCAAACACAATTTCCAAATTTACAGTTTAAAGAACATCAATTTAAAACAACTATTACATTTGATATTGATAATGCTTTTGCTTACAAAGCAAGAAGTTTTTTTGATTTCACTAAACTCGTTTTAAAACCAAACAATATTATAGAAAAGTACAGCGTTTTAAAAAACATTAAGCAAGATCCATTTTATACATTCGATTATTTTTTGCCATTGTTGAAGCAAACCAATTATGAAATATTGTTTTTCTTTTTATTGTCTAATCAACATCAAAATGATAGTGTAGTTAATCCAAAACATATTTTACTACAACAGTTAATTCAAAACATATCGCACGATTTTATATTAGGCATTCATCCATCGTATGCTTCATTAGAAAATAAAAGCATTGCTTCAGAAAAAAACTTATTAGAACAGTACACCAAAAAAGACATTACAAAAGTGCGTCAACATTTTTTGCGTATTCAATTTCCTATAACTTTCGAAGCATATATTGATGCAGGTTTAACCGAAGATTATTCCTTAGCTTATCCAAACATTAGTGGATGCAGAGCAGGAACAACTCAGCCATTTTATTTTTTTAATTTAAAAATTAATGAGCAACGACCACTTTTATTATTTCCATTTATTTGGATGGATGCATCGTATCAATATTACCAAAACAAAAAAGAAGCAGAAATTTGGCAAAGCTTTATGATATTATATGAAGAAGTTCGAAAATTAAATGCTAATTTTATAACTTTATTTCACAACGATTTATTGCAAGATAAATACATTGTATATAAAAATATTTTTAAATATTTAATTAAAAATGAAAATTAAACTTTTATCCATAGTTGTTGTATTATTTTTAAGTCAAAGTTTGTTGGCACAAGATTATAAATTTTCTCAATTTTATAATTCACCACAAAACTTAAATCCAGCATTGACAGGAAAATTAAAAAGTTTATATAGAGTAGTAGCTAATTACAGAACACAATATTTTACAGTACAAAGTCCAGCACCATATTCTACACTTAGTGCTTCAGCAGATTTTGGTTTATTAAGAGATCAATTAAACGATGATATTTTAGGTGTAGGTATTGTTTTTTCTCACGATAGACAGTCGGTTATTAAAACCAATACTATGGCTATTAGTGCTGCATATCATAAAGGAATTGGATATAAGAAAAATCATTATATAAGTGCAGGTTTTCAAGTTGGTTTCACACAAAGAAGTGTAGATCAAAACAATCTTTATTTTGAAGACCAATTTAACGCAACGGATTTCGCATTTAATAATCCAACGGCAGAAGTTTTTGATCAATACAAATTCATTAAACCAAACATCAACTTAGGTTTGTTTTGGTCGTCTAATTTTACTAAAACAGTAAGTGGATATATTGGTATGTCTATGTTTAATATTCTTTCACCAAGAGAAACTTTTTTAGCATCGAACAATGAAAGAAAGTTTAGATACAATGTACACTTAGGTTCTATTATTCAAGTAAAGAAACTAATGATTATTTCTCCAAATGCTATGTTTATGCAACAAGGTAAAAATATGCAGTGGATTGCTGGTTCGCAATTTGGTTTTAATTTATCTGGTAAAGGACAAGATGCGTTTAAAAATACAATTTTTACAGGTATTTGGTATGATGGGAATGGAGCTATTATTGCTAGTGTAGGAATGCAAGCATCAGGATTTCAAGTGGGCGTAAGCTATGATGCAACAATTGACAAGGATTTAAACCAAGCAGTTAATTCTGTAGGTGCTTTAGAATTATCATTAATTTATACAGGAAAACAATTACAACAGAAAAAAGTATATCAACCATTATTCTGTCCTAAGTTTTAATATTATCATCTTTCCAAACAACTTTCTAGTATCACGAAGAAATTTCTATTATTGCTGAACTTGTTTCAGCATCTTATCTATTAACGAAGCATCTCTTATTTTTGCTGAACTTGTTTCAGCATCTTATTTATTAGTAAAACATCTCTAATGTTTCATGTGAAACAATTCAAACCATCAAACCATCGTTTCAAAAAAACCAGTTTGCTTATTTTTTACTACATTATTCCAGTGGTAATATTTTCCGTTCATACAAACATATACACCATTAGCTAGCGTTTGAACAAAAGCAATAGATGCACCTAAATTAAAGAAACCATCAGAACTTCCAAATTTGTATGGAATCATTGCTCCAGTAAGTATTATCGTTTTTTCTATTTTGGCTTTAGCTAAATAAGTAGCAGTCTTTGCCATAGTATCTGTTCCGTGAGTAATTATAATTTGTTGTTCTGCTACATTTTTACAAGCATCTAAAATTGTTTTGCGATGATGATTTGTCATTTTTAAACTATCTATCATCATTAAAGTTTCTACAGCAATAGATAAACTACATCTTCCTAATTTCAACATTTCAGGAACATGAGTTTGTTCAAAATCTAAACGACCATTTATTTCGTCATATTCTTTATCAAAAGTTCCACCAGTTACTAAAATTCTAATTGCTTGCATAAATTCTTTTTTTGTAAAGTTATAATTTAGTCTTGATTCTATTATCTATTAATCTTGGTTCATAAAATTGTTTCATGTGAAACATTTTTATCACAAATATCGTAGAATATTAAAACCGACTTTATGAAAAACTTTTTAAGAAACTTATTAGCTATAATTATTGGTGTAGTAGTCGGTAGTCTAGTTAATCTATTAATCATAGTAATTGGAAAAACTATCATTCAACCACCAGAAGGAGTAGATGTAACCAATCTTGCAAGTCTTCAAGAAAATATTGACCTACTAGAAAATAAGCATTTTATTTTTCCTTTATTGGCTCATGCATTAGGAACTTTAGTAGGAGCTTTAATTGCAGTTTTTATTTCGGCTTCTAGTAGAATGTATGTTTGCTTAATAGTAGGTATTGTTTTTTTAGTTGGTGGATTTATTAGTTTAGCAAATATTCCTGCACCTTTATGGTTTACTTATAGCGATATTTTTGGTGCTTATATTCCAATGGCTTTTATAGCTTATGCAATTTTTAATTCTAGAAATACTACTACACAAGTTGCTTGATAGATTTATAGAGCCAAGATTTTAGACTTTATTATTAAAAGAAGCTAGTTCTTATTATAACTAGGAATGCTTAATCAATATCTTGATTCTAATATCTACTAATCTTTATTCTTTTACAATGTTCCACATGAAACATTCAGAGTATTGGTATAATAAGCAACTATGTATTGTTGATGTTTTTCTATGTAGTGTATATAAATAAGTCTTGTATCTAAAATCTAAAAGTCTTGAATCTATTTATAACTCACAAATTAATCAACATGTTTATAACACTACTGTTAATTACTGTTGATATATGCTATCTCACTCCGAACTTGTTCCGAAATTCGGAACGGAATCTATTTAAATATAAAAACTGAAATAAACTCAACATTTAACAAAGTTGATTTTACTTATTGCTAATTTACTATCTTTGCATCAATGTTTTCTCAATACGATGTAATTGTAGTTGGTGCAGGTCATGCTGGTTGCGAAGCTGCTGTGGCTGCAGCCAAAATGGGTAGTAAGGTACTACTCATTACTATGAATATGCAAACTATTGCACAAATGTCTTGTAATCCAGCAATGGGTGGTGTAGCTAAAGGTCAAATTCTTAGAGAAATTGATGCCATGGGTGGTTATTCTGGTATTGTATCAGATAAAACTATGATACAATTTAGAATGCTCAATAAGTCTAAAGGACCAGCTATGTGGAGTCCAAGAACACAAAATGATAGAATGCTGTTTCATTTAGAGTGGCGTAAAATGCTAGAAGAAACACCCAATATCGATTTTTGGCAAGAAATGGTAAATGGTATCATTGTAGAAGACAATAAAGTAGTTGGTATTACTACAGGAATGGGTTTAGAAATTAGAGCGAAAGCAGTAGTTTTAACGAATGGAACTTTTCTAAATGGCATCATTCATATTGGCGAAAAACAATTTGGTGGAGGTAGAGCAGGAGAGAAAGCAGCTAAAGGAATTACAGAACAACTACAAAACTTAGGTTTTGAAAGTGGTAGAATGAAAACAGGTACACCACCAAGAATTGATGGTAGAAGTTTGAATTACGATAAAATGGAAATTCAACAAGGCGATGAAGATATTGTTGGCTTTTCATTTAAGAATATAGAGAAACCAAAAGAACAAAGACATTGTTGGATTACTTATACTAATACAGAAGTTCATGAGCTGTTAAAAACAGGTTTTGACCAATCTCCGATGTTTCAAGGTAGAATACAAGGACTTGGACCAAGATATTGTCCTTCTATCGAAGATAAAATAAACCGTTTTGCAGATAAAGATAGACACCAAATTTTTGTTGAACCAGAAGGTTGGAATACGGTAGAAATTTATGTCAATGGTTTTTCTACTTCCTTACCAGAAGAAGTACAATACAAAGCACTTACTAAAATTCCTGGTTTTGAACAAGTAAAAATGTTTCGTCCAGGATATGCCATAGAATACGATTATTTTCCACCAACACAACTCAATCTAACACTAGAAACGAAACTCATTAAAAACCTATTTTTTGCTGGACAAATAAACGGAACTACTGGTTACGAAGAAGCTGCAAGTCAAGGTATGATTGCTGGAATGAATGCTCATTTAGCTATTCAAGAAAAAGAACCATTTGTGTTAAAACGCTCAGAAGCTTATATTGGTGTGTTGATAGATGATTTGGTAAACAAAGGTACTGATGAACCTTATAGAATGTTTACTTCTAGAGCTGAGTTTAGAATTCTATTAAGACAAGATAATGCAGATATTCGTTTAACAGAAATGTCTTATCGTTTAGGTTTTGCAGAAAAAGAAAGATTCGATAGAGTACAAGAAAAGCTAAAAGCAATAGACCAAATCAAATATACATTAGAAGATTTTAGTGTAGATGGCACTCAAATAGATGCTTATTTAGAATCTAAAGAAAGTGCACCGTTACAACAAAAACAAAAAATAGATAAGGTAATTGCCCGACCAAATGTTCACTTAAAAGAGTTGTTGCATCATTTACCTGAGCTACAAGAAGCATTTAATACTTTTGGTGACGAATGTTTAGAACAAGCAGAGTTAGCAATTAAGTACGATGGATATCTGAAAAAAGAACAAGAACAAGTTAAAAAAATGGATAAATTGGAAAATATCAAAATGCGTTCAGACTTTAATTATTTTGATTTACCATCTTTATCTATAGAAGCAAAACAAAAACTAAGCAAAATTAAACCAATTAATCTAGGTCAAGCTTCTAGAATTAGTGGTGTTTCTCCAGCAGATATTGCTGTTTTAATGGTATATTTAGGAAGATAAATGATAAATAGCGTCAAAAAACGACATACAAAAATTTTAATAAGCACATTATTAATAGTGTTCTTTTTTGCTAAATGTGCAGTTATTACTTCGCCAACTGGTGGAGAAAGAGACAAAACACCACCAGAGTTATTAACAGAAATACCAGCTAATAAAACAACCAACTTTAATACGCATCAAATACATTTACAATTTAACGAGTTTGTGCAAGTCAATAATCAACAAAATATCATTGTTTCTCCAAAATTGCAAAATAAACCAAAAATAGAAGTAAAGAAAAACGACATCTATATCTCATTTAAAGATACATTGATACCAAACACGACTTATTCTGTTTTTTTTGGAGATAATATTGTAGATGTAAATGAAAGCAATCCGTTTCCAAATTATACTTTCGTTTTTTCAACAGGCGATTTTATAGATTCATTAGAATTAAAAACCAAAATAGATTTTACAGAAACTAGTATTCCAGATAATTCGTATTTATTGTTGTATAAAGATTTAAACGATTCTGCTTTTTTAAAAGAAGCTCCTTTTTATTTATCAAAAATTGAAAAAGATGGAAGTGCTATCATTCAGCATTTAAAACAAGGTACTTATAAAGTATATGCATTAACCGATTTAAATAACAACTATTACTACGATTTACCTAACGAAAATATTGCTTTTTTAGATTCAGCAATTACAATAGATTCCAATGTAAGCAACATCAAATTAGAATTGTTTACACCAGAACCAAATCAACTTAAAGTATTGCAAACAGATAAAAGTATTGTCAACAATCAATTCAATATTTCGTGGAATAAAAATATATCACCAACAAAAGACCAAATAGCCATTCAGGTATTTCCAGATACGATGATTAATGCCATTGCTTTTCCAAATGGTGAAAAAACAAGTAAAGTCTATTTTCCAAATCTTAGTCAAGATACAGGTCGCATAGGTTTAAAAGTGTTTCACAACAAACAATTAATAGATTCAACTATAAATTTAAGTATCAATAACAAAAAAGAGTTGCTTACTATTTTTAATGATTCTACAATTTATAAAGTTTTTGAAGGATCTGCTTTAAAACTCAAAAGCAATTCTTTTTCTATTTTCAATATCGATTCATCAAAAGTACAATTGTTAGATTCTACTAAGACATCAATTCCTTTTACAATAGAAAAAGACAACGATTGGCAGTCATATCATATAAAAGCACAGTGGCAAGACAACATGAACTATCAATTAGTCTTAGCAGATTCATTTTTGGTAGATTTTGGTCAAAACTATACAAAAATGCAAAAAATTTCCATTTTAGGTCAATCAGTTAAAAAAGCAGGTAACTTATTGATTAACATTGAGTTACAAGAAGAATCACTATATTTAATCGCAAATTTAAAAGATAATCAAGGCAAAGTATTAGATCAACATTTTTTACGCGATTCTCAGACGCTTCAAATCAACTATAAAATGTTACCAGCAGGTCAATATTTTGTAGAAATTATAAAAGACGATAATGACAATGGAATTTGGAACAGCGGAAACTTTGAATTAAAAACATTACCAGAAAAAAAATATAAATCTCAAGCAATTATAATAAAAGAAAATTGGGATAGCGAAGAAACCATAAAAGTAGATTTTAATCAAAAAACAGAATCTACAAATATTAAAAATACAGATACAAAAATACAAAAAGGTTTAGAAGAAAATACGAACGAAATTTTAAATAAAACTACTTCACCAAAAACAAAAGGCGGTCTTCAAAAGTAAATTTCTTGCTTTGGGATTTTTTATTTGTCTAAAATAAAGTCTAAAAATCTAAACAAAAAAATTTTTAATACTTACTACAAACAATCTTACTACTAGAAAAATGACCGTTCACTCAAAATTTCGTCCGTTCACACATTTAATTGGCTTTTTTCAAAATACTGTAATACATTTACAGAAAATATAATATTATGAAAACAATAAAATTAACAACACTAAGCGTAATCTTGTTATTAGCTATTACGCTTATTTCATCATGTAAAAAAGACAAAACAATAGTAACAGAAAATCCATTTACTACTTTATTTAATGATGATGTATTAAGTGACTCAACTTTAAATTATGATTTTATTAATTATGGAGTTTTTGAATTTGGCTTTGAGTTTAGTGTTACTAAAAATGGAAAAGTAACTCAGTTGGGTGTTAAAAGTCCAGATGCTGGAGATATAAGAGCAACACTATGGGATTTAACCGATACTTCTATTATAGCACAAACAACAGTAACTGTTGTAGCAAATACTATGAAGTTTAATAATTTGGCTACAGCAGTAGAATTATCTACTTCAAAAAAATATGCCATTACTATGTTATCTAATGATTGGTTTCGAAAAAAGAGAACAAGCTCTGCAGATTATCCATATCCAATAACGAAAGGAAATGTAAAAATACAAAAATATGCATGGGTGGGTTCTTCATTTGGGACGGATGCAGTATATCCTACTATGTACGAAACAGATTATTTAGCAGGAATTGTTGATTTTACTTACGAAACAGAAGAATAAATAAAACATCTTCTTCATAAAACAATTAGTTTAAAATGTCCCAAAGTAGTTTTCTCTGCTTTGGGATTTTTTTATTTGTCTAAAAGTAAATGTCTAAAAATCTTGGCACTTGTTTCTAAAAATCTATGTATTTTTAAAAAATGGAAACCAAAGAAGAGCACATTATTAATAAGTTTAGAGAAATGGTAGCTAAACGATATAATTTCGATGGCTTACAAAAAAGGTTTACCTTACCTCCAAGTATTACACCAGAAATAGTTGAAGAAATTAAAAATTATTTTTTAACTACTATATATCCACCAGCAGACGAAAGAAAAAAACTAGAAGCTGCTTTTGCTAATCTAGCAGACTATGTTCGGTCGCCTAAAAAAATATGGAATCTCTTTGGAGATATGACTCGAGCTATTTTTAAATTTGGTAGTCAGTTTTTAAAAGCATTAAAAGCAGGTATGGACTCACTAAATTCTTTTGTTGGTGCTAAAAATTTTGAAAAATCAATGGTAGACATTGCGAATAAGCAAGCTATAACACCACCAATTTCCGATGAAGAATTTGAAGAATGCATGTATCGTTTACCAAGAGAAGAAATTGAAAAATTCATCAACGATGTGAAAAGTTTATTCGGTGCAATGGTAAATACTAAACTATTACAAAAAACACTCGATATATTAGATCATGTTATACAAACCATGGAGAAAAAACCACATGTTTTTCCAAAAGAAGATGTAGAAGGCATAAAATTAGGAAAGTCGCTATTAAAAAGTGGTTATAATATCTTTTCCAAGTACGATGAACCAACCAAAACAGCAATAGTCGATTTTATTTATAAAAACGAAATGTGGTTTGTTGACGATGTTTACAAACGAAAAGAAGGACAGTAATACTTCTCGTCATTGCGAAATTTTGAGAGGAACGAACAAAATTGTGGCAATCTCAAACTATAAACTGCTATAAAGTAGATTACCTGTCTACCGACAGGTAGATATTGCAGTCTTGATTTTTTGCTACTTTTGTATCAAGACAAAAGTAGATGATACTAAACTTAGAAGCAGTAATTCATCTAAAATTTCAATTAGTATTTTAAAGGTTTGGCAAAATCTATAATTTAGACTAATTAACAAATATTCATAAATATAGTTTGGCAACACAGCAAACAACGCAGTATATTTATACAATGGCTAAAAAAGTGATTTATACCGATGAAGCTCCAGAACCAATAGGACCATATTCTCAAGCTATTGTAGCAAATGGCATGTTATTTGTTTCTGGTCAAGTTGCAATTGATGCATTCTCTGGTGTAGTAGTAAGAGATAGTATTGAAGCAGAAACAAAACAAGTGATGCAAAACATTGGTCATATCTTACAAGCTAATGATATGGATTATAGTCATATTATAAAAACAACTATTTTTTTAAAGGATATGCATGATTTTCCTAAAATGAATGAAGTTTACGGAAGCTATTTTTCAAATCAACCACCAGCTAGAGAAACTGTAGAAGTAAGTTGTTTACCAAAAAATGTAAGCGTAGAAATATCTTGCATTGCTATAAAATAAATTATTATGAAATATATTTACATACTTGTTTTTTTGTTTGGATTTAACTTTGGAGCTTTAGCTCAAAAAAACAATCAATATTGTTCTCAAGCAAAAGATTCTGCAAAAGCAGATATGCTTAGTGACACCAATGCAATAAAATTTTATATTGATGGAAAATATAATGCAATGAATGCTTATTTGGAAGTCAAAATAGGAAACAATTTTTATGAAAAAAACTTAGTAAAAATAAACGAAAATAAAACCACACCAGAGTATAGAAAATGCTACAATGATGCTGTTCAAAAAAAACTAGACTCTTTATATGACACTAACTTTTTTGCTAATGCAGAAAAAATAATGAAAGAGTACGATCAACAAGGTAAAGGTTATAGAAGGGCAATGTTTCCAAATGGCGACCAAGCAATGAATGTTTTTGTTGCTAAAAATGTAAAGCTACCAAACAACTGTAAACCAGATGATGGCTCTGATAAAATCTCTGTTTATTATTATATAGAAGTTAGTGATATTGGAAAAGTATCTATAGTTCAATTGGTGAAATCTAATTGTAAAGCAGCAGAACAACCAGTTGCAGATGCTATTAGTAAACTACCAGAATTTATTAATGCAACAAAAGCAGGTCAGCCACAAACTACCAATTTAATTATTCCTTTTGTAAAATAATAATATAACTTATAATATATCGCTCGTCATTCCGTAATTTTGAGGAACGAAAAATATACGGAATCTGTTTTTGCAAAAAAACCATTTTGAATACGCAATGTTTAATTATTTATGCAATTTGATTTACAATTACCATTTCAACCAGCAGGCGACCAGCCAGCAGCAATCAATCAATTGTATAATGGTTTAATTAATAATGAAAAAGAACAAGTATTATTAGGTGTAACTGGCTCTGGAAAAACTTTTACTATTGCCAATGTAATTCAACAAATACAAAAACCAACATTGGTTTTAACACACAACAAAACACTAGTGGCTCAGTTATATGCAGAGTTCAAATCTTTTTTTCCAAACAACAAAGTAGAATATTTTGTGTCGTACTACGATTATTATCAACCAGAAGCATATGTACCAGCAACCAATACTTATATAGAAAAGGATTTATCTATCAACCAAGAAATTGAAAAACTTAGATTAAGTACTACTTCTTCACTAATGAGTGGACGAAGAGATGTTATTGTAGTGGCTTCGGTTTCTTGTATTTATGGCTTGGGAAATCCAGAAGCTTATAAAAATCAAATAATAAAACTACAAGTTGGGCAAACCATTTCTAGAAATACATTTTTATTTGATTTAGTTTCTATTTTATATGAAAGAACTACAGATGAATTCAACAGAGGTAACTTTAGAGTAATTGGTGATACGGTAGAAATATTTTTACCATATACCGATTTTGGTTATCGTATTACATTTTGGGGTGATGATATTGAAACCATAGAATCTTTTAATCCAGAGAATGGTTTAACTATCGAAAAAAGAGACAATGTATTAATATATCCAGCAAGTATATATTTAGCACCAAAAGATATGTTGCCAACCATCATCAACGAAATTCAAGATGAATTACAAGAACACATAAAATATTTTCAAAGCATAAATAGGTTTGAAGAAGCTGCTCGATTAGAAGAAAAAACCAACTTCGATTTAGAGATGATTAGAGAGTTAGGTTATTGTAGTGGTATAGAAAATTATTCGAGATTTTTTGATAGACGACATGCTGGTGATAGACCATTCTGTTTGCTAGATTATTTTCCAGACGATTTTTTATTAGTAGTAGATGAAAGCCATGTAAGCATTCCGCAAGTAGCAGGAATGAGTGGAGGCGATAAAAGTAGAAAGCAAAATTTGGTAGAATATGGTTTTCGTTTGCCATCAGCTTTAGATAATAGACCTTTAAATTTTCATGAGTTTGAATCATTAATTAACCAAGCAATTTTTGTAAGTGCTACGCCAGGCGATTATGAGCTGAGTAAAACAGAAGGCGAATTTGTAGAACAAGTCGTGCGTCCAACAGGTTTGTTAGATCCACCAATTGTTATTCGTCCAAGCATCAACCAAATTGATGATTTAATACATGAAATTCATGAACGCATAAAAAAAGAGGAAAGAGTTTTGGTTACAACACTTACCAAAAGAATGGCAGAAGAGTTATCTAAATATTTTAAAGAAATTAATATAAAAGCTAAATATATACATAGTGATGTTGATACTATGGAAAGAGTAGAAATTATTAAAGCACTACGAATTGGTGATTTTGATGTATTGATAGGTGTAAATTTACTACGAGAAGGTTTGGACATTCCTGAAGTAAGTTTGGTGGCAATTTTAGATGCAGACAAAGAAGGGTTTTTACGCAATACTAGATCGTTGACACAAACGGCTGGTAGAGCTGCAAGAAATGCTAATGGTATGGTTATTTTTTATGCAGATACCATTACCAAAAGTATGCAACAAACCATTGATGAAACCAACAGAAGAAGAGAAAAACAAATAGCATATAATATAGCACACAATATTACACCTAGAACAGTTTTTAAGAGTAAAGAAGAAATTATTAGTGGTGCTTCTATTTTAGACATTAGAGAAAAACCAATACAAGAAGAAAAAATAAAACAAACAGCTGCGGAACCTACGATAGAATATTTATCTAAACCAGAAATTGAAAAGAAGGTTGCCGAACTAAAAAGACAAATGCAAAAGGCAAGTAAGCAAATGGACTTCATGGAAGCTGCTCGACTTCGAGATGAAATGTTTGAATGGCAGAAGAAGATAGAATGAAAATAGAAACGACTTTTGAAATAAAAGAGAAAATTAGTTTTTTAAGAAGAACTAAAGAATATTTTTTACAATATAATTTTATAATATTAGATGAAGACACAATAAAAAACACAATTTCTTTTAAAAAAGGTAGTGTGTTTAAAAATGCATTTGTAACAAATCCATTAAACCTACAAAGTCAGATAGATATATCATTACAAAACATGACAGCAAATATAGTATACAACCTCAATACACAACAAGTCATTACTTCGCCAAAAGATATAGCTGTTTGGAATACTTTAATTGAAAATTATAAAACATATGTGCTTCACTATAAAAATGAAGCAGAAATATTAGAAGAGAAAATAAAAGACACAAAAAAACAAACCAATCAAATAATACTATATATTGTAATTATTAGTTTTATATGTAGTATTCCTATTTCTTTTATTGCTGTTAAAACAGGATTTATAATTATGCCAATTGAAATAATAATATTGTTTGCAGTTTTTTATTATGTAAAGAAAAATAAATAAAAAAGTCCTACAAAAAACTGTAGGACTTCATGAAAAAAACTAGTGTTTTGTTTTTAGTTCAAAACAATGTTTTTTGTTATGGTTTTAATGTTAATGGATTAATATAGTTTTCACTAGGTGTCCAGTCTTCGTTGGCTAATCTAAATGTATTGGTAGATACAGTTATTTTATCACTATCATAAATTACACGACCTTCTCCAACTTTTATAAACGCATTAGTTGTGTTTTTAATTTCTTTGGTAGATAGTAAAGAGTAATACAAGTCTTCAATATCATCGCTATTGCTAGATTTTTTACCAGAAAACATAAACAAAAATTGTTGAATATCTGTAGTGTCTCCATCAGTATTTATCTTAAAATTATTTACTATAGAATAAACAGTAAAATAATCGCCTTCGCCAGAAGTATAAGAGAGTTCATTGCTTGAAACACTAATGGTATTCTTTTTTTGAAAATATACTTCTCTTTTATTATTATCTTGACTTTCAAATTTTATTTTATCAGGCACAAAGACATGTCCAATTACATCTCCACTAATGTTCGAGTTTTTTAATTTGTTTGGAGAAATAATATATATACCATTTATTGTTGTTGGAGAATTGCCTTCGTAAATTGGCATTCCTAGGTCTTTTAATACTTGAAAAAGAGAATCTGGAATTTGACTAGTTACTTGTTCAGGAATTCCTGAAGTTGTAATGTTATCTTCTTTTTTACATTGAGTTGTAAATAGCATAAAGAGTGCTAATACAAAAAAAGAAATGCTAAGTTTTTTCATGATGTTTAATTTTAAAATGTGAAATAATTAATTATAACATCAAATTTATAGTAAGTAACAAGTACATAAAAAGACAAAAGAAGACTAAAAATATAGCTTTAGAGTAGAAAAGCATCAATATATTTATACTGATAATCAATCGTTTATATGTCAAAATAAGTATTGCTTTAGAAATAAAAAAGAGCAACTTTAAATATATAAAATTGCTCTTTAATATAAAGGTTGATTGTGTTTAATTTAATGTCCAAATATCATTAGTAATATTACCATTAGCCAATCCGCCAATAATTAATAATTGGTTATTAAATAGTACTGCTTGAAAATCTCTTCTAGCACCATAACTTGTAGTTATAACATTTTGTATCCAGTTTTTTCCATCGGTAGATTTATAAATTTCATCGGTTATACTTCCACCATCTTTTTGACCACCAATAACATAAATAGAGTTATTATATACTACGGATTCAAAACTATAACGACTAACAAAAGTGCTATCACTATTTTCGGTTTCGTTTGTCCAAAAATTTCCATCGGTTGTAGACCAAACATCATTATAATAGTTTCCATCAGAATATCCGCTAATTAAAAATAATTTATTATTATATACTACTAACTTATTATGTAGTCTGTTGCTAAAAGTATCACTACTTATTGTATGTTGCACCCAAGTAATACCATCAGTTGTAGACCAAACATCGTTTAAACCAGTAACAGAACTATTGTTTGTTCCTCCAACAACCCACATTTGGTTATTGTAAACAGTTGCTCCGAAAAAGTGTCTGGCAGAAAAAATACTAGATGTAGTTACTTCATTCCAAGTAATACCATCAGAAGAGTTCCAAATTTTATTTCTAGATCTTGCACCTTCTAAAAATCCACCAATCAACCACATTTTATTGTTAAAAGTTAATAAAGCACCACCAGCCACAGGTAAAAATTGAGTGTGACCATCGGCTAATACTTCATTCCAAGTAATGCCATCAGTAGAAGACCATACAGCATTATCATGCGTATAGCCATCGGCGAGTTCTCCACCAACTAACCAAATTTTGTTGTTAAAAACTGTCGTTCTGTGCCATCTTCTTGCAGAAAAAATATTACCAGAAGTTGTTGTTTGGGAAAAGCTAAGCGTATCTGGACTAAGCACTGTTGGTGTTGGTTCTGGCGTTGGAGTAGGCGTATTGTCTTCTTCTTTATTGCAAGAAATGATGCTTATCATAGCTAAAATAATAAGACTTACTACTAAATTCATTTTAAGATTTTTCATATACTATATTTTTATTGATATTAGTTATAATCAAAAATCTTAAAAAATAAAGTGTCTAATTTTCTATATAGGTAAGTGATTTACTTTTTTTAATAAATGTCCTTGGTTTATTGATAAGTGCTTTTTCTATAATGTAATACTAGAAGAAGAGACTATTGTTTTTTCTTATTAAAATATTGATAAATGGTTTTATTGTGTAGTTTGGCAGTCATCCACCAATCAATTTGAAAATATTTTAAGAAGTTTTTTTGTAGTGGATTTTTTAGCATTTCTAGTATTTCTGCTTGATAATTGGCTATTACTTTAGCTTTTTCTTTAGATGTTTCTACTAATGAATATTCTTCTAGCATATCTAAAACTTTATTTTCTATTTGATATAATTTATTATCTCTATACAATTTTTTCTTAATGTTGTAATATTCATTTTCATTGAAAATAGATTGTTTTAATTCTATCAAAATAATTTGTCTAATAATAAAACCATAGCTTTCTAAATCTTTAGAGTGTTTTAGATACTTGTCGTTTAAAAGTAAATTGATATAAGTCAATGCATTTTCAAAATCATCTAAATAAATATAAGTTAAAACAATATCATTGCAAATAGTAAGTAGCGTATCTCTTCTATCTTTAAAATAATTATTATATACAAATATAAATTCTGGAAGTATATTTTTTATTTCATCAAAATGAAATAAATCTATGCTCAGATTTCTATCTACATACATTAATTCAAATCGCTTAACGCGAACAAAAGTATCATCGTTAATTTTTGAAAGCGTTTTTTGCAAAGTTGTTTTTACTTCGTCAAACTTTTCAAATTGATTGGTATTCTGCATTCTTCGTATTAGGTTTGCCATTATTTTAACAAAGTCTTTCAAATTATATGTAGCATAATCTTTATTCTGTTTTAATAGTTCATATTGAATAAGTGTTTCTTTGTATGCTTTTTCAACATCTGAAGACATTAGCCAAACTTGATTTCTTATAAAGTAAAATAGTAATTTGGAACGAATAGTTATGGCTGCTTCTTCTTTAGATAGCCAATCTTTTTCTAATACAAAATTTTTTATTTCTTTATTTTCTTCTTTTCGTATATATAATATTTCTTTATTTCTTTTTAAATCAAAAGATAAATTTTTTAGATGCTCATATATTCTAATATTTTCTAATTGTTCTAGTACTTTTTTATACTCATTATTTAAATTGACTCTTTCTTGTTCGTCGTCTTTATTGTAAGAAAGGATACCATTATATAATTGGAAGTATTGACTATAAAATTCAAGAGCTTCATATTTTAAAATATTATCTTTAAGTTTTGAAAGTCGTTTGCTTGCTGTATTAATAATTTTTCTATCGATTAAAAATCGTATTTGATTAATTTCTATATCAAAAGATGCAGCAAGACTATCTCCTGTTTGGTTTGTAGTAAAAGTATTTATAATTAAATCGAAAAGATATTTTTTAGCTTGTGGCAGTCTATCTATAATAGATGAATTTTTTAATTTTCTTTTTAAGTCGGTTTCACTAAATGTTTCCTGTTTGGTTAGAATATCAAAAACTAAAAAGTAGTCGTTGTCTTTCTCATTTTTTCTTTTGTAAGCAAATTTTTTAAAATAGGCCTTTTCTGTAGACGATAAACTTTGAATTAATAAATGTAACTCGTTCTTTGTTTTTTCCATGTTTTTTTATTCTAAATCAAAGAAAGTATTAATATAGTATAAAAAAAATAAAGTTTATAAAATTAATAAAACAAACTAAAGTGTAGATTTCCTATCTTTACACTATTATGAGTATAGATGCAAATATTAATAATGAGATAAAACAAGCGATGTTGGCTAAAGAAGAAGCTAAACTAAGAACGCTTAGAGCTATAAAATCTGCATTTTTGTTAGCTAAAACAGAAAAAGGTAGCGATGGAACAATTTCTGAAGACAAAGAAATTAAAGTAATTCAAAAATTATTCAATCAAAGAAAAGAGTCGTTTGATATTTTTACTAAAGAAGGAAGAGCAGAGTTAGCCGTGAAAGAAAAAGAAGAAATGGATATTTTAGAGTCGTATTTGCCAAAACAATTAAGCGATGAAGAACTTGAAACATCTGTTAAAAATATTATAGCACAAGTTGGAGCAACCTCTATGCAAGACATGGGAAAAGTAATGGGAATTGCAAGTAAACAACTAGCAGGAAAAGCAGATGGTGGTAGAATTTCTGCTATTGTAAAATCTGTTTTAGGTTAGAATAAGCATCAAATCTTAGAGTAGCGAAGAGTCTTTCAGTTTTTTATATTAAATATAATAATATATTATTTATTAATTTTAATTGCTTTTTGTATTACTACATTATTTGGAATGGTAATAGTATTGCCTTGTATAGTTTTAATATGCATAAAGAAAAAAGAAATATCTATAATAATACCTTCTATAGGAAAATCTTTGTCTTCAATTAAAATATTATCGCCAATACCTAACGGATGATTAAAATACATTATAATTCCAGAAGTAATATTTGATAAAACGGACCATTGTGCAAAAAAAGCAACACCAAGTACAGTTAAAGCAGAAGAGATAAATAAACCAATTTGATTTTTTTCGATTCCCCAAATGGCTGCTAAAAAAATAATGCCAACAACACCAGAAATCAAAGAGAATAACTTGATGGTTAGTTGTCTTCTTTCTAAGCTAAAGTGAAACTTTTTTAGTGTTTTATATATAAAATCTTTTATGTATAAATTGGAGATAATATAAAATCCAATAATTGATAAAGTAATAACAATCTTTATTTCTAACTCATTCATAGTGCAAAAGTATAACAAAATTTTACTACAAAAGGTTTCTATATCATCTAATTTAAATGTTAACTATTGTTCAAGACAAAAATTATGAAACTTGATGCTTTGTCTATATATTTCTAATTCGTAATTTGAGATAAATATGCTATACAAAACCATAGAAGTACAAAGCTTACCTGTTCCAATTAAAGTTTATGTAGAACAGAGAAATAACTCAAGAGTTGCTTTAACTCAAAAAAATATTATCATTCGATTGCCAACTCATATTAGTAATGACGAAAAAAACAAAGCCATTAAAGAACATATTGCTTGGGCAAAAGAAAAAATTGCTTCAAAAAATGTATATAAACATCAAAGCAAATCTTTAGATTTTTATCAAAATCGTACATTTACGATATACGATAAAGTATTTACTATTACACATCAATTCCATGCTAAGAAAAATCAATTAAGTTATCTTGGAGATGGTAAAATTCTTATTTATCTTCAACTTACAAACAATGAAAATCAATCAGTAAAAATTATACAGAAACTATTAATTCGTTTTGCTCAAAAATATTTCTTGCAAAAAATCATCAATAAAACACTACAATTCAATCAACAATATTTTCAAGAAGACATTCGCTCTGTAAAACTCAATTATACTATTTCAAAATGGGGAAGTTGTTCTTCCAAAAAAGACATTATGTTCTCTACAAAACTATTGTTGTTGCCAATACATATTATTGATTATGTAATTATTCATGAATTAGCACATCTAAAAGAAATGAATCACTCTGATAAATTTTGGATTTTAGTTGCTAAAGCCATGCCAGATTATCAAACCAAAGATAAATGGTTGAGCAAACATGGTAGCGAATTTGATTTTTAGCATTAATATATATAACATATCAAAAATCTAAAAAAACAGACCTAAAAGGTTTAAGTCCGAAATATTTTCAGCAATAGATGTAAATGTCTCGAAATTGCATTGCGAGGAACGAGCAATAGGCATGAAGAGACAAATTTATCATCGGTTTGCTTCACCAAAATAAAAACGAAGAAAAGCAAAATTGCCTTAAATGTTTCTTGACTCTTGCCTGCTGGCAAGCAGGTTTTGGTTCGTTTTGCATCAAGACAAAATGAACAAAACAATTTTTTAGATTTTACCTCTTGTCATAAAAACTATCAACTGTTTATTAACGAAAATAACCAGTAAGTAAAAATTAACTTTTAGTTGGTATCTTTGTCTCATGTTCCGATTTTTAGCATTCGCAATCATTCTTTTTACATTTTCTGCTTGTAAGTACAGCGATGAACCTAAAGTGTTTGACAATGAAAACATTCATTTAGAATATCCATCGTATCTCAATAAAAACAAGCAAGTATATCCACAAGAAAACAATGTAATTAGTGCTCAAAACGATTATAGAGATGTGTATTTCTTCGTAGCAGATTTAGGACAAAAACCAGGTTCAAATGGTTTTAATATTACCTTTGACAATATAACAAAACAACTATTAACTAATGTAAGAGATGCTTTGTTAGAACAAGATACTTCGTATACGCTTTCTAATGGTTTAACTACAAGACGAGCAATTATTTCTGGAATTGTAGCATCAAAAAATCAAGAAAAAAGAATGTTGTTTTTTGTAAATCTTTATGAAGACAAGCAACACAATTTGTATCAACTAACTTCTTGGATTTTTAGACATAAAAGGTCGGTTTGGGAAAATGACTTAAACAGTATTGCCAATTCCTTTTCAGTTAAATAACATGTTAGTTGTGATGATAAAACTAGTAATATTTGAAAAAGGTGCGTCATTCCGTAATTTTGAGGAACGAAAAATGTACGGAATCTATCATAGTAAAGTTTGCTGTAAAAACAGAAATAACAACAAATAATAAAATTAATTTCAAAATGTTATATAATTCTTTTCATCTTTACAAAAAAACAAATTGAGCGTAGTTAAAAAATTAGCTTCCGACACAGTTGTCTATGGTCTGAGTAGCATCATAGCAAGAGTCATTAATTTTTTGTTTGGTTTTCTAATCATCAAATTTGTAACGCAAGAAGAATTTGGTATTTATACTAATTTTTACGCTTACGCTGGATTTATTTTAATCGTACTAACGCATGGAATGGAAACCGCTTTTTTTCGTTTCATCAACAAAGAAGGAGAAAACAAACAAGTTTTTGCAACTGCTTTTTATAGTGTACTTATTGCTGTTGTGTTGTTTATATTGTTTGCTTTCGGATTTCAAAATAGCATTTCAAATTTTGTAAAAGAATCGCATTTATTTATACAGCTATTTGCTTTAATTATGTCTTTCGATGCATTGGCAGCTATTCCTTTTGCTAAGTTAAGAGCAGACAATCGACCATTACAATTTGCCTTTTTAAAAATATTAAATATTGTATTTTTTATTGGATTGTGTTTAGTTTTCTTCTATAATGTTATTAATGTTTCTACAATTACATTTGGTTGGATTGACAATACAGTATCTACAGTAAGTTATATTTTTATTGCTAATTTATTTGCAAGTTTATTAACTTTAGTTTGTTTAATACCAAAACTCAGTGCTATTAAATTTGGATTTAATCTATCACTACACAAAAAAATGTTTGTTTATGCTTTGCCAATTATGCTTATTGGTTTAGCAGGAATGGTTAATCAAATGTTAGACAGAGTGATTATGGTACATCTTTTACCTTATGATGATGTAACGAACAAAGTTCAATTAGGTATTTATGGTTTCAACTACAAATTTGCTATGATTATCAGTATGTTTTTACAAGCATATCGATATGCAGCAGAACCAATATTTTTTAAAGCAGCACAACAAGCAGATAATAAACAAGTGTATGCCAGAACGATGTTGTTTTTTGTTATTTGTGCTTGTGTTATTTTCTTGTTGATTAATCTGTTTATGCCAATTATACAACAACTGTTTTTATGGTATTCACCAAATGCCAAAGCATATTTCGTTGGAGCTAAAATTATTCCAATACTATTAGCAGCATATTTATGTTTTGGTATGTATTTTCAAATATCTACTTGGTACAAAATAAAAGACAAAACTTATATTGGTGCAATCATTGCTATAGCTGGAGCTGTAATTACTATTGTTTTAAATATTATTCTAGTACCAAAATTAGGATATATTGGAGCATCAATCACTACTTTTGTTTGTGCATTTTCTATGCTGTTAATTGGATATATTACAGAGCAAAAATATTATCCAATTCCATATAATTTAAAACGAATTGCATTGTATATTTTCACTTCATTTGCATTATATGGTTTATTTTTATTGCTCAATCAATCTTCATCACTTATAATAAGTACAGCAATTGGTTTCGTTTTATTTACTATTTATTTGTTAATGATTTATTTCTTAGAAGTAAAAACCAAATCCTCTACTTCTCTTAAAAAATCCTAACACCATACAAAAACAAGCATTATCCAATTATTTTGCTACTAAAATCATATCTTTGTTTTAACTACTGGCTGATGATTACATCAACTAGTAAAAATCAATAACGATTAGTATATGAAAGTAAAAATTGTCAATAACTCAGAAAACGATTTACCAGAATACGAAACTGATGGTTCTGCTGGCTTAGATTTAAGAGCACATCTTCAAGAACCAGTAGTATTAAAACCATTGCAAAGAGCTTTAATTCCAACAGGTTTATATTTAGAACTGCCAAACGGTTACGAAGCTCAAGTACGACCAAGAAGTGGTTTGGCTTTGAAAAAAGGACTTACTGTTTTAAATACACCAGGCACTATTGATTCTGATTATAGAGGCGAAATAAAAATCATAATGATTAATTTGTCTAACGAAACAACAATTATTAATACTGGCGAACGCATTGCTCAAATGGTAATTGCTAAATACGAAAAAATAAAATTACAAGAAGTAGACGAACTCAACGAAACAAAAAGAGGCGAAGGTGGTTTCGGACATACAGGAGTAATCTAAAAAAACAATACAATGAACATTATTATACCTATGGCAGGAAGAGGTACTCGATTAAGACCTCACACTTTAGTTACGCCAAAACCTTTAGTCAATATTGCAGGCAAACCAATTGTAGAATGGTTGGTAAAAGATTTAATTGCTATTTGTCCTGAAAAAGTAGAAAACATTGGTTTTATTATTGGCGATTTTGGCACAGCAGTAGAACAACAATTATTAGCAATTGCAGATAGTCTTGGAGCAAAAGGACATATCTTTCATCAAGAAGTAGCATTAGGAACAGCTCATGCTATTTTGTGTGCTAAAGATTTATTGCAAGGCAAAACAATAGTGGCTTTTGCAGATACTTTGTTTAGGTGCAATCAAACCATAGATACGACAAAAGATGGCGTTATCTTTGTACAAAAAGTAGCAGATCCAAAAGCATTTGGCGTAGTAAAATTAAGTAGCGATGGCTATATCACCGATTTTGTAGAAAAACCACAAACCTTTGTATCTGATTTAGCAATTATTGGTATCTATTATTTTAAAGACGGAGCATATTTAAATAGCGAATTACAATATTTAATTGATAACGAGATTAAAGAAAAAGGCGAATATCAACTAACCAATGCTATGGAAAATATGAAAAACAAAGGCAGTCAGTTTTTTCCAGGTGAAATGCAAGAGTGGCTCGATTGTGGTAACAAACAAGCAACAGTTTATACCAATCAACGAATGTTAAACATTAAAAAAGATGAATTACAAATTCCTGCTACTATAAATAATGTTAATTCTATTATAATACAACCTTGTTTTATTGGCGAAAGCGTTATTTTAGAGAATGCTGTAATTGGACCTAATGTTAGCATTGGCAATAATTCAGTAATTAAAAATAGTATTATAAATAATTCTTTGATTCAAAATAACACACATATTACCAATAAAGTTTTAAATGAAGCCATGGTTGGTATGTTTGTTAAATTAAATGCAGATGCAGAATCGTGGAGTTTAGGTGATTATTCAAGTTCTAACTAAATGACAATAATAAAAAACATAACACTTTTGATGCTTGCCATTGTTTTGGCAGTACCAAGTTTTGCGAAAGATAAAAAGAGCAAAAAAAATAAAACTACTACAACTACTGTAGAAAAAACAAAAACGCTTACAGCAAAAGAAACACTACAACAAGAAACCTTGCTTATAGACGCAATGCAAGACATGATTCTAGGTAATTATGAAGATGCTGTAGTTGGTTTTAATAGAATTTTGCAGAAAGATCCAACCAATCATACAGCAATGTACCAGTTGGCTAGAATTTATTACTTAAACCAAAATTACGATTTGGCAATTGTGTATGCAAAGCAATCAATAAAGTACGATAATAAAAACGAAAACTATTATTTATACTTAGCAGAAGCGTATAGTCAAAAAGGCAATTTTGAAGAAGCAGCTAATGTATACAAATCACTTATTGACATCAATCCAAGAGAGTATAATTACTACTACGATTTAGCTTATTTCTATGCAAAATCTGGCGATATAAAAAAAGCACTAGAAACCTACAATTTACTAGAACAAAAAATTGGTATTGATGAAGAATTGGTTTATATCAAACAGAATTTATGGCTTAAAGAAAACAAGTTAGAAGAAGCAGTAAACGATATAGAAAAACTCATCAAACAAAATCCAGATAATGAAAATTATTATTTGATGATGGGTGAATTGTACGAATCTAAAGAGTTGTACAATCAAGCATTAAGCACTTATCAAAGACTGTTAGATAGAAGTCCAGATAATGCCATGGCAATTACTTATATAGCAGAAGTATATAGAAAACAAGGCGACGAAACCAAGTATAACAATTACATTAAAAAATTATTTGAAAACAAAAACATAGACATCGATACTAAAATCATCACCTTATTGCCTTTGTTTGAAAAGTTAGATGTTGGTACAGATGAAGACAAAAAAGAAATCCAACAAATCTTGTTAGATATGTCAGAAACGCTGCTACAACTTTATCCAAATAATGTAAAAACAATTGCAACAAGAGCAGATGTATTATACAATATCGATAAAAAAGAAGAAGCACTTGCATTATACGAAAAAGCAATTAGCTACGATTCTGTTCCTAGTACCATTTGGTTGCAAACTTATATTTTATGTTCTGAATTAAATGACACACTTGGATTAGAAAAGAATTCGGCTTTAGGTATGGAAAAAAATCCAGAGAATCCATTTGGTTATTTTTACAATGCCATTGCCAATCAACAATTAAAAAATTATAGCAAAGCATACCATGCCATTCAAGCTGGTTTAAATACAGAAAAAGAAAGCAATCCATTAAACTATCAGTTAAAATTGCAAATGCTTACTACGCTTGGCGACATTGCTTACGAAGCAAAAAAGTACAACACGATGGACAGTGCTTACGAAGCAGCTTTAGAAATTGATGCTAATAATGCAACTACACTCAACAACTATGCTTATTATTTGTCTTTAAGATATGAACAACTAGAAAAAGCAGAAAAAATGAGTAGAAAAGCAAACTTACTAGAAGTAAACAATTCTGCTTTTATAGATACTTATGCTTGGATAATGTATCAGCAAAAAAATTATAAAGAAGCTTTAATTTGGATTGAAGACGCACTAGCACTTCCAAACGCTCAAAACAGAGCAGAATTGCTAGAACATTATGGCGATATTTTATTCAAATTAGGCAAAGTAGATGATGCTGTGAAACAATGGAATTCAGCTATTGACAAAGGTGGTGACAAAGCAGCACTTGAAAAGAAAATCAAAGAGAAAGACTTACCGTAGGAGCGAAGAATCGTCATCCTATGTTTGTATAAATAATTAAATTAGTAGAAATTATTAACAGGAAAAGTAAAGGGTAAAGAGTAAGATTTTAGTTTGTCATTAGTCAAAAAGACCGTTCGCAATGTTAATCCCTTTACCCATCCTATGTTTGTATAAATAATTAAATTAGTAGAAATTATTAACAGGAAAAGTAAAGGGTAAAGAGTAAGATTTTAGTTTGTCATTAGTCAAAAAGACCGTTCGCAATGTTAATCCCTTTACCCATCCTATGTTTGTATAAATAATTAAATTAGTAGAAATTATTAACAGGAAAAGTAAAGGGTAAAGAGTAAGATTTTAGTTTGTCATTAGTCAAAAAGACCGTTCGCAATGTTAATCCCTTTACCCATTACTACAAAAACTTGAACAGAACATTAAGCATAAAGCTTGTATTAAGGATAGATAAGTTAGTGTAGTATTACTTTTCACAAAAAACAATATTATGAGTAAAGTTATAGGAATTGACATTAGTAAACAAACATTTGATGTAGCATTATTAGACAGCAAAACTAGTAAATGGCAACATCATGTATTAGAAAACAACAAACTTGGATTTAAAAAGTTATGTAAGTTTATTTCAGAACAGAGTCATGTTGTAATGGAAGCAAGTGGCAGTTATTATCTACAATTAGCTTTGTATTTAGAAATGAATAATATAAAAGTAAGTGTAGTAAATCCTTTGGTTATAAGAAGATACAGTCAAATGAAACTTCAAAGAGCAAAGACAGATAAGAAAGACGCACAAACCATAGCAATGTATGGTATAGAACAAAATCCAGAGTTATGGCAATCTCAAGATAAAGAAGTAATGGAGTTAAAACAACTATATTCCACAATAGAGTTATTAAGTAAACAAGTAAGTCAGACACAACATCAGTTAGAAGCACATACGAGCAGTGGTATACTAAGTTCATCATTAAAGCAAGAACTAAATCAACATATAAAAACCCTAAAAAGAAGAAAAGAAAAATTAGAAACAAGATTTAGATTATTATCAGAACAAACATACGGAGACACTCTAGAGCGTTTAGCAACAATACCAGGTATAGGTAAAAAAACAGCCGTCATGTTAACTGTAATTACCAATAATTTTAAAAAATTTGATAATTATAGACAGTTAATTGCATATGTAGGACTAAGTCCGAGAAAGTATGAATCAGGAACAAGTGTGCGAGGCAGAGGACATATTTGTAAAATGGGACAATCGCAAATAAGGAAGTTATTGTATATGTGTAGTTGGTCAGCCAAGAAACTAAATAAAGCATGTATAGCAATGTATGAAAGATTAATTGCCAAAGGCAAAGCAGAAAGAGTAGTAAAAATAGCAATAGCTAATAAGTTATTAAAACAAGCCTTTGCAATAGCAAAAAATAAAGAAGTATATAATGAAAATTTTATGCAAAAAGTTTGTTTTTAAGCACAGAACATTGCGAATTTTTTGATGTACGAAAAAAATGTGGCAATCTCACACCATATCAGGTGTTTTCACTTGATATACAATTTAAATAAAGCTATAACCAATGAAAAACTATTTTTCTATATTACTATTTAGTTGCGTATTGCTTTTTTCATCATGCAATAAAGCCAAAAAAGAATGTCCAGGAGCCAAAAAAGCAACATTAAAAGATTTTACAGGATTTGATGGTTGCACTTGGATAATACAATTAGAAGATGGCACTTATTTAGAACCGAAAAACTTAGACAAATTCAACATTACACTAGAAGACAACAAAAAAGTTTGGATAAGGTACGAAACACAAATGGGAGCATCAATTTGTATGGTCGGCGACATAGTTAACTTGCTTTGCATAACAGAGCGATAGATTTATTTTTTAAAATTGAACTTATAACCTAAACCAAATTTTATACCCGAAATCTCTGTTTTACCAAACTCACCAAAGAAATATAGTTTTTCGTTTTTTGTAAACTTTTTATATCCAATAGCAAAACCCCAATTTACTTTAGTCCTATTAGTAATAATAGTTTCATTTAAAAATGCATCGTAATCAGTTGCTTTAAAATGATAAAAACCAATAAAAACTGGAAAGTATAATTCTCTATTATTTCCTTTACTTGATTTATTTCTTACATCATAAATCATTTGTAAAAACTGATATTTAGCTGTAAGGTTAAAAGAAGTTTCAAAATAGTTTTTTATACCTCCAACCGCAAAAGAACTTCCTATGCAAAAAGTATTGTGTAAATAATAATCTCCGTTTACTACTATAGATGGATAGGAAAATAAGGTTAAGAATTCTGCAAAAAAGTTATAATTATTTGGATTATAGTCTATATATCTAAATCCTACAGGATTAAAAAAACTTACTTGTACTGTTGCATCTTTTTTTTCTGATGAAAAGCTATTTTGAAAAATAACAAATAGTAAAATTAATAATGATTTTTTCATAAAAAATATAACTCCTTTGTTGTGCTTTCTAAAATTAAACCATCTTGAAAATAGAACCAAATTGTAAACCTCTGAGAGCTATTAGGTAATGGTCTTTCTTTTAATATTAATTCAAAAAATAATTGGTCAAAACCTGAAGAATTATGATAATAATCTCTATCTGAATTTGCAAATGTGTTGAGGTTTAAAGTCTTTGTTATGTTTATAATAGAGGTATCTGTTATACTATATGATTCTCCACGCTGATTAATAGTACTTAATACTTTAAATTTATTATTTAGATTATTTTCTGCTAATATGTTATTAAAATCATTATTACTTACTATTACAATACTATCTATTAAGTTTGTGTTTTTGTAATGTGTATAGTTAAAACACTTTTCAAAGGAATAGGCATAACAAGTATTGCCAAAAGAAAAGCTGTTGTTGTTTCTTGCAATTTTTGTGGCAGCAATATTTAAAATAACTGAAAAACTTAAATAGTCATTTTCATGAATAGTATCGATAGCTACAAAAGTATCATAATAATAATAATTTGATGAGTTAAAGAAATTTATAGAATCAATTTTAAACTCATAAGTGCCTAAATATTTACTTTCACAAGGATTACAAGCACTTAGTACTAATTGTATAAAAAAGTACATGGCAATAATCATTATTTTCTTAATTTCCATAGTATAGTTTTTATACTTAAATATACTATAAATATTTAAGACTAATATTGTCTAACTTTAAAATACCAAAGATTAATTATTTTAGCACAATATTTGATTCTACTTACAAATGAAAAGAACAATTTACCTTTCAATTATAGTTTTTACACTATTAACAGTTGCTTGTAATAGACCAAAAGACAAAACAACGCAACCGATAGTTGACAATAATCAAACAACTACCGATAGTATTTATAACAGCAATCCAAAGGTAATGGCATTGCTACAAAATATTTACAATAACGAATTGCCATTTGAGTTTCTCTCTGCTAAAATGAAAACCAAAGCACAAATGGGAAACATCAACCAAAGTTTTAATACACAATTGCGTTGGCACAAAAACAATAAAATTTGGATGTCTATGTCGCTCTTTGGATTTGAAGGTGCAAGAGTTTTAATTGAACCTGATAGTGTTTTTATTGTAGATAGATTAAATAAAAGGAACATTGTTCAACCACTTTCTTTCATCAAAGAAAAAACACAAGCCAATTTATCTTTTAGAGATATAGAAAAAATACTATTAGGATTGCCTTTCTTAATTGATGCAAGTAAATTACAGTTAGATGAAACGCAAGCCAACACAACACTCAAAGCAATAGACAATAGGTTTACTACAATAATAGTATTAAACAAACAAAACTTAATTCAAAGCATACAAATCAACGATAAAATGATGCAGCAAAATATATATTCATCTTATGACGATTATCAAACAATAAATAATAAACATTTTGCGTATAAAAGGAGTTTGAAAATTGTAAGTCAAAACAATACCTTTGCAATGGATGTTGAGTTCCAAAATATTGACATATTAAAAGCACTTGATTTTCCGTTTTCTTTAAATGAAAAGTATTCGTTTGAGTAATAGTCGCAACATAGCTGTTTTTGTAATTATTAGTATAATAACTGGTTTTGCTTTTGCTCAAAATAGTAAAACACAATTACAAAAAAAACGCGACCAAATTTTAAATGAAATTGCTCAGACAAAAAAATTACTCAATCAAACTAAAGCGAATAAAGATGCTTCTTTGGCAGATTTAAATTCGGTAAACAAACAAATATCACTACAACGAAATTTGGTAAACAACACACAAAAGCAAGTCAACGAGTATCAAACCCAAATCAACCAAAAACAAAATTTAATTGAAGAAAAGCAAAAAGACTTATCTAAACTCAAAGATGAATATGCTCAAGCAATTGTATTAACCTATAAACAAAGTAAGTTTGCCAATAAATTATTATTTATTATTAGTGCCGATTCTTTTTCCGAAGCATTAAGAAGAGTAAATTACTTAAGACGATATGCCGTTTTTAGAAATCAACAAGCAGAAGAAATACAAGTAGCACAAAAAGAAATTACGAGTACAATACAAATCATCGAACAAAAAAAGAAAGATAAAGTAGCACTTCTAACAACTCAAGTAGGCGAAAAAGATGAACTAAATAAAACCTTAGAAACCAAAAACAAAATAGTTCAAGATTTAAAAGGCAAAGAAAAAGAACTTCAAACAGACATTAAGAAAAAACAAGCAGCAGCACAAAAACTCGACAATCAAATTGCTGCAATTATTAAAAAAGAAATAGAAGAAGCTAAGAAAAAAGCGGAGCTAGAAGCCAAAAAGAAAGCCGAAGAAGAAGCTAAGAAAAATGCAGCAAAAAACACCAACGAAAAAACAACCACAGGCAAGACAGAAGAAAAAACAACCACTACTACAACTCCAATTACCAAAACACCAGAAGCTGTTGCACTAAGTAATAATTTTTATGGGAATAAAGGCAAGCTACCTTGGCCAGTAACTTCTGGATTTATTGCTAAACAATTTGGGAAATACGAACATCCAGATTTACCAGGCGTTACCATAGAAAATAATGGCATTGATATTAGAACCAATAATGGTGCTAGTGTCAGAACTTTGTTTGAAGGTACTGTTATTGGAATAATTAACAATCCTACATTTAAAAATGCAGTTATTGTAAATCATGGCGATTACTTTTCTGTATATTCTAAACTAGATGCAGTTAATGTTGCAAAAGGCGACAAAGTAAGTACCAAACAAGTAATAGGTACAGCTTACACCGATGATGATAATATTACAGAAGTACATTTAGAAATTTGGAAAGGCACCGAAAAGCTAAATCCTTCTTCTTGGATTGTTAATAAGTAAAGCTTTTTTTAAATTTAAATTGACTTAATTTTATTGAATCATTCAGTTTTGCACATCTAACCAATAACAGTGATTTCTTTGAAATGCATTATTGTTAAATTTGTAAGCTGAAAAAAACGAACACTAGATGAAGCGATTAAACATTATTATAAGTTTTTTATTTATAATTTTCATTTTTGCGTTTTGTACTAAAATCAAAATTGAAAAACCTGTTTTAAAAGACAATTCTCTAAATTGTAATGATTTAAAAGAAGGGACACCTTATTATCAAGAAATTCCTAACTTAGACTTTGAAGCTTGGACAACATCGCCGTCTGGTAGATATCAAGAGCCAACACCTACTTGTTTTTGGGCTACACCAAGTAAAGCCAATGATATTATTGGTGCTATTCCTATTACTGTTACAGCAGTAACTGGCGATAGTGCTCGCTCTGGAAAATATGGCTGTATGATGAAAACACAAAAATGGGGAGCTTTATTAACGGCTGGTACTGTAGCTTCTGGTACATTTGCACCTAACTTTCAAAATCCACTACAATCGATTAGCTTTGGAAAACCGTTTAATAAAAAAGTAAAAGAAGTAAGAGGTTGGTACAAGTTTTGGTCAGTTCAGCAAGATTCTTGTAGTTTCTACTGCTATCAAACAAGAAAACTAAGCAACGGACAAACAGAAACCGTTTGTTTTGATAGAATTATTACACATGAAACTAAAACAGAATGGACAGAATTCGTTTTAACACCACAATATTATTCTAATGCCACACCAGAAAGTTTAGTTTTATACTTTGCCTCTAGCGAAGAAGGCGATGAATTAAAAGGACAAGTAGGTAACACGCTTATTGTTGATGATGTCTCGGTCACCTATTACTAAAAGAAAAGAAGATGAAGCACAATATTATACTAATTATCTTAGTTTGTTTAATGAGCAATGGTTTTGCAAAGTACAAAACCTTTAAATCTAAAAAAGAAAGAGAAAAAGTTGCTGTAGAGAAAATGAGCAAATTCGACTTTGGTATTAGAATGGGAATGAATTTAGCATTTCCACTAGGACCACTAGTAGAAAAAGCAGAAGGCGTTCCATTTCCTAGTCCAGTTTTAGGTTTAGATACTCGATATTATTTTTCAAACAGATGGTCTATTCAATTAGGTGCGATGTATTATTGGAATAGAACAAGATTTCAAACACCATATGCTAACTTTACTTTTATAGGACCAATAGATATTGCACTTCCTGATGGTTCTACAACACAAGTTTCCGATACGGTAAATATCTATTATGCTGTTGTAAGAGATGGCTTATTCGATAATAAGTTTTTCGGTTTTCCTATACATGCCAACTTTCATATCAACAAAGTTTGGAGCATTAGTTTAGGTGGTTATTTTTCTATTTTATTAAAAGGAGGAATGACTGGTCAAGCTACTGAAGTAGTACTTGGAGATGGTTCTAGTAGCGATTTTAAAGTTGGTGATGATGTGCCTTTTGACCAAAGTGACCAATTTAATAAATTTGATTATGGCTTTAATGTTGGTGCTAATGCTCAATTACCCAATGGCTTTAATTTCGATTTAAAAGTAAATACTGGCATTGCGTCTATGTTTAAGAAAAGCTTTACCGCACCACCAGGAACTTATCACCATGTGTTTTTACAAGGCACTTTAGGTTATCGTTTAGGTGCTAGAGAAAGATTTAAACCAGAGAAGAAGATATAATCAACTTACTTCATTAAACCTTTGCTTTTTAACTCTTCCAATGATTGCTGATAGTTTTGATTGCTGTTTGCATCAATGTTTTGTTCATTTACCCATTGTGTGAATAAGGCAATACCATCATTAAAAGTATATTTTGGTTGATAATTTAATAATTGCTTTGCTTTGCTAATATCTGCTACATTATGTCTGATGTCGCCTTTTCTAAAGTTGCCACTAATCGTAAAATCTACTTCATTGTTGTAGTGTTTCATTAGTGTTTTAGCAACAGTTAATACATCTGTCGATACACCAAATCCAATATTAAAAATTTCGTTGTTCGCTTTTTCTTTCTCAATTCCAGCTATTGTAGCACTCACTACATCATCTACATATACAAAATCTCTGCTTTCTTTGCCATCTTCAAATATATTAATGCTTTTATTTTGTTTAATAAGATTAGAAAACACTGCCAAAATTCCAGTATATGGATTGCTTAATGATTGTCCTGCTCCATATACATTCTGATATCTAAATGCAACAAAAGGAACATTAATTGCACTACACGAAATGGTAATGGCTTGTTCTTGCTGATATTTGCTTAAACCATAAATAGAATTAGGTTGAATGGCAGAATTTTCATCTGTTGCTAACAAATCAACGGCATTACCAGAAATTGGACAGGTACATTCAAAATTTCCATTCAATAAATCTTGTTCTTTTCTTTGCTTTGGATAAACTACTTG
>JACJXT010000013.1:300000-427295 GCA_020636535.1 Chitinophagales bacterium
AGAATTTATTGCAGTCTTGATTTTTTGCTACTTTTGTATCAAGACAAAAGTAGATACTGATTGAATTAAGAACAGTATCTATAATGATATATTTATAATATGTTTTTTTTGATTATTCTTTAGAAAGCATTTTAATTGATTATGTATTTTGTAAAAACACCTATTATTTATTCATGGTTGTTTCCTAATGTAGTTTGGAAAATGCCAAATAATGATAATGCTATATTTTTATCATTTGATGATGGACCAAACCCAAATACTACGCCATTTATTTTAAAAACACTACAACAATACAATGCTAAAGCTTCGTTTTTTTGTTTGGGAAGAAATGTAGAACAATATCCAGATTTAACACAACAAATTGTAGCAGAAGGACACTTGATTGCCAATCATGGTTATGAACATTTAGATGCTTGGAAAATTAATCGTAGTACTTATTTAGAGAATATTGATAAAGGGAAAATGGCTATACAACAAATTTCTAATCAAGAAAAAATATTTTTTAGACCACCATACGGAAAATTTAAGCTTGTAAAACATATAGATAAGATTATTAATTATAGCATTATGTGTGGCGATTTTGATTCTACCATTAGTAGTGAACAATGCTTAAAAAATATAACAGATAACCTTGAAGTAGGTAGTATTGTTTGTATGCACGATAATGATAAAGCAACTGAAAAAATACAGTTTGTATTACCACAATTATTGTCGTTTGTTCAACAACAAAAAATGCTTACAAAAATCATTAGTTTCTAATAAAATATATTATATTTGATTTTATTTTTAGTTTTTAGAACTAGCTCTTTTGTGGCATTAAATTTCATAAATAGCAAGAGTTTTACAAGATTTGTGTACTACCAAAAAAAAAGTTCACCTTTTTTACACATTTTGTTTTTCATAATGTTTAAATTTTTTGAGCATAAAATTTAAATTTATAATTAATTGATAATCAATAAACTTAACAGCAAAACTAAACATGTGTTGAAAAGTAGGAATTGGAAAAACAAATGTATATAAGTAGCTTTATAGTGTGAGAATGGACAATTTTCCACGCTCCAAAAGTTTATTTTTCATCTTAAATCAACCATAGAATGAACATTAATAATATCGACGAACCAATATTACAAGAAGCAGACAATCGCTTTGTATTATTTCCTATTAAGTATGACGAAATTTGGAAAATGTACAAAACACATGTACAAGCTTTTTGGATTGCAGAAGAAATTGACTTAAGTCAAGATTTAACACATTGGGAACAACTCAACAAAGATGAAAAACATTTTATAAAACATGTGTTGGCTTTCTTTGCCGCTAGTGATGGTATCGTTAATGAAAATCTAGTGGTTAACTTTATGCAAGATGTTACCATTCCTGAAGCAAGATGTTTTTATGGCTTTCAAGTAGCTATGGAAAATATACACTCTGAAACATATTCTCTTTTAATAGATACTTACATTAAAGATAATGAAGAAAAAGATAAATTATTTAATGCTATTGAAAATCTAGACTGTGTAAAATTAAAAGCAAATTGGGCATTAAAATGGATTGAGTCTGCTCCTTCTTTTGCACATCGACTAGTAGCATTTGCTGCTGTAGAAGGTATTTTCTTTAGTGGTAGTTTTTGTTCTATCTTTTGGCTGAAAAACAGAGGTCTAATGCCAGGACTTGGACACTCTAATGAATTAATTAGTAGAGATGAAGGTTTACACTGCGATTTTGCTTGTTTATTGTATTCCATGCTTGTAAATAAATTGAGTAAAGAAGAAATTTACTCCATTATTTGTGATGCAGTGGAAGCAGAAAAAATATTTGTTAAAGACTCTTTACCAGTACATCTTATTGGAATGAATGCAGATTTAATGTGTCAGTACATAGAATTTGTAGCAGACAGATTAATTGTATCTCTTGGTTATCCAAAAGTATATAGCGTAACCAATCCGTTTCCATTTATGGAAGCAATTTCTATGGAAGGCAAAACTAATTTCTTTGAAAGACGCGTTTCTGAATACAAAAAAGCAGGCGTTGGCGTTAAAAAAGAAGAACAAGTATTTGGCTTTACAGATGAATTTTAAAACTCGTGTAATTAACTAATAATTGCACTAAATATATTATAGAATTTTATAAAAATATTTAATTATGTTCGTAATTAAAAGAGACGGCAGAAAAGAGCCAGTCCATTTTGACAAAATAACAGCTAGAATCAGTAAGTTGTCTTTTGGTTTAAGTCCAAAGTTTGTTACACCATTTAAAGTAGCACAAAATGTAATTAAAGGCATTTACGAAGGAGTTACTACTACTCAACTAGATGAATTAGCTGCTAGAACTTGTGCTTCTATGACGGTTATTCATCCAGATTACGCCATACTTGCTGCCAGAATTGCCGTTTCTAACTTACATAAAAATACTAAAAAATCCTTCTCATTAGTTATAGAAGATTTATACAATTATATCGATCCAAAAACTGGAGAAAAAGCACCATTAATTGCAGATGATATATATGAAATCATTATGCAAAATAAAGAAAAATTAAATGGAGCAATTGTTCATCACAGAGATTTCAACTACGATTTCTTTGGATTTAAGACATTAGAAAGAGCATATTTATTAAAAGTAAATAATAAAATTGTAGAAAGACCACAACATATGTTAATGCGTGTTGCCGTTGGTATTCATCAAAATAATATTGATGCAGCTATTGAAACCTATAACTTAATGTCAGAAAAATGGTTTACACATGCTACACCAACTTTGTTTAATGCAGGAACACCAAAACCACAATTGTCATCTTGCTTCTTATTAACAGCTCAAGATGATAGCATTAAAGGCATTTATGACACACTAAAACAGTGTGCAGAAATTTCGCAGTCTGCTGGTGGTATCGGACTAAGCATTCACAATGTTAGAGCTAAAGGCAGTTATATAAAAGGAACTGGTGGTGCATCAAATGGTTTAGTACCAATGTTGCAAGTGTTTAATGCTACTGCACGATATGTAGATCAAGGTGGAGGAAAAAGAAAAGGTGCTTTTGCAGTTTACTTAGAACCTTGGCATGCTGATGTTTTTGATTTCTTAGAACTGAAAAAAAATCATGGTAAAGAAGAATTAAGAGCAAGAGATTTATTCTATGCGATGTGGATTCCAGATTTATTTATGAAGAGAGTTAAAGCTAATGGCGATTGGTCTTTGTTCTGTCCAAATGAATGTCCAAACTTGTACAATACCTACGGAAAAGAATTTGAAGCATTGTATGAACAATACGAGAAAGAAGGCAAAGCAAGAAAAACAATTAAAGCACAAGAACTTTGGTTTCATATACTAGACAGTCAGATTGAAACAGGTACACCATATATGTTGTACAAAGATCATGTCAACAGAAAAAATAATCAGAAGAATTTAGGCGTTATTCGTTCTAGTAACTTGTGTACAGAAATAATGGAATACACTTCTAAAGATGAAGTCGCTGTTTGTAACTTAGCATCTATCAATTTAAGTAAGTTTGTTGATGTAGAGAAAAGATCGTTTGATTTTCAAAAACTATACGATATTACTTATATCGTTACTAAGAATCTAAATAAAGTAATTGATGTAAATTATTATCCAGTAGTTGAAGCTAAAAATTCTAATATGCGTCATCGTCCAGTTGGATTAGGCGTACAAGGTTTAGCAGATGCTTTTTTAATGTTGAAACATCCATTTGAAAGTGAAGAAGCTAAAATTCTAAATAAAAATATATTTGAAACAATATATTATGCTGCAATGTGTGCTTCTAAAGACTTAGCAAAAGTAGATGGTCCATATCAAAGTTATGAAGGATCGCCAATATCGCAAGGTATTTTTCAGTTTGATATGTGGGGCGTAGAGCCAACCAATCGTTGGGATTGGAATGCATTAAGAGCAGAAATTAAACAATATGGTGTAAGAAATAGCTTATTGGTAGCACCAATGCCAACAGCTTCTACATCACAAATATTAGGAAATAATGAATGTTTTGAACCTTATACTACTAATATTTATACTAGACGAGTTTTAAGTGGCGAGTTTGTAATTGTAAACAAACATCTTTTAAAAGATTTAATAGCACTAGGCATGTGGAGCGATGAAATGAAGAATGCTATTATTGCAAACAATGGCTCTATACAAGCAATTGAAGGCATACCACAAGAAGTAAAAGACTTATACAAAACCTCTTGGGAAATTAAACAAAGAGCAATTATAGATATGGCTGCTGATAGAGGAGCATTCATAGACCAAAGTCAGAGTTTGAATTTGTTTATGGAAAGTCCAGATTACAAAAAACTGACTTCAGCACACTTTTACGCTTGGGAACAAGGTTTAAAAACAGGAATGTATTACTTGCGTTCTAGACCAGCAGTAGATCCAATTAAATTTACGGTAGATTTTGAAAAAGCAAAGCAAACACAAGCAAAAGCAGAAGTAATTACTGAAAAAGTAGTTGAAGTAGCAGCACCAATTTACGAGAAAGTAGCAGATGCACAACAAAGTATTTTTAGTGAAACCGAAGAAAAAGTAGAAGTAAAAGCAAAAACAATAGAAGAAGCCGCAGCAGAACGAGGTATGACCGTAGATGAGTTTATAGCAGCACAACAAGCATGCTCACTCGACAATCCAGATGGCTGCGAAATGTGCGGAAGTTAAGTGTAATTTCTATTCTTATGCTTATGCTCTGCACCATGCTGAACTTGTTTCAGCATCTTTTCTCGAGTTTGACACCTTTTCATAAAATATGACTGAGAACGCCTTATTTTATTGAGTTTTGTTTTTATTTTTTCAAATTTGTAGTGAGCCGATTTTTTTTTGGTTGCTTTTATAATTAGTTTATCCGCTCTATTTTTGCAGTATGTCATTTTTGCGGATAGAGAAAAAATCATCAGGCACGTATTTGCGTATCTTAGAAAGCTATCGAAATGATGAGGGCAAATCAAAGCACAAAATATTACACACACTTGGCAAAGTAGAAGATTATAAACCAGCCCAATTGCGAGCCATCGGTATCCAATTATTTGAGTTAGGTGGTGGCGAAGTAAAGGCATTGCTAACTGGCGATTTGTTAGAATTAGGCAGATACAATTATGGCTATCAATACCTCTACCAAAAAGTATTACAGCATTATGGTTTGCAAGATGTGTTTCGCAGAATAGCCTCAAAAAACAAACTACAATTTAATTTTTCGGATGCTGTTTTGTTGATGCTTTTAGAGCGATTACAAGATCCGTGTAGTAAACATCAAAATTATCTACATCAGTCGGAATATCTTAATTTGCCTACTGTTTCGCTACATCACTTGTATCGAACTTTAGATAAATTAGCCGACAATCAATCGCTCATTCAACAACAAATTTTCCAAACAGGCAGAGATTTATTTAATCAAAAATTGGATGTTGTATTTTATGATGTAACCACTTTGTATTTTGAAAGTGAAGTAGAACAACAAGGCAAACTTAGGCAAAAAGGATTTAGTAAAGATGGCAAAATAGGAAACACACAAATCTTGTTTTGTATGCTCATAGATACTGATAAAAATCCGATTGGTTATCAAATTTTTGAAGGCAATACCTACGAAGGACATACTTTTGAAAAAGCATTAATCGATTTAAAAAAACAATATCAAATAGAAAAAATAATTATGGTAGCAGATAGAGGTATGTTATCGAAACATAACATCGAAATTACCAAAAACAATGGCTACGAATTTATACTTGGCGAACGCATCAAAAGTTTACCTAAAACATTACAAACCGAGCTTACCGATTTAGCTTCTTTTACCAAACAATGGATATACCATGATACAACTGGCGAAGCCATTGTAATTACATATAAAACCGTAGAACACGATGGTAAAACAATCATCGTAACACACAGCCAAAAACGAGCAAAAAAAGACAAACAAGATAGAGAAGACAAAGAAGCTACAGCTAAAATACTATTAAAAAATACAGCTCTAATTACCAAAAAAGCAAGTAGGTTTTATATACAACAAAACCCAAAAGGCAGCTATGAACTGAATGAACAAAAACTAATAAACGATGCAAAGTACGATGGCATTTTGGCTATTAGCACCAACAACAAAACCCTTACAGCAACACAAGTATTAGAACAATACAAACAACTTTATAAAATAGAACACACCTTTAGAACCTTTAAAGCACACTTAGAAATAAGACCCATGTTTCATTGGACAGACAAACGAATTAAAGGACATATTTGTTTATGCTATATCGCTTATACACTATTAAACTACACACTACAAAGAACCAATAAAAGCGGACTAAAACTCACAGAGAATACGCTAAGAACTACGCTAAATAAAATGCAAGTAAGCTTGTTACAACACAATAAAGAGCAAATCTATGTACGTTCAAGACCAACAGAAAACGAAATTGCACTTCAAAGAGCAATAGGTTTAATGCCATTACAACCCATCATTCCAAAAGACAAACTAACACTATAAAATCCAATTTGTAGTGAGCCAATCCAATAACACTATTGTTGATAATCAATTAATTAACTCAATATCGTGTCAAACTTGAGAGTTTATAGCAGCACAACAAGCATGCTCACTCGACAATCCAGATGGCTGCGAAATGTGCGGAAGTTAAGTGTAATTTCTATTCTTATGCTTATGCTCTGCACCATGCTGAACTTGTTTCAGCATCTTTTAATAAAAGTATATATTCTTTCCAAGCAGTGTCTCTCGTAGAGGACACTGCGATAAGTTTTCACTTCAAAGCAACGCTACGAAAATATAAAGTAGAAGAATGTTCGGAATAAATTTCTAATGTGTAATTTGGGTTTAACTATACTTTACACCAATTCAGTTTACTACATAATCTGCTTAATGATTGGTAGTTTTGATTTATATGGTGGATAGCGTAATGGAACATCTGGCCAAGTAACTTTATTGACTACACCTTTATAATGGGTAAAAGTATCAAAGCTGAATTTACCATGATATGCTCCTAATCCACTGTTGCCAACTCCTCCAAATGGTAAATTGTGATTCACTACATGAGAAATGCAATCGTTGACACAACCTCCACCAAATGGCATGTTCTTAATTAGTTCTTGTTGTGTTTTATAATCGTTGGAGAAAATATAAAATGCTAATGGTTTTTCAAATTGCTGAATAATGTTTACGCTTTCGTCAATATCATCTACTACTAAAACTGGTAGTATTGGTCCAAAAATTTCATCGTACATGGTTGGATGGCTTAAGCTGTCAATTTCTATAAGCGTTGGAGCAATGTATCGTTGTGATTTGTCGACATCGCCACCTACTATAATATTGCCGTCTTTAATCATGTCTGCCAATCTATCAAAATGTCTATCACTGATAATTCTTGGAAAATCTGGACTTTCTTTTGGATTAGTACCATAAAATTCTCGGACAGTTTTAGCAAAAGCAGTATAAAATTCATCTTTTATTTGCTTGTTCAATAATAAATAATCTGGTGCTACACAAGTTTGTCCAGCATTAAAAAATTTACCAAAAGCAATTCGTTTTGCAGCTAGTGCAACATCTGCTTTGCTATCTACAATACAAGGACTCTTGCCTCCTAACTCTAATGTAACTGGCGTAAGATATTCTGCTGCTGCTTTGGCTACAATTTTTCCTACTGGTACACTTCCTGTAAAGAAAATATAATCGTAACGACAAGCCAACATTTCATCATTATTGCTATGTTCATCTAATACCGTAATGTAATTTTCATCGAATACTTGTAGTATTTTTTGCATCACTTTATAGGAATGCATTGATGCTCTTGGTGGTTTTACTACAATGGTATTTCCTGCAGCCATAGCTCCAACCATTGGTACTAATGTTAGTTGTACTGGATAGTTCCATGCACCTATAATTAAAGCAACGCCATAAGGTTCTGCGTAGATATAATTTTTTGATGGGAAGTTGGCAATATTATCTTTAACTAATTGTGGTGTTGTCCACGCTTTTAAATGTTTTATCATGAAGTCTATTTCATCATAGACCATTGCTATTTCTGAAGTATAAGTTTCAAAGGCCGACTTTTTAAAGTCTTGATACAGTGCGTTGATAATAGCAGACTCATTTTGTTTAACTGCATCTTTAAATTTCTTTAGTTGTTTTAGTCTAAAGCTAACTGACTTGGTTTGATGCGAATTAAAGAATACTCTTTGTTTATCAATAATTGATTGAATGCTATTAGCAACTGTTGTAGCTGTCATGATATTTTTATTTTAAAATTATACTTTTTTATCTGGAATTCTTTCTTTTTCGTTTCTTCCTTCAAAAGAATCCATAGAGTTATAAACACCTAACCAATCTGCAAAAACATCAAATATTTTAGTAGGCATTATTCCTTTAAATATAGGAACTAAACTTAGATTTCCAGGTTCCATAATTATAATCTCATTTTTCTTAACTGCTTTAATAATTTTCTCTACAATTTCTTCTGGTTGTAATAATGGAAATAACATTGGTGCTTTTACGCCTTTAAACATACCTGTATCTATATAACTTGGACATATAGTAGTAACATGAACATTAGTTTTTGCCTGTTCTAGTTCTTTTCTAAGTGATTCACTCCAACCTAAAACAGCCCATTTACTTGCTGCATAAACAGATCCTTTTGGTAAACTAATAAATGAAGAAGCAGATGCTATATTAATTATATGACCTTTGTTTTGTCTAATCATATCTTTAATAAAAACTCTAGTAACATGCATTACTCCATTTACATTTATATTGATTGTTTTTTCAATATCTCTTGAATTATATTCCCAAAAATATTTTTTACCTGCTACAATTCCTGCATTATTAAATAAAATATCTATATTTCCTATATCTAATAGTACTTTAGTAGCGGCAGATTCTATATCTTTTACATCTGCAACATCTACTACATAAGTATGTACATTGTTATAGCCACGATTGGCAAATTCTTTTTGAGTTTTGGCTAAGTTTTCTTCGTTGATATCCCATAGTACCATAGTGGCACAACCTTCTTGTAAACAACTAAGTGCCATTAGTTTTCCTATTCCGTTGGCTCCACCTGTTACCAATACATTTGTATCTTTAATTTTAGACATGATAATAAAGTTTAATAGTTTAAAGTTAAATGAAAATAATCTATTTTGTATAATGTAGTTTTATTTCTTAACTTAAGATAGTTTTTTAATGAAGCAATGATTTAAATAGATTATTGATTTGCCATAAAATTAAATTATTGCTTTTTCATATAAGACTCTACTAAACTTTATTACTCAACTCTAATGTAGCAAGTATTTCACAGAAGCTATTAGAAGATTCGGCTTTGAATTTTATGTATTATAAAAGGACTATATTATAATATAGACAACTATAAGCAGAGCAATCAGAGACTAACAACTAATTCCTATCTTTGTACTATGGTTTTAGTTGATACGCATACACATTTAAATGATGAGCAGTTTAATGATGACAGAATTGATATGCTTTCAAGAGCATTTGCTAAGCACATTAATTATATGCTGATTCCAAATGTAGATAGTACGACTATTGATTCAATGCATTTATTGTGTCAGAAGTTTCCAAAACAGATTTTTCCAATGATGGGCTTGCATCCTTGTTCTGTGAAAGCAACATCTTACAAAGACGAATTAGCTATAGTTCAAAATAAATTAGAAAATAACAAATACATTGCTGTTGGTGAAATTGGTATTGATTTATATTGGGATAAATCTACTCAACAAATACAAGAAGAAGCGTTTCATATTCAGTGCGATTTAGCTATACAACATCAATTGCCAATTGCTATTCATTCTAGAGAAAGTATTCCACTCATAATTGATATTTTAAAAAGCAGAACTCAAAATCCGAGTGGTGTTTTTCATTGTTTTACTGGAAATGAAACCGAAGCTAAACAAATTATTGACTTAGGTTTTTATTTAGGCATTGGTGGCGTAGTTACTTATAAAAATTCTGATTTAAAAAACACGCTACGCAATATTTCACTACAACATCTCGTTTTAGAAACAGATGCACCATATTTGCCACCAGTTCCCTATCGTGGAAAAAGAAATGAAAGCAGTTATATTACACTAGTGGCAGAATTTTTGTGTACCATATATCAATTATCTTATGATGAAGTTGCTGCTATCACTACACAAAATGCGAAGAAGTTGTTTAATTTAGAAAAATATATTAAAAATTTATAGTATGAAAAAACATATTTTAATATTATTGAGCATTGCATTACTAAGTACTGCTTGTAAAAAAGAAAATAATCCGAAGTTAATTTTTAAATTCAAATTTGATTCTACTCAAACTCGACTCAATAACTTTGGACAAACAGCTACAATTCCTGCCAATCATGGAACACAATCGCCAATTATGCATGGCATGAGTGCTCACTATATAGAATTGGCACCAGACTCTTTAACACAAATTGGCAAAGGTGATATTCTTTATAAAGCATCTGAAACTTCACTTGGTGGTGAAAATGCTATTGATTTCTCTAAAGCAATTATAAAAGGCAATGGAGAAATTTTTTATAGTGTTCCGCTTAAAAATGTAACTGCTGGAACTTATAAATGGTTGCGTGTTTCTTTAGCATATCAAAATTATGACATACAATTTAGATATAGAGCCAACTTGCCTGTTGTTGGCTTGGTTGATGAAATGTTAAATGCAGAAGTTGCTTCTTTTGTTGGATTTAATACTTATATTACATCATATAATATTAAAGGAGAAACCATAACTGTAAATGGCAATAGAAAACAAGGTTATGGTGCTGCTAAAGCGTATAACATTCCTTACGATATAAATGTTCCTGCTTTTTCATGGCAAGCTCTAGCTGGTGCAACAACTGTTCCAAATCCAATAAGTTTAACTTCGCCAATTCCTGCTGGTTCTTGTGTTGTTACTGGTCGATTTTTATCTAACTTAACTATTACTGGAAACGAAACCGAAGATATTGTTATTGTAGTATCACTTTCTGTAAATAATAGTTTTGAATGGTATGATGTATATGGCGATAATATTTTTGAACCTGTTGATGGTATGAATAATAATGCTAAATTAGACTCTGTTGTAGATATGGGAATTAGAGGTTTAATTCCTTATAGAGAATAAACTACATAAGTTTATTTTTCATTAGAATTATTTGTTTATATTGTTTTTTTAATTTAAATTTGATTAATAAAAACAAAGTAATATGAAAAAGTCAAACTTAATTATCATCTTATTAACACTGATAGCAAGTGTAAGTTGTAACAAAGAACAAATTGTAGAGCCAAACACAAGTCCTAAAAATTTGGGAACAAGTTATAACAGTTCTTCTCAAATAGATGCACTAGAAGAAACAACAACAAATAATTGGAAACAGTCCTATGATGCAACTGCTTGTACTACAAACCAAGGAGACCCTGGAGTAATATGTAAAAATGGTGGTGGAGGTACCTGCTCGCAACCAACAGGTTGTGTATCAATATTTGGGCTATATCCTAATACACCAAAAGAAGAAGTAATGAAATATTGGAATAGTTTGCCTAAAGAAACAAAATAATATTTATGAATAAATATTTTATTTTAATTGCAATATTATTATGTATTGCCTGTAAAATTACTGACAAAAAATACAAATTAATTGAAACTAAAGTAAACATCAATAATCAATTAGATTATCAGTTGATAGATGTTAGTTTTGTTGATAGTGCAAAGGTTGCAGGTGGTAAATATGCCGTTAGTAATCTCTTTATAAAAGACTCTAATGAATATATTGCATTTGTAAATCAGAAAGATAGTTTATTTTATTTATATAATATTACTCAAGAAAAAACAATATTAACATATCCTGTAATGAACCGTTTTATAGGAGGAACATATATAGTTAGTTTAGACACTATTTTTTTATTGGATTTTGATAGTATTTCTCTGCTACATAATAATAAAATTATTAACTCATGGAGTATTAATTATGATACGAATACCGTAGCATGTTTAAGTCAGCTAGATCAAAATATTCCCTATTTTAATAAAACAACACAAGAATTAATAGTAGAACAATATGGTTGTGGTTATGATTTTGATTCTGATTCTTTTTTTACAGTAAGTCCTATTGCCTTTTTTAACATAAAAAACAGTACTCACAGAACACCCAATATTACTTATTCTAAAAAATATTTTACCAACTATTATGGCTTTTTAAACAAGGCATATATATCTAATGATAATAAAAATATTTATATATCTTACCCTATAGACCCAAATATTTATATTGTTGATTTAAAAACTTTAGAACAAAAAATAGTTGGTGGAAAAAGTACTTACCAGTTAAAAGATGCCACGCCTTTAGATGGAAAATATCGTGATAATAAATATGGAGATAAGAAAATACAACATTTAGTTACTGCTTATGATTATAGTAGAGTTTATGTTGATCCATACAGAAAACTATTTTATAGATTTTATACTGATGCTATTCCTGAAAAAAACGAAGATGGTCTATTTAACTCTTTAAAAGATAAGGATGTAATATTGATGGTATTTGATGAAAATTTCACCTTAATAAATGAATTTAAGTTTCCAAAAAAAGATGGCATCTTTACCAATTTTGGTTTGGTTGGTAAAGATGGATTTTATATTATAAAAAATGCACAAGTTACTTTGCTAAAAATAAATGGCTTATAATGTTAAAAACTACTATACAATATATTATAATTTTATTATTATTCTCCACTTTTTTACTTATTTCTTGTAAAAGAACAACTAAATTTGATAGAGAAGCGTATGTATTTCGTTATTTAAATGAAATACAAAATTTTCCAACAAAAGATACTAGTTTTTACTTATTTATTATAAGCAATTCTGCTTGTAATTGCTCTGGAGATTTGAATGTAATTTTTAAAGAATTAGATTTAAATACAACGGAACAAAATAAAATATTTGTTTTTGCAAAAGAAGATTCTATATTGGAACAATCCATTCAAAAAAATATTAGAAAATATAGTATTATAATAGACAAAGATAGTAACTTGCGAAAATATGGACTAAATAATGCAACTCACTATTTTTTTGATATTAAAAATGAAAAAATTATTTATTGGAATAATATAGACAATTCGCTTAAAGACGAAATAAAACAGTATATAGAAAAAAAGAAATAATCTTATCTTCTAAAAAACTACTTAAACCAATTATTAAAGTGTATGGTTTTACTGTTGAAGTGGTATACATTACTTATGTCTACAAAAGCTCCAAAACCACATTCTATATCTGTTGATTTTTGTTCGATGATTAACTCATTGCCTTGAAACTTAAATTGTATAGTACAAACATCTTCTTCGTCTGAATAAACAAAACAATTATCTGCTTTATTATAATTGGCAAAACCAGACAACTCTCCTATGTGATATCTTGGAAATCCATCAGTATAAAATAAAGAAAATGCTATTTTTGTTGCACTGATTTGTTTTATCTCGCAAGTACCATTTACACCATTTTCGTTTAATGGAATTTCAAGTTCTTTTTTCTCTTCATTAGAAAGTTCTAATATAGTATAAGTACCAGTATATTTCTCTTTTACATATTCTATATAATCACATTGTTTTAAATCAAAAGTATAAACCAAGTTTTTATTTTTGTAGTACCACTTTCCTTTAAATTCATTAGCATTAATACTTCCTACAAATTTTTCATCTGACGATTGATTAGTTACTGTTTGCAAAGTAAGTAGTTCGTTAGCAAATGTTCCTGTCAGAAATATTGGTTGAAAAGAATTTTCATAAAAATAAGTAGCTATATAATCTTCGTTACTATTTGTAACTTCCATCATTATATTGTATTTATTATTTATTTTTCCGTAGTAATATGTTTTTTCGTACTTGGCAAAAACATTAATAAATACAACACAAGCAGTCAACAAAAAACTAAGTTTCATGTTTTATGAGTTTTAGTACATTAAAGTAAATAAATATACTATAAATAAAGTACAATAAAAATGCCAAAATTATTTCTAGTTTGTTATTATTATAAAACAGTATTATATATAATATAAATCCAACTAAAGTTATAATAAGTTTAAAAACTACTGTAGCTAATGAGTTGGCTGTTTTTTTACTAGCATCTATAGCTTTACTAGAAAATGACATTTGAATAATAACAATTCCTAAAAACAAAAAAAGTGCATTAAAAAAAACAATGGCTATTACTAAACTTTCATCTACTTGCACTGCAAAAAAATACGATAGCAAAAAAACAACTACTGCTTCTACTATAAATTTTAGCAATACTTTAAAATTATAGTTCAACTATTTTTTATTTAATGATTTTACAATTCTATACAAAGCACCAAACAGTCCTATCATAGAGAATGCTAATAAAAATATAGGAAATTTAATTTGTAGTCTTTTATCTAAAAAGTAACCTGCAGCTGCAAATACGCCAATAATGGCAAACATCTCGAAAGCCATTCCGCTGTATTGCAAGTAATCTTTAACCGTATTACGCTGTTTGAGCGGTTTCTTTGTTGGCTTGTTGAGCGACATTTAATTTGGTATTTGCTGGCTTTGGCATTAAGCTTCCTTTTATAGTAGCACCTTCTTCTATTACTACTTTATCGTATTGTACATCACCTTCAAATTGTGCCGAAGCTTTTAAGTACAATAATCCATCTATCATTACATTGCCTTTAACACTTCCTTCAATAATTAAATCTTTCGAAACAATATTACCAATAATACTTGCTGTTTTTCCTACCACTACTTTTTCTTTGCAATGTACATCTCCACTAACTTTACCATCAATTCTCATATCGGTATTTGCTTTAATGTTGCCTTGTAATTCTGTACCATTACTAATGTGATTGGCAACCATGTTTAACGCAGATTTTACTTCATTTCTAGAAAACATATGCTTATTTTTTATAATACTTAATTGGATTTACTTGCTTTCCTTGATACCAAAGTTGATAAACAAATCCTTTTTCATTGGCAGCAATTTTAGCCGATTCCTTTACAAATGTACCAGTTTTTAATGAATTTATAGTAATATTTTTAAAAATAGACACCAAATCGTGCTCGTGTTGTATAGCCAAAGTAGTTGTTCCATCATCATTATCTATTAGAACAATTACTTTTCCATCTAAAGGATTTACAATAGAGTCGCCTTTAGCATATTCAATTCTTTTGTGTTTGTCAGAATATTCTTTTTTGATTTTGTTAGTACTTGGTGCTGTAATTTTTAAATTACCTAATACATTTGTTTTTGCATCTTGAATATTTTTGTTCAAGTCTGCATTTTTCAACCCTTTTTCTATTTCATTAATAAAAGCAGCTTCGTTTACAGTAACTGCTACCAAGTAACTAGAGTCTATAGATGGTGTTTTAATCTCTTCATCTCTTTTTACTGTTCTTGCTTCATCTTTCAATACTGCTTTAATATCTTTTACATATTGCTCGTAATCGTCAATTTGTTTTTCTAATTGCTCTGTTTTTAAACTCAACTCTATTGCTTCTTTCCTACTACTAGTAGTTCCATAACCAGGAATATATCTTTTAAGTGGCGTATAAGCAATCAGCAAGAAATTTAGAAACATAAAAAGAGCAATTAAAATACCACTTATAGTAATTATGTTTAATAAATTGAGTTCAAATACAAATTTTACAGCATAACTTATGTCATCTACTATCTGAAAACGGTATTTTAACCTTAATTTCTCCCAAAATTGTTGCCATTTAGATTTTTTATCTATCATATAACATAATTAAAATAATTTCACTTCTTTAAGTAAAATAATTTTTAGAAATTGCGTTAAAATTAGCGAAATTATTTGAGCATGTCCTTTAAATATTCTAAAAAGTTGTGGCTATTACTAATAATAGCAATTTTACCTTTTTGCAGTTTTGCTCAAAAAAAGAAAAAAAGTAAAACTAAAAGCAAAAGTCAGTACGAACAAGCCAATTTCGTACAGAAAGCATATGGCGATATTACTACTCGTAACAATTGGTACTTTAATGCCAACGAGTTGTATAAAGATATTTTGCATCGAGCAGATAATACAGCAGATGTAGATTACGCTACAATCATTCCGTTTTATTTTCACGACAAAGATTTATCTAGCTATGCCAGCGAATTTCAAACCATTGAAAAGAAAATGGGTATTGTATTGCAAATTAGAAATTATGGCAGATGGCGAGACAATTGTTATTTGCTGCTAGGAAAATCGCAGTACTTAATGCAAAAATATGATACTTCTTTAATTACTTTCCAGTACATAGTTACCACTATGAAACCAGACAAACTCAATGCAAAAGTTGGTTTGAGCAACAAAGAAAGAATGAAGTATTTAAAACAAAGACAAAAAGAAATTGCTAAGAAAAATGATGAAAAGAAAAAGTTTATAGAGTTTAAGTGGAAAGAACAACAAAAAGCCAACGAACAGAAAGTGGAAGATGCTAGAGATAAACAACAAGCAGCTATTGAAAAAAAGAAAAAAGAGTTAGAAGAAATTATTAAAGCCAAGAAGAAAATAATTGCTCTTAGAAAGAAAGGCAAAAAAGTTCCTGAAAAACTCATAGAAATTGCAAAAGGAAAATCTTCACAAGATACTATCATCAATACCAAAATTGAAGATAAAGTAGATGATAAAAAACCAAACTTCGATCCAAAACTACCTTATGTTTTAATAGATGACGAATATGTAAAAAATCCTTTTTATAAAGACACTACCAATAGAGATGAAGACAAACCATTAGAAAATTTATTGTCTAAAAAAGAAGAAGAGCAATGGGACAAACTGAGTTTTTGGGAAAAAATCAAACACAAGAAAAGTAGACCAGAAGCTTTGGTTTGGATGTCAAAGTCTTTATTAGAACTCAATAGATATGCAGATGCTCAAAGTATGATTGCATACGGAAAAGCACTTAGAAAACTAACTAAAAAACAAAGAAAAGATTTATATTTAGTTGATGCATATTATCAATTGAAAAGAAACAATATTCTATTAGCTATTGAAAAGCTAGAAAATGCAATGATGCTCATTAAAAAGAAAGATGAAAAAGCACATTACGAATTTATCTTAGCACAGCTCTATAGCAAAAACAATCAACCAGCAGATGCCATTGACTATTTTGAAAAATCTATCAAACATACAGTAGATGAAAGAATGTCGTTTTACTCAAAACTAAATATGGCAAAACTCATTGGCGAGTATCCAGAACTAGCGTCTACTGATGCAGAAAAAATGCTCAACAAACTAGTTCGTTTTGGCAAAAATAAAGAACAAGCAGATGAAGTATACTATCAATTGGCTCAATTGTATTTAAGCGAGCAAGATACAACTCAAGCTATTGAAAGTCTAGTAACTTCTATCGAAAAAAGTATCAGCAACCAAAATCAAAAAGGATTGTCGTACTTAAAATTAGCTCAACTTAATTACGACAGAGAACAATATGCCAATGCAAAAGGCAACTACGATAGCACTGTTACATTTTTAAATCAAGAAAATGAAAACTATGCAGAAGCAAGTAAAAGAAAAACAATTTTAGATGAACTAAATACTTACATTACTAATATTCATATTCAAGATAGCTTACAACGACTAGGCAAAATGTCTGATAAAGAATTAAAAGATTATTTAGCATCGATTGAAGCTGCTAAAGAAAAAGCAGAAAAAAAGAAAAAGAATTTAAGTATAGAAGACAATAATATATCTATTGTTGATCCAAGTGCTATTCAAAGTTCAAGTTCATATACTTCAAACGGATTGTGGTATTTCTATAACGACGATATTAAAGGCAAAGGATATACACAATTCAAATCAATTTGGGGCGATATTCAGCTACAAGCCAACTGGAGAAGAAGTCAGAAATCTGCATTTGAAGAACAAACAAATCAAAACAACACCAATAATAATACCAATACTAATAATCAAACAACAAATACTAAAAAAGATACTGTAGTACAATATAAAATACCAAAAGCGCCAGAAGAATTTATTGCTTCAGATAATATCATTGCAGAATCATTATACAAATCTGGAGAAATATTTAAAAACAAGCTCAACAATATTCCTAAGTCAAAAGCAATGTTTGATGAACTCATTAAACGATTTCCCAATAGCGAGTACGATGCCATTGCACACTACTACTTACTCTTAATTTATAAAGAACAAAATTATAATGGATTATCTGATAAAGAAAAACAATATATTTTAGACAACTATCCATTAAGTGAAATTGCAGAAAAAATTAAACTCATAGATGCACCAAAAGCAACTGTAGAAGCTAATGCCAATGCAGCTAAATCTTTCTATGCTACTACTTTCGAAGCATTTCAAAATGAAGACTACGACCAAGTAATTGCCAACAAATTAGTTGCAGTAAAAAAATATAATGGTAGTGCAGAAATTCCACAGTTCGATTTTCTAGAAGCTTTATCTTATGGAAAAAAACAAGACCTAGTTAAATACAAAAATTTACTATCAGATATTATTATCAAATATCCAAACACAGCAGTACAAGCAAAAGCACAAAACTATTTAATGACGCTTATTCAGTTTCAGAAAGGCATAGAAGATACTACTGCCAACATTCAAGAACAAAAACCAATTGTAGATACTATTACAAGACCAAAAATAGAGTTTGTTTATGATACTACCGATTTCTTTATTGCCATTCGACTAAAAGACCAATACATCAACATTAAAAATGTACTGTCTAAATTACAAGCATTCAAAGAAAGCGAAACACCAGATACTAAACTTAAATTCGATCCTGTTTTCTTAGAAGGAAACAAAGCCATCATCTTAGTTAAAAAATTTGATACCATTGAAGAAGTTACACCAATATTAATGAAGTTAGAACTGAAAAAACAACTCATCTTTGGTGATAAAGCAAGCAAGGTAGATTGGTTTGTTATTTCTAATCAAAACTTTAAACTCATAAAAAGACAAGAAGATTTTGACGAGTATCAAAATTATTTCTTTAAAAATTATATTAATAAATAATGAATTTTATAAAAAAACTACTTTCTCCTAAATATTTGTGGGGATATTTTATTGCAGCCATAGCTTTTGTAAGTTTATTTTTTCTCTTTGTTAGATTAGGTTTATTTGGAAAACTACCTACATTCGACGAAATCGAAAATCCAAACAGCAACTTAGCATCAGAAATCTATTCAGCAGATTCTGTGCTAATTGGAAAATACTATGTCAACAATCGTAGTAATATTGCTTTTTCAGATTTATCACCTTGGTCAGAAAAAGCACTTTTAGCAATAGAAGATGAAAGGTTTTATAACCACTCTGGTGTCGATTTAGAATCTACTTTCAGAGCCATAGTCTTTATGGGAAGTAGAGGTGGTGGTAGTACCATTACTCAGCAATTGGCTAAAATGATGTTTCATAGAAGACCAAGCAACTTAGTTACTAGGGTTATTCAAAAATTAAAAGAATATATATTAGCATTAATGATTGAACGAAGATATACCAAAGAAGAAATCATTGCTATGTACTACAATATGTTCGATTTTACTTACAACGCAGTTGGTATAGAAAGTGCTTCTAGAATTTATTTCAACAAAAAGCCAAGAGAACTCAACATAGACGAAGCTGCAATTTTTGCAGGAATGGCACAAAATCCAATACTACACAATCCAAAAAAATTCCCAGAAAATGCAAAAAAAAGAAGAAATACCGTTTTATACAAAATGCGAGAGTTAGGTTATATTACTAATACGCAATACGAACAAGCCATTAATAAACCAATAAAGTTAGACTATCATCCAGAATCTGCTAATGATGGTATTGCTCCATACTTTAGAACAGAATTGTCTAAATTTTTAAAACAGTGGGCAAAAGATAATCCAAAAAGTGATGGAACAACTTATAATATTTATACAGATGGATTAAAAATATATACTACAATTGATAGTAGATTGCAACAACATGCAGAAGCTGCTGTTATAGAGCATCTAAAGAAACATCAAAATATAATCGATGCACAGTTTAAAAGTGGTTGGAATCCTTGGAATAAAGAAATAGGTAAAAAAATATTGCTTAGAAAATGTAAAGAAACAGAACATTGGTACGCACTTAAACAAGCTGGTTGGTCGGACAAAAAAATCGAGGAATTCTTTAAAAATGATAAGAGAGAAATGGAACTTTATACTTATAATGGTATGAAAAAAGTTACTGCTTCTTCCTACGATTCTGTAAAACACTATCAATCTATGTTACAAGCTGGTTTTATGGTTACTGAACCATTTACTGGCTTCGTAAGAGCTTGGGTTGGTGGACCAAATTACCAGTACTTTAAATTTGACCACTGTACCAATCAACGACAAGTAGGTTCTACTTTCAAACCAATTGTATATACACTAGCAGTAGATAACGGTTGGTCGCCTTGTATGGTTATTACACCAGGCAATGGTTGTATAGGAAGCTGGTGTCCTAGAGGTGGAAGTGGCGGTCCACAAACATTAAAAATGGCTTTAACTAAATCAAACAATAAAGCAGCAGCTTATATTACACTAAAATTTGGTGTAAAAGCTTTAATAGATATGGCAAGAAGAATGGGTATTACTTCAGATTTACCACCTTATGGCCCAATTTGTTTAGGTGCTGCAGATATTTCTTTAATAGAAATGATGCAAGTATATAGTACATTTCCTAATGCAGGAATTAACTCAAAACCTATATATATTGTTAGAATAGAAGATAAAGATGGCAATGTTATTCAAAACTTTACTACAGAAATGAAAGAAGTATTAAACGATAATATTGCATACAAAATGGTAGAAATGATGAAAGGACCAGTTGGTCCTGGTGGAACTGGTGCTTCATTAAAAGGCAAGTTTGGTTTATCTGGAATTGAAATTGCAGGAAAAACTGGTACTACGAATAACAATACCGATGCTTGGTTTATTGGCTACACACCACAATTAGTTGCTGGTGCTTGGGTTGGTTGTGATGAGCCAATTATTCATATTTTGTACACAGGAAACGGTATGGGTTCTGCTGCTGCAATGCCAATATTTGGTAAGTTTATGAACAAAGCATATAACGATAAGTCTATTGGGTTAGATAAACAAGCCAAGTTCTTTAAACCATCTAACGAGCAGTTGTTAAAGAGTGTCTGCGATGATGATGAAGTAGAAATTCAACTTGACGACAGTGGTAATTGGTTAGATGCACCAGAAGAAAACTACGATACAGAATATAATTTAGGTGATTAATTTGTAGAGAAGAATTAACCGTCATTCGAAATTTTGAGAGATACAAACAAAATTGTGGTCTACCTGTCGGTAGACAGGCAATCTTAAAAACTACATTTTGGTTTGTCTCGACACAAAACAATTATTATAATCTGTAGTGAGGTAAGCATCATTCTTGAAAATTTCGTAGTAAAATGAAAGAATTTTTATCAAGAGTCTCTAAAGTCATTGCTGTGAAAACAACAATCTGTTGTAAAAAAGATTCCCAATCAAACCTTGCCTGTCGGCAGACAGGTTGAGAAAGACAATTTTAATTTTTATTTTGTACTTAAATGCATAACGAGTTAGCAACTATTGTAAAAAATTTACCAGAATTGCCTGGTGTTTATAGATATTTTGATAAAAACAACAAAATTCTATATGTAGGCAAAGCTAAAAATCTAAAAAAAAGAGTTAGTTCATATTTCTTTAAAAAACAAGAATCTACCAAAACAAAATTATTAGTAAAAAAAATATACAATATAGAATACAGTATTGTAAACAGCGAAAAAGATGCATTACTACTAGAAAACGAATTAATAAAAACACTACAACCTAAGTACAACATCAATTTAAAAGATGACAAAAGCTATCCATTTATAAAAATATACAACGAACATTTTCCTAGAATTGAATACACTAGACAATTAATAAAAGATGGTAGTCAATATTTCGGTCCTTACACTTCTTTATATCAAGTGAAGAATTTGGTGAATCTAATTAAGAAATTATATCCAATACGAAATTGTACACTTAATCTTTCACCAAAAAATATTCAGCAGAAAAAATACAAAGTCTGTTTAGAGTATCATATTGGTAATTGCCTAGCACCTTGCGTTGGCTATCAATCAGAAATAGATTATAACAATAACATTAACAATATAAAAGCAATACTCAATGGTAAGCTTTCAGAAATAAAAAGCATTATTAAAAATCAAATGCACGAAGCAGCCAATGAATTAAATTTTGAAACTGCCGAAGCATTAAAAAAACGCTTACAATTTTTAGACGAATACAGTCATCAGTCAATTATAGTAAATCCAAAACTAAATAGCATGCATGTATTTGGATATTACGAAAAAGAACAAAAAGCATGTGTCAATTATTTATTTATAAAAGAAGGATACATTACTAAAACCAAGCAACTCTATTTTAACAATCGACAAATAGAAAGCAAGGAAGATATTATTACTATGGCTTTTATTGAAATTTTTGGTACTGATGAAATAGCAGACGAAATTGTAATTCCGTTTGAAGTCAATACTACTTTTGATAAAAATTTAAAAGCAACTATTCCTAAAATTGGCGACAAAAAAAAGCTGTTAGACCTTGCTAATAAAAATGCAAAATATAGTTTACTAAAAGGAAAAAATATACAACAAGAAAAAAGCAATCGTTTGTTAGCAACAGTACAAAAAGATTTAAAGTTGAATGCACTTCCAACACATATCGAGTGTTTTGATAACTCTAACTTTCAAGGAAAATTTCCAGTTGCTGCTTGTGTAGTTTTTAAAAATGGCAAACCAAGTAAAAAAGACTATCGTCATTTTAATATAAAAACAGTAATTGGTGCTAATGATTTCGACTCGATGAAAGAAATTGTATATAGAAGATACAGCAGAATGATTGAAGAACAGCAAGCATTGCCACAACTTATTGTAATTGATGGTGGTAAAGGACAACTTAATGCAGCAATAGAAAGTTTAAAACAATTGGATATTTACAATAAAGTGCAAGTCATTTCTATTGCCAAGCGACTAGAAGAATTGTATTATCCAAACGATCCAATACCATTACATTTAAGTAAACAATCTGAAACTTTAAAACTAATACAGCACTTAAGAAATGAAGCACATCGTTTTGGTATTACCTTTCACAGACAAAAAAGAGATAAATCTACACTTAAAACAGCATTAACCAACATTGATTCCATTGGAGACAATACTGCAAAAAAACTACTCCAACACTTTGGCTCAATAAAAAACATTCAACAAGCCAACTTTGAGGAATTGGTAAAAGTAATTAATAAAAAACAAGCCAATAATATTATAGCATATTTTAAAACAAAAACGGACAACCAATAAAGTTGTCCGTCTTATTATTAATCATTTAAAATAAATCTAATTAATATTCCCACATGTCGTGTTCATAATTAAATATTTCTTGTTTCTTAGCTTCAGATTCGTATAAAATATCAATTCCAGATTTGTAATCTTGAATTCTGAAATCTTGAACATTATCAATTTTATAGATATAGCTAGAGAATAATCTTAATGAAAATACCTGATCCCAATTTAACAAAACACCATTAGGAAATGGATTAAATGCTTCTGCATTCACAAAAGTTTTTCTCAACGATGGAAAATAAGTCCAAAAAACTGGAACAACAGCTCTAAAGTTTCCAGTTGTAGGATCATAGTTATCTATCAAAGGACAAATACCCATAATCTTAACTTTCATTACAGAGTGTTGTTTATCAAAGTACCAAATTTCTTTAATTCTCAACTTATTTACATTATCCCAGTTTACCTCATTAGTAATAACTTTCCAATTTTGTAAACCAGTCAATACATCTGTTACTAAAATGGAATCAGTACTTCCTCCAGCTACACTCATTGCTTCTTCTGCACTAATAGGCACACTAAACTCATCGTCCATACCAGAATATACAGGTACTTCTCCACTTTTAATAGCATCTAATAAGATAGAAATAAAAGGACTTTTAGGCCATTTAAAGTGTAAATTCATTTTCTCTCTTAAGTCTATTACTCTCCAAACTGTTTTATACCAAAATACATCAGACTCTCTAATATATTCATCTGCCATAGGTGTTCTCTTTCCAGAGATTTCATTTTCCCACGGAAGTTTTAACACTTCAGTCTTTACATCAGCACTTGTTGTTACTGGAGTAGTTGGATTGCTTGGATCTTGTGCTTTAGCAGAAAAGATAAACAAACTCAACAATATAAACGACACTAAATATCTCATAATCTTTTAATTCTTATCTATTAATTTATTTTAAAGGCAATACCTGGTATTTTCCTAGTAACGCCATCAGGACCTCTAACTTTAATTTCTTCAAAATAGTAAATATCTCCTGGTTTTGCCTTATTGATTGCAGCTTGTGTAGCACCATTAAATACTGGTCCATTATTAGACAATACTGCTGGATCTTGCAATTTTGGCTGATAAAATACATTATAACTAATTACTTCAAATTTTGCATCAAAGTCAAAGTTTTCTAAATCTGCTAAAACACCATTTTGTGCTTTCAAAACAGCTGGATTAATTTGTCCACCTGGTTTTCCAGCTACCTTAGCAATTGGATCAGGAATCATTTTTACACGGAATGGAAATGTCCCATAAGTTTTACCACTAGCACTTACTGTTACATTGGTAGTTCCTTGTTGTGAAACTCTTACAGAGTATTTACCACCGCTACCAGAAACATTGCCACTAGACATTCCTACTTGTAAACTACCAGCAGCAATTCCAGCAGCAGAAACGGTAATTGGATTATCTACACCAATATAAAATACATTCATTTTATCTGGTGATACTGTTGCAAATGGTTTAGCAACAGTATATTTAAGTGGCTCCGTTTTATATGATGTTACTTGCCCTGTTTTTTGATTTTTAACAGAAACTGTAGCATTTACAGTATGTTCACCAACACCTGCTCTAGAAGTGTAGTGTGCTACACCATCTTGATTCACTGGTAAGTTACTACCATTTACATTAATACTAACAGTACCTTCTTTATTAGATGAAGTTGCAGCTAAGAATACATCTGCTTCAAAAGCTTCTCCTTCTAATACATATTTAGATGGTGATGCTATTTGTGCTGAGAAATTGTTAAATACAATTTCGTCAGGCATTAATTCCTCAGATTGACCAATTTTACTAAATAAGTAAGATAAAATTAAATTCTCTGAGTTCTTAACATCATTCTCAATTTTAGTCAACATAGAATAAGATGCAATTGCAGGCATTTGGTAGAATTGCTCTCTTACCCAATCTTTATTTCCATCAGTTGCTTTGGTAGATAAAGCAATTTGCGAGCCAACCAACTCTTTTTGAGGTTCATCTACATAAGCCATTAACTTAGCTAAAGTTTCATCTATTTTTTTCTTCAAAGTGTAACCTTCACCATTTTTTCCACTAGTACCTTCTACTAGATAACCAGTAGAAATATCCATATCATCTTTTCTTTGCATGATACCAAGTGGATCATCTGGATCTGGACCACCAGAATTATCTACGATATATTGCTTTAAGTTCTTAATATACGCTAACAAACCTTCTACATCTTTCATTGCTTGACCTGCTAGTGCTTCATATTTAGGAATACTTGCATTTGCTGGTTCTTTAGCTTTTTTCAAAGCAAAGGCATTATAAGTTGTATTAATATTTTGTTGAGCTATTTCATTTGAGTTACTTAAACTTTTATTGATAGTCTTAAAAGCGTTTAAGATTTCTGCAGAAACATTTAAAGCTAAGAGTGCGGTCAATACAAGATACATCATATTAATCATCTGCTGACGGTTCTCCTTAGGTATAGCCATAATTTACTTTTTTATTGGTTAAAAAATTAGAATAATAAGGAACAAATTAAGCTTTCATTGCAGCCAACATGTTTCCATAAACGCTATTCATTTTTTCTAAATTAGATGCTAAACCAGACATTTCTGTTTTAAATTTCTCTGTTTCACCTAATGAAGACTCTAAATTACTCATAGCATTACCTAAATTACCTATAAACTTATTCATAGTTTTAAGGTGATTGTTAGTGTCTTGTAATTCTAATTCATATACGGCATTCAATGCTGCTAAGTTTTTAGTAGCAGATTGTACTTGTTCATGATATTTAGAAGCATCTCCAGAAGCAGCAGCTAATTTACCCATGCCATCTGCAGCAGAAGCAAAAGCATCTTTAACGCCATTTAATGAAGTAGCAGCACTTTTAGCAGCACCAGCAAATTCATTAGACGCAACAGTTGCATTTGCCAAATCTCCTAATTTAGATACATTACTAGAAAAACCTTCTAAATTTTGACCAAATTTAGTTACTAAATTTTGATCTATTTTAGCTGCTTCCATCATTTTATCTAATTCTCCTGATAAGCTTTTTTTATTGCTAGGAGCAGAAGTTGCTAAAGCCATTGGTTCGTGACCATGTTTTTCTGAATCTATTTCCATTTTTTCATCATAAATATCTAAACCTGGATATAATTTTTCCCAGTAATAATCTGGCTCAGGTGGAATAAAAGCAGAAATTAAGAAGATAATTGCTTCTGTTAATAAACCTGCTGTTAACATATATGAGTAAAAAGGAATACCTGCAATTTTTGGATCAGCAATGTGTAAGATTTTTGCCCAAGCTCCGATAATTACTACAGAAGCTCCGATTCCAAACAAGGCATTTTTTAACTTTTTGCCACTTTTTGTTTTAAAGAAATTTGCCATAAAATAATTTTTTTTAATTGATTAGTTTAATTTATAAAACGATATAATTTTGAAATAATTGTTTAAATATTAGTTAAAATCACCTAAGCTTCTTCCTAAGAAAGGCAATATACATCTAAAACCAATATAAGATTTTGCAGAATCTTGATACTCTGATGATTTAACACCACACTGTAGAAAGTATCCTATATCTTTCCAAGAACCGCCTCTAATTACTTTTCTCTTCATAACTGTTGGATCATCTTCTTTAGCATCATATCTATAGTCTGGTTGTTCATCATGAACAAAGTTAGTTAAGTTATCATCATAAGCAGTAAGCGTCCATTCTGACACATTACCAGCCATTTGGTATAAACCATAGTCATTTGGCCAATAAGATTTAACACCTACAGTATAGAATCCACCATCTTCTGGATAGTTTCCTCTTCCTGGCTTAAAGTTGGCTAACAAACAACCTAAAGTATTTCTAATATAAGGACCACCCCAAGGATAAGGAGATAACTCTCTTCCGCCTCTTGCAGCATATTCCCACTCATATTCTGTTGGCAATCTAAATTCATCAATTGGAGCTTCTCTTTGTGCTAAACGATAAGCATTCCACTGCATTGTTCTCCAAGCACAAAATGCATTTGACTGATCCCAAGTTACACCAACTACAGGATAATCATCGTAAGCTGGATGCGTAAAATAAGCTCTAGTCATTGGTTCATTATAAGAATATGAGAAATCTCTAATCCAAACCATTTCATCAGGATAAACAGGAACTGTTTTTCTATCAATGAATTCGCTTCTAGGTTTATCTTTATTTGCTCTATCAGCAGCATCTTTCCATCTAAACCAAGTATACTCATAAGTTAATTTTCTAGGATCTAACTCTTTTTTACCATGAATTCTATCTGCTTCACTATAAAACATAGACTCTAGCTGCTCTCCTTCTTCGCTCATACTAGTACCAGAATTCCAATCCATATCAATTGGCATATCCCAATTAATTGCTTGTCCACCACTTTCTGATTCGATTAAGTGATCGCCACCTAATAACTCGTGAGCCATAGAATCTCTAACCCATTCTACAAACTGACGATATTCATTATTGGTAATTTCTGTTTCATCCATATAGAAACCTACAATAGATACTTGCTTTAGCTTATTGTTGAAGGCATAATTAATGTCTTGATCTGATGCTCCTGAGTGGAAAACACCTGAAGGAACATAAACCATACCATATGGCAATAAATTATTGTCCCAGCTTGGTCTATCTTGTGAACCAATTAACTGACCTTCGTAACCGCTCTTGCCTCCACAGCTGTTTAATAACATTACTACTGCTAACAGAATTATAGAAAAATGTAATTTTCTCATGTGTATACCTTTTTATATTTGGTTTTAAGTTGGTGAATTTAAAAATAAAAATAAAATTTTTTGTTATCAATCTTATTAATTTATCAAAATTTTAGCATTTTTTTCACAGAAATCTAGGATGATTAATCATTTTAGGTTGTTTAAACAAGTTTTTACTCTCTAAAAAGTAAGATAAGGAAATTTCGTGTGAACCATCATTTACTTGCTTTAATCCATTTAAATTAAAATCATAACTATATGTTAATTGTAAATTTTTCACTGGTGCAATCATTATTATAGGAGATAACGATTCGAATGAATTTTTATTATATCCTCTAACATTAATTCCTGCATCAATAAAATATTTAAAGCCAGCCATTAGTGTTATATCTGTCTGAATATTTTTAAAATCGGTAAGGAAATTTACAGCTGGTTTTAAGTGTATATTTTGACCTAATTCTACATTGCCTTTTGCTGTAAAATTAAGTGTTCTGCCAAATGTTGTATTCAAATTACTAATATTTCCTTGATATTCATATTTGTAATTGATTAGATTTTGTAATGCTACACCTAATTCAAAATATTTATGATGTAATGCTACACCAAAATCTAAAATTGGTGCTATTGATTTTACAGTATTACTAGATAAAACATCATCGTTATGATTAGTACCTGTAGAATAATCGCCTTGTGGTGTTACTAGTAAACTACCATCTAGTTTTGAGATATTGGCACCAGCTTGAATACCAATACCTATTTTAAATTTTTCTTTTATTGGTTGAATATAATTATATGCTATTGCTATTGCTGTTTGATTATATGCTCCTAACCTATCGTTCATAATATTTAATCCTAAACCACTACTAATTTGTGGTAGATAAATATCTGCTACTAGATTGAGTGTTTTTGGTGCTTTTTGAAGTTCTGTCCATTGCGTTCTATAGTTAGCCACAACACCTAAACCACCTTCTAATCCATTGAACGCTGGATTATACTTGTCTCGAAGTACGGTATAGTGTGTGCTAATAGGAACAATTTGTGCTTGAATATTTAGCACGATACTAGCGAAAAGAACAAATATGATAAATTTTATCTGCGACTTCATTGGTGTAAATGTAATAAAGAATTGGAACAAATTTATTTTTTATTGCCTACTTCTATATATTTTTTTATGGCATCTACAAGAGAAGGCGTATCTGGTAATGGTGCAAAAACATTTATTTTTAGTTTGTGCTGTGCTACTGCTTGTGCTGTAAGATTTCCATATATTGCTAACCTTGTTTTATCTTGCTTGAAATCTGGAAAGTTACTATACAAAGAATCAATAGCTGATGTATTAAAAAATATCAACATATCATATTTAACATCGCTTAAATCTGATAAATCTGATGCTACTGTTCTATACAAAGTTGCTTCTTTATAATTGATACTTGCTTTTTCTAACAAAATATTCAATGCTTTGTCTTTGGTTTCTGAACTAGAAATTAAGACTTCTTCATTATCATCTTTATATTTTTTTATTACTTCAATCAAGTTTTCCATCTTACCATTCGCAAAAAATACTTTTCGTTTTCTGTACTGAATGTATTTTTGTAAATAAAGTGCAATGGCTTCACTTAAACAGAAATATTTATTTTCTAGTGAGATTTTAATACGCATCTCTTCGCAAATTCTAAAATATTGCTCGGCAGAAGTTCTACTAGTAAAAATGATATTTTTAAATTGGTCTAAATATATTTTCTGATTTCTAAACTCTTTGGCTTTAATATCTTCCACATGAGTAAAAGGTCGCCAATCTAATTTTATTTTAAATTTATTGGCTAAATCTATATAAGGCGATTTACCTGTTTCTGGTTTAGGTAAAGAAATAAGTATCGATTTAACTGGTCTTGGATCTTCTGCATGCACTTTTACCTCTTGCTTTTTTGCTTGAGTTTTAGCGGTAGTTTTTGTTGTTTTATTTGAAGATGTTGTAGCCCTTTTTGCCATATATCAATCTCTTTATAAATATGTTATTACTGTTTTAACTATCAACGCTAGTGGTAGTAATTTGAATGTGCAAATATACATAAAAAAGTACAGGAAATTAACATTTGAAATTTTATTGGCTAACATTATATTCTGTATTATTACTATTATAGTTATAACAGACAATAAAACTACGCCTATGTAATTGACATTTTTAAGCTGTATAATGTTTGGATGATAATAGCCAATTAATGCAATAAGACTTAGCAATGAGAGTATTAGAATAGTATGGAATTGATTAAAATAAAAAAATCGATAGTATTGTTTTAAACTGTCTGATGCCCAATTAAAAAGTATTTCTATTATATTTCTTACAACTACAAATGCAAGTACAATAATTAGTATTGTAGTAAAATTGAAGTCCTTTAAATGAATGCCATTAAAATAAAGGAACATAGTATATAGCAAAAGTACGAAACCTATTTCTAGCAAAATAGATATAATTATTACAGGAACATTATCAAATCTATGTAGATTGAAATAGAGTAAATAATTTTTGGTACTAAATATAGACTGAGCGATATACGAGATATAATCTTTCCAAAGTAATCTAGATAGTATTATTACTATTAATATAATTAAAATAACTACAAATGGAATGATGCTCAATTTATTTTGCTTGATACTTTCTATTTGTAGTACTGATGTTTTAGCTTTTTCTAAAAATACTTGATTAGTAAATTGATTGTATGCTGTTGTGTCTCTTTGTGTTTGTAGTGTTTTTATTACAAATTCTGGATTATAGACTACTTGTGATTTTATTGTAAACGAACATAAAATCAAGCATAAAAAAGCAAATAACTTAGAACAATGCCACATAACCGAAATGTAGTTTGGAGTTTCTAAAACTAATTGCTTGTTGATTTTGCCTTCCGAGTGCATAAGTGAGCCCAAAAATACCAATTTTAGTTTCAAAATTTATACCAGCACCAAATCCAAATGGAAAATTATTTATTTTTTGTGCATCAAAGTTGGTCCTTACAAAAGCAAAATCTATAAAATTAAAAAAATAAGAGTTTTTTGCTAGTAATAGTCGATATTCAATAGTAGTTAAAACATATTGCGATGCAAGAATAGATTCTTCATCGAAACCTCGTAAAATTTTATTGCCACCAATTCGTAGCAATTCGTTTTTTAGCAATTGTTGATTGAAAATAGCTGCTCCACTATTGGACAATTTAAAGACACTTCGTTTGCCAATTCCAAGATAATAATTTGCCAACCAAGCAAAATTACTTTTCACCGTTTTTAATCGAATACTATCATATAAAGTAGCGTAATTAAAATTTGTAGCATCGCTAAGCGTAGTAAGTTGAATGTTTGGTTTTATTTTTTTAGTTCCGATAGCTGCATTGAGTTTTAGTTCAAAACCTTTTTTAGGATTAAAGAGATAGTCTAAATTTTCGTAGTACGCTTCAATTCCATATAAATTGTACGATGCATCTAAATTGTTAGGTAGCTTTTTTTGAGTTTTGGCATACAATGTATCGGTTTGCAACATTATAGTTTGTGAAAAATTATAATATCCTTTTATATAATTATTAGTTTTAGTATAGTATGGTAATCCTACATTAAAAATTAAATCTAAAGCAGTAGAATCTCTTTTGTCTAATTTAAAATCAGAATGAATACCTAAAGGTGTGTTGAGCAAAAAAGGATAATTGAATTTAATGTTGAGTCGCTGAGAATTTGGACGCAGTCGTACCCATTCTAAAAAAATCTCCTCTCCTCTTTTAAAAGCATTTTTTAGGTCTATTCTTACTTCGCCAGTAACTAAAAACTTTCCTGTGTTGTTGTAGTTTGGTAAAAATCCTACAATAAAATCGAACTTATTTACTTTCCTTTTATCTAAGTTAAAGTAGACATTGGCTTTATCTTCTTTAAATAAAATTTTTGTTGGCTGTGCAATATTTACATATGGCAATTTATACAATAATTCATCGATAGCTTTTATTTTGCTTTCGTTATATGGTTTATTTCGTTTTACATTAAGATAGTTTTGTAAATAATTAATATGAATTTTAGCGTTTCCTAAATTTGACAAGCTGTCAATTCGTATCAACTGACCTGTATCTATTGATAATTGATAATTGATAGCAGTACTGTCCCAAATAATAGTATCTAACGAAATACTTGCGAATGGATAACCACTATTTTCTAAACTGATTAATTGCGTTTCGATGTTTTGTTTTAGATGATATATACTATTGTCATTCTTTTTATATTTTTTTCCAAAATACAATTCAGCAATACACGAGTCGTTTGTACAACTTAAACTATCTACCGAAAATGAAGCATATCCTTTTTGCTGTTGTTGTTGTGCATACTTTTTAATAAACTCAACCATTGCTGCTTTACTTTTAAAAGTCAACGGTTTTTGCTTTACTACTTTATCACTACTTTTAAATTGTAGCAGAAAAATATCATTTGCTTTAACTACGGAAAAACAAAATACAAATATTATATATAGTAATATTTTATGCAATACTAAAATTGTAATGTCAAAAATATCAATAAAAAAGCAACCAAGTTATAATTATATAAAATTATACATTTTAAATATATTGAAATTAATACTTCATTATATAAAATTAGCATTTCCTTTTGTCTTGATACAAAAGGAACAAAAAATCAAGACTACAATAAATTCTTAACGCTTGAACCACATAAAAAAGCTAAAAATCTTGAAACTTGCTCTGCTCAAACAACAATATTTTCTTAACGCTTTTTTATTTGTTCTCACTAAATTTCTTGAAGGTCACTCTTGATTATACTCTAAAAGTTCTTCTTACTTTTAGGTTAACGCTAATTATTTTATTGATTACATTGGTAATATTCAGTAATAGTTTCTAATATTGTGTTTATGGCAGGAATTTATGTACATATTCCGTATTGTAAACAAGCGTGTAGTTATTGTAATTTTTATTTTTCTACGCAACTACAAAACACAAATGATTTAGTTGATGCTTTGGTTAAAGAGATTGATTTACAAGCTAATTTTTTTGAACCGAACACTCAAATTAGTAGTATTTATTTTGGTGGTGGTACACCTAGTATTTTAGATACCGCAGATATAATTAAAGTATTAAATAAAATATACAATACTTTTAATGTTGATGATTTTCCTGAAATTACTCTAGAAGCGAATCCAGATGATTTAAATAGTCAATATTTAAAAGATTTAAAAGCATATACACCAATAAACAGACTATCAATTGGTATTCAGTCTTTTTTTGAAGATGATTTAAAATATATGAACAGAGCACATACTACTCAACAAGCATATGATAGTATTACGCTAGCTCAGCAACAACAATTCGATAATATTACTTGCGATTTGATTTATGGCACACCAACTTTAAGTGATAAAAATTGGGAAAAAAATTTACTGACCTTAATTGAATTTGGCATCAAACATTTGTCGTGTTATGCTTTAACTGTAGAAGAAAAAACAGCTTTACACTATCAAATAGAACATCATAAAGTAGCTAATGTAGATGAAGAGAAAATGGCAACTCACTTTAGAATTTTACAAGCCATTACCAAAATGCATGGTTATACTCAGTACGAAATTTCTAACTTTTGTACCGATAAAAACTATGCAATACACAACAGTAATTATTGGAATAGAAAACCTTATTTAGGTATTGGACCATCTGCACACTCGTACAATGGCAAATCAAGATTTTGGAATATTAATAACAATATAAAATATATTAACAGTATTAATTCAAATAATATTCCAAATGAACAGGAAACATTGACCAATATAGAACAATACAATGAGTTTGTATTAACAGGAATGCGAACAAAATGGGGCGTTCAGTCTGCTAGAATTGAAAAATTATTTGGCAATGAACTAAGACGCTACTTTGAATTTGAGGTGAGTCCGTTTATTGGAAATGCTTGGGTAAATGCCAATAATGGTACTTATATACTAACTGACGAAGGCAAACTCTTCTGCGATTTTATCACTGAACAATTATTTTGGGTTGAGGAATCAGTTTAACAATTTATAAATTCATTAATTGATTAATAATTTGCACTGTTTTCTTTTGTGCTAATTTCATCTAACAAATAAATATACCATATATACTATTAATAACAATACTAAAAACCTACACTTAGCTAAACTTAGATTTAGTTTTTTTCCTGTCCACAAAAACAACATTAACAAAATAGAGATAGCAATTAATATATAAATATCTATATTAAATGAAGTATTATAAGCCATTGGTGCAATAACTGCACAGACTCCTAACATACCAAAAATATTCAACACATTGGTTCCTATTAATGAACTAACTTCAAATTTACTTTGATGTGTCTTAAAGTTGAGTGTCCACCACAACATAGTAAAAGAGCCACCAAGTGCTAGTACAAATTGACCTAAAAATCGTTGCGACAAGTGATATTTTCTTGAGATGTCTATTAAATTATCGACTACTAAAATAGCTCCTGCATACAAACCAATCAAACCAATAATAAACATGAGTACAGCAAACCATATAGCGTAGTGTTCTATTTTTTGATGACTTTCTTCAAACCAAATTGCATTGTGCTTTTTCACATTGAAGTAACCATAGGTCATAAATCCAATAAATCCAATGAGCAAAATATAACCATCAAAATTAGATAAACCTAGCACTATACTTTTTGTACCAAACAATATATTATTAGACAATAAATACAATAACACTACAGATAAAATTGAAAATGGTATGCCAATAAATAAAGTATAACGATTGGCTCTTATTGGTCGATATAATCCAACAATACCAATAATTCCTAATAAATTAAATATGTTTGAACCAATTACATTGCCAATGACTAAATCATCATAACCATTCATAACTGCTAAAATATTGGTGAAGAGTTTTGGTAATGATGCACCTAAAGCGACTATAGTAAAACTAATCATAGATTCTGGCAACTTTATTTTTCTAGCAATAGAAGAAGCTCCATCTACAAAAAAACCAGCACTTCTATTCAATAAGAAAAAACCTATTAATAAAAGTGGTATATTTAATAATAATGTTAGATATTTATAAAGCATTTAATCATGCAAGATAATAATTTGTGACTAGTCTTTGTATTGATGTATAGATATTTGTCAATCAAATAGCAATCATTTCTTTCTGTTTATAAAACAGTCTATCTTACAGAAGTAAATTACTAATAACCAAAAGCAAAGTATTCAATACCAGATTGTCCTACATATTTTCCTTGTAATAAAATACCACCACCTTTGCTATTGGCTACAATAGTTTCAAAATCATCTTTATTTCTTACGGCTTGATTGTTGACTCCTACAATAATAAATCCTGCTTTAATATTGGTATTTTTTGCAACCAAACCATTGTTGTTAACTTTCTTAATTTCTAAACCACCAGCAATACCTAATTTTTTAGCAGTTAATGAATTTACTTCGCTTACTTCTATACCTAAGTCTTGCATTACATTACCAGAAGATGTACTACTTTCAACATCAGTTTTACTAATTAAACTCGTTGTATTGTCTTTAGATTTAAGTGTAACGGATTTGTTTATTACATCACCATTTCTAATCATAGTAACATCAATTTTATCGCCAGGTCTATATCTTGCAACATGTTCAGTTAAATCGGCAGTATTTTTTATCTCTTGATTTTCTATTTTAGTAATCACATCGCCATTTTTAATACCAGCATCTGCAGCAGCACTTCCTTTAACAACATCTACCACATAAGCACCAGCAATTTTATTTAATTTTAAATCTTTTGCTAATTCATCATCAACTTCTCTAATATTAACACCTAAAAAACCTCTTTGCACAATACCAAAATCCATAATGTCTTTCACTACTTTTTGTGCTAAGTTAGACGGAATTGCAAACGAATAACCAGCATAAGAACCAGTTGGTGTAGCAATAGCAGCGTTAATTCCAATTAAATTGCCATTCAAATCAACCAAAGCACCACCACTATTACCAGGATTTACAGCAGCGTCTGTCTGTATAAAAGATTCAACAGCCATATTGCCTGCTTTCTCTCTTAAAATATTAATATTTCTGGCCTTAGCACTTACAATTCCAGCAGTAACCGTAGATGCTAAATTAAACGGATTACCTACAGCTAAAACCCATTGCCCAACTTCAACATTATCTGAGTTAGCAAATTGTAGAAAATCTAAATCTTTAGCATCAATTTTAAGCACAGCTAAATCGCTAGTTGGGTCAGTACCAATTACCTTAGCTTTGTAGTTTCTATTATCATATAAGCTTACATTTATTGCACTAGCATTTTCTACCACATGATTATTGGTAACAATATATCCATCGCTAGAAATGATAACTCCTGAGCCAGCACCTTCTTGCGTTTGGTCTGGCATTTCGTAACCTTCTGGCAAACCAAAAAATTGGTAAAACGGATTCATTTGTTGCATGCTCTTCTTATCTACCTTATAAGAAGTATTAATATGCACTACAGCAGGCGTACTATTTTTAGCAGCTACAACAAAAGCATTTTCAGAAGTAGTTGGTCCGTAATTGGCAAATTTAAAGTTAGCACTATTACTAGTGTTATTACTTAAATTATTTTGTCTTTTATTAATTATTTTATTCTGAATGCCAAGTGCTAATAAGGCACTCGCAATTCCTACAAACAGTATCACTATATATTTTTTCATATGCATCAAATTTTATCTATAAACTATAAACACAAAATAAATGCCTAAGTTGCTTTTCAAATATAAAGAAGTGTAAAAATAGGGTGCTGAAAAGTTAACCAATTTTAAATTCTAATGTAAATTAAAACTTCTACCTTTGATTGATGCTTCAAACATTTGCAAAATATCAAGGAACAGGCAACGATTTTATTATTATTGATAATAGAAATTTGATTTTTAATAAAAATACATTACTAATTCAACAGCTATGCGATAGAAAATTTGGTATAGGTGCAGATGGTTTAATGTTGATAGAAAACGATGACCACTACGATTTTAAAATGGTATACTACAATGCAGATGGCAATGAAAGTACCATGTGTGGTAATGGTGGAAGATGTATTGCACACTATGCATTTCAGTTAGGTATTACAACGAATAAAGGCAAATTTATTGCTATTGACGGAGAACATGATTTTGAAATAAAAGCAGATGGTGCAGTAAAATTAAAGATGATAGATGTAAATAAAATTGATAAAGATGGAGATGCTTTTGTTTTGTTTACAGGTTCGCCACATTTTGTTTTAATGAAAGATAATATCACCATTGATGATTTTGTAGCACAAGCAAAAGCAATTAGATACAATGATACTTATGCTAAAGAAGGCATCAATGTAAATTTTATTAATACTAATGATATAGATAATATAAGTATGCGTACTTACGAAAGAGGTGTAGAAGATGAAACGCTTTCTTGTGGTACAGGAACTGTAGCTGTTGCTTTAACTGTAGCAAGTATAAAAGCAATAAATGCAGGTTCATTACCAATTCAAACACCAGGTGGAGAATTACGCGTTTATTTTACTCAAAACAATCATCAGTTTAGTGATATTTGGTTAGAAGGTCCAGCTGTAAATGTTTTTAACGGAAAGATTGAACTTTAGATGGAAAAGCACTTAAACTCTATTAGAAATATATTATTCTTTTTTACGGGAATAACTATTTTATTTTTGATGAACTTATTTAGTGATATATTAGTTCCATTAATATTAGCATTATTTCTAGCAGTCTTGTTTCAACCAATACTAGCATGGCTCGACAAAAAAAAAGTACCTTTATTTGTTGGTGTTGGACTATTGTGGTTATTAAGCATAGGTATTATGGTAGGCGTTGGCTATTTATTCTATAATACTTTTCAAGAGCTAATTAGAGATAAAGAAGAAATTATATTTCAACTAAAAACAAAGTTAGACCAATTGTTATCACACTACGAATCATTTTCTGGGCAAACACTAGATATAGATTTAATGATAGATACTTTTACTAAAGAATTCATGACCGATAAATCGACTATTTTCATTGGTAATGTAGGAGAATTTCTAGAAGAATTTTTACTAACCATAGTCTATTTAGTTATTCTAATGTCTGGAATAATGCGTTATGAAAACTATTTACATTATTTAGCAGGAGAAGAACAAAGTGGAAAATTTATTTCTTCGTTTGAAGAAGTAAAAACAGGTATAGTGAGTTATGTAGAAGTAAAATTTTTTACTAGTTTTTTATATGGAATAGGTGTGTTTATTATCTGTAAACTATTTGGCTTAAGATTTGCTTTTATGTGGGGATTTTTAAGTTTCATGTTAAATTTCATACCATTAGTTGGAGCATTAATTGCCTTAGTACCAGTATTCTTTCTAGGTTTAATACAATTTGACAATGCTTTTACTGCTTTATTTTTAATTGTAATTGCTTATGTTTATCATGCACTACTCGCATCTGCAATTGAACCATATTTTTTAGGTAAAGGAGCATCATTAAATATAATAGCAGTAATAGTAGGTTTATTATTTTGGGGATTTTTATGGGGAATTCCAGGAATGTTTCTATCAGTTCCATTAACAGTATTAGTAAAAGTAGTATTAGCACAAATAGAAGGAGCCGAAATTTTTGTACGACTACTAGGCACTCAAAATGGAATAAAGAAGTAAAAGTATAAATTTACCAAGACAAAAAATCTAAAAATCTTGGTTCTAGCAATCTTCTATAAAATCTAAATACTTCTATACTTTTCATTACTTCAATAAAATTACTAATTTAGCATAAAAAATAGTTATCTTATGTCATCAACCTAAGCGTTAGCAAAAATGCTTATATTTTTATAATCATCTCATTAATCAAAAAAATCTAATATCTAAAAATCTTGGTTCTAACAATCTTCAAAAAAACCTCACTACTATAAAAAAATGAAACTACTCAATAAAATAATTACTTTTCCATTTATACTATTAATTACATTATATAGAGTAGGAATATCACCATATTTAGGTCAAGGTAAATGTAGGTATCAACCAACATGTTCTAAATATGCATTAGAAGCACTACAAAAATATGGACTTTTTAAAGGCGGATATCTAGCAGCAAAAAGAATATTGTCTTGTCATCCTTGGGGTGGAAGTGGTTACGATCCAGTTCCTTAATAAAATACTAAAAATTAAAATTTTAACAATTTCTCACCTAATTACTTTTCAGTTCAATAATTTTAACTATTTTGAAGCTCATAAAATAGTAGTTTAGTACTTGTAATAATTAATCGACAATTTATGAAAAAATACATCTTAATCTTATTATTGTTTTTAGTATTAACCACTCGAGCAAACGACGACAATAATAGATATTTTGAAATAGCCAAAAACTTAGAAATATTTACTACATTATATAAAGAGTTAAACTATAACTATGTAGATGAAATAGATCCAAATAAAATTATGACCGATGGTATTAATAAAATGCTAGAAGGTTTAGATCCATTTACCAATTATATTACTGGTGCAGATATAGACGAATATCGCCTACAAACTACTGGTAAATATGGTGGCATTGGTGCAAGAATTGGCAGACAAGATGGCTTGGTAATGATTACCGAACCGTACGAAGGTTATCCAGCACAAAAAGCAGGTTTACAAGCTGGCGATAAAATTATAGAGATTGATGGAAAATCTTGTAAGGATTATTCTCCAGATGAAGTGAGTGAATTGCTAAAAGGCGAACCAAACACACCATTATCGTTGAAAGTAATAAAAGCAGTTACCAATAAAGAAGCATCATATACTTTTAATAGAGCAGAAATTAAAATTAAAAATGTACCATACTTCGGAATGCTAAACAACAATATTGGCTATATGAAACTAGAATCTTTCACAGAAAATGCAGGTAAAGAAGTACAAGATGCATTGAAAGATTTAAAAGCTCAAGGTGCAAAAGGCATTGTTTTAGACTTAAGAGGAAATGGCGGAGGTTTGCTTAACGAAGCCATTACCATTTGCAATACATTTGTAAACAAAGGCATTAATATAGTAAGTACTAAAGGTAAGGTTACAGATTACAATGTAGATTATCCAACGCTTGCAGATCCTGTAGATGTAAACATTCCTTTGGTTATTTTAACCGATGGTGGTTCTGCTTCTGCATCAGAAATTGTTTCTGGTTCTATGCAAGATTTAGACAGAGGTGTTATCATCGGACAAAATACTTACGGAAAAGGATTAGTGCAAATTACCAAACCAATTGCTTATAAATCTCAGTTAAAAGTTACCATTTCTAAATATTATATTCCTAGCGGAAGATGTATTCAACGAATCGATTACTCACATAGAGATGATGATGGCAATGCAAATGCAGTTCCAGACTCTCTTAGAAAATCTTTCAAAACTAAAAACGGTAGAATTGTAAAAGACGGTGCAGGTATTGAACCAGATATTAAAATGGAATCACATCAATGGGGAATTATTACAGCTACTTTATTTAGAGATTATTTTATATTTGATTATGCCAATAAATATTTTGTAGAACATCCAACACTAAGAGATGGCAATAAATTTAAATTAACGGATGCAGAGTACGATGATTTTGTAAATGCATTAAAAGGCAAAGATTACGATTATACTACTTATAGTGAAGATGCTTTAGCAGAATTAAAAAAAGATGTTCAGAAAGATAGTGTGTCAGCAAGTGTAATGAGTTTAATCAACGACTTAGAACAAAAAATAAAACACGACAAAGAACAAGACATTTATAAATACAAGAACGAAATAAAACAATTACTACAACAAGAAATTGTAAGCAGATACAATTACGAAGCAGGAAGAATAGAAAATGCACTGCAATCTGATGAAGAAGTAAAAAAAGCAGTAGATATATTAAGCAACACAGGCGAGTATCATAAAATATTAGGAATAAATAATTAAACAATGTTATTTATATGTAATAAGTAATAGAAGTATACTATAATACACTTTGCTTAAAAATATTAGAAATGTCTTCTACTAGAATCTGCGATTTCTGCGAGAAAAAATAATAAAATATAAATAATGATATTAGCACTAGATGCAGCTGTAAAACAATGTTCTGTAGCACTCTTTACAACTTCTGTTATTGTAGATGAAATAGTAGAAGCCAACGCATTCAATGCTTCAGAAAAAATAAATGTACTCATACAAAACATCTTGCAACGCAACAATATTACTATGCAAGATATAGAAGCAGTAGCTATTACCAATGGTCCAGGTTCTTATACAGGACTACGAATTGTAAGTGCCGCTGCAAAAGCAATTTGTTATGCACTCAATATTCCATTAATTACTTGTTCTACATTATTAGTGTCTTGCTACGCACATATAGAAGTACAAAACAAATATGATTACTTTATACCAACTATAGATGCAAGACGCGATGAAGTTTTTATGGCTATTTATGATAAAAACTTTAAAGAAGTACTAGCAGACCAACCATATATTGTTGTAAATGAGTCGCCAAACTTTATTAATAGCGAAAAAAAATATCTCATTTTTGGAAATGGTGCAGAAAAATTCAAAAAGTTATCCACATTAAATACTACAATATGTAATGATACAAATTATTCTGCTAAACATTTATGGTTACCAACTATCAGTGAATTAAAAGCAAAAAACTTTGCAGATGTAGCATATACCAAACCCAATTATACCAAGTCATTTTACACCAATCAAAAAAAATAATTATCTGTTTGCAACCTTTTGATATTACATAACTACTTAATATGTAAACAAACTCTTTATTCAATAAAAAAACAAATTAATTATGACAATGGGAATTCCAAAACAAGCAAGTGCAGTAAACAATAATGGTAGTTTTGACTTGCATACGCTAAAAAAAGCAGTATTAGTACTAAGATCAGTGAATCATGCACTAAGACAAGAAATCATAGAATTGATAGAAACGAATGGTAAAATGACAGTTACAGAAATCTATGTAAAACTAAGAGTAGAGCAATCTGTTGCCTCTCAGCATTTGGCTTTATTAAGAAGATCTGGTGTACTAGAAACAGAAAGAGACGGAAAAAATATTTACTATTCTGTAAACAAAGATAGAATCAGTGAAATCAACCATATTCTAAGAGAATTAATTGGCTAGAATAGACTTATCCACATTTTTTTTTAAGAAAATTCATTTTTTTCTTATATTAGTTTGTTATTTAACAATATTCTATTATATTTGTGTACTACATAACTAATAATTAATTAAAAAAAAATTATGGCAAAAATTGAATTAAATCAAGGACAATTGGAAAGAGCAGCTGAACTATTAAAAGCAGTGGCTCATCCACTTCGTTTCAAAATCATTAAGTTGATTAACGAAAAAGGAGAAGTGAATGTAAATGTAATTTACAACACACTAAAAATTGAGCAATCAATTACTTCTCAACACCTTAAAGTATTAAGAGGTGTAAATGCTGTTTCTACAAGAAGAGACGGCAAGAAAATCTTTTATTCTTTGAATGAAGACAAATTCAAAAAACTTCACAAAGGTATTGAAGTATTTGATGAGCAATTAGCAGCTCCAAAAAAAGCTAAGAAAAAGTAAATTTATTTTTTCTTAAAACCCAAAATCCATAACTTAGCAGTTGTTAAGTTATGGATTTTTTTATTTACAAGAATCTCAACTTGATTAGGTAAGACTATAGTGAATAATAAACAAGACCAATATTTTGTATATTGGTTTTTTATACCAAGTTGATTTATAAACCCAAATTATGCATTAGGTACTTTTTATACCATGAGTTGCACACATGGTTACTCAAATTGAAGTATTTCATACTTCTTGTTCTAAATAGGAAGTGCGTAGAACTTCAACCTTATTAGAAATGATAGAAAATTTATGAAATACAGCGTAGCTGTATCACCTTTATAATATTTGTTTAAATCCAAATTATTGATAAACAGTATTTTATCATAACTTTTAGACCGAACTCAGGTTAGCAATAAAAAAAGAGTTGCCATTAAGACAACTCTTTCTCGATTTAAATTAAATTTGACTATTTATTCTTGTACTTTAATTCCACAACCAACAGCAGCTGTAGTTTCAGTTTTTACTGGTTCGCCTGCTAATAATGCATCTACTGCTGCTTCTACATATTTTTCAGAAACATCATCTGCATTTTCATAATTATTGTCTATTGCTCCAATATACCTAACAATATTTTTGCCATCTTCTTTATTCAATACAAACATATGTGGTGTTTTTGTAGCTCCATATTGCGGAAATATTTTTTGTCCATCATCAAACAAATAAGGAAAAGTAAATCCTTTTTCTTTTGCTCTTACTACCATTTTATCAAAACTATCATCTTCGTTTACTGCTGGATCGTTTGGATTGATAGCAATTACTGGATAACCAAGTGGTTTATATTTTGCATCTAGTGCAATAATTCTGTCTTCGTAAGCAATAGAATACGGACAGTGGTTACAAGTAAAAGCAATAATAAATCCTTTTGCATCTGGATAGTCTGCTAATGAAACCATTTTGCCATCTACATTTTTAAGCGAGAAATCGGTAGCTTCATCGCCAATTTTGTAGCCAGTAGGTGTTGTTTCTTCTACAACAACGGTTTCGGTTTCTTCTGTTGTTTCTTTTGCGTTTTGCTTACAAGCTGTAAATACTACAACTAAAAACAAAGCCATTACAATTAGGTTGATTTTTTTCATATTATAAATATTTGTTGATTAATTGATTTAATTCATCTTCTTTTAATTGACCTTCGTGAAAATAAATTTGCTTGCCATTTTTATACAAAATAGTAGCAGGAATTGCACCAGTCCAATGCTCATTGATGGCTCTAATCCAAGTGTTCATATTTTTAACATCATTAAGTAATAATAAGTCTGTTTGCATATTTTTTTCAGTGGTAAACGGAATTACTTTAGTTTCAAAATCGGCAGCTCTATCTAAAGAAACAAAAACAGTTTTAAATTTTTTGCTAGAATAAGTCTGACTTGCTTTAATAAAATAAGGCAATTCTTCTACACATGGTTTACACCAAGTTGCCCAAAAATTGACCAATAATAAAGTATCTTTTGTATTTTCTACATACGATTGATAGCCATTAAAGTCAACTATTTGTTGAATAGGTACTACTTTGGTTGTTTTTGTTTTACACGAAACAAGTGTAATTGTTAAAAAGGATATTAAAAATAATCTCATTATCAGCCAAATATAATATTCATTTTTAAGTTTAGAATCGTTCTAAATAAAAATTAATACTAATTAACTTATTTATGCAATATACCTAATATTATTTTATTTTTATATAATTATATGATATACTATTTAATATCAAAATAGCAACTGCTAATACAATACCTAAACTTGCAATAATTATACTAGTAAGATTATAGTACAATCCTATTCCACCTGTAAATAAAATTAGTTCAGTAAATATAAATCCAAATATAAATAATAGTAAAGCCATTTTTGTAAAATGGTTTAATGGAAGCCATTGTTTTGTAAATAGTATAAATAATATAAATGGTGTAAATATTCCTAAGAAATTTAAATGTAAATAAGCAAGAATAATCAATTTGTTGTTGAATGCTAATGCATTAAATAATGGTATTACTGATAACGATTGAAGTATCATTTTAAAAATAAAAGAAACAATAAAAATCCACCATAAACTTTGAATCCATTGACTGTTTTGTACTGTAATTGATTTCCATACACCACTAAATGATTTTATAAAACAGAACAATGCTCCTAGTTGAATTATGGCTACAAAGTAAGCAGGAATTAAAAAATAACGACTAAAACTCATTCCAAGAAAAGACAAGGAAATTGCAGGAATTACAGCAACACTCATTAATATATAGAAATATTTTATGGGTGTAGTCTTGTATTTTATCTGTCGTTCTTCTACATATTGCAACAACAAACCTATAACTACAAATAAAAACCAACCATTGTATTGTAAATGCAAGAAAGCATATACTGCTGCGTGATATATTTCTGTTCCATTAAAACCTTTGGCGGCTAAAAATCCTATTAAAAATGGCATTAAAGTAGATAGTATACCTACAATTAATCCTGTTTTTATAAATACCAGCGACCATGCTTTCTTTTGGCGTGTATCTTTAAAAAATCTAATAATAAACCAATAATTAAATAATTGAAATATGGTTGAAAAGATAATAGAGAATAAAGCATAACCTTGTATGGCAAATGCTAGTAAAATAGCTAACAAAATAAAAACAGTAAGTTTAAATTGTAGTATATATTTGCCATTTTCAATTTGCTGTTGAGTAAGATAACTAGTTGTTAAGAAAAGAAATAAGCTAGTATATATCCAACCTTGGAAACCAATATGCGAATGTGCATGTACTAAGTTTTGAAAGATAAAGTGTTTAGGAATAAATTGAGCTGAACGAAGTAGTGTTCCTACACTTGCTACAAAGAACAAGAAAAATAAACTTATAATACTCCATTTAGGTTTCATCAACTAGCAAGTTCAAAGGTAAAGTATTTGTGCAAATCTTAATAATTTGAATTAACTCAAATTACGCATTAGGAAAAATAGGTTATTATTTTAGATTGTGTAGTTACGCCACGCTTTACTGCTTAAAAGAGCATGTATCGTGCTAATAAAGTTAAAGTAATACGCACTACTTTCTATTTGTATGAAATACTTCAATTGAAGTAACCATGTGCGTAACTCATGGTATAAAAAGCAGTTAGTATTAACTATTTCTGAAATCAATAGAAGTACAATATACTATTATAATAATAAAATATATTAGTCTACAACAACTCTTTTAGTATTTTTTCTAGAGAAACTGATTCGGCTTCTGCTTTAAAGTTTCTAATTACTCTGTGTCGTAATATTGGCAATGCTACTGCTTGTACATCTTCTATGTCTGGTGAGTATTTACCATGTATAGCAGCATATCCTTTGGCTGCTATAACTAATGCTTGCGATGCTCTTGGTCCTGCTCCCCAAGCTACAAATTCATTTACAATAGCTGCTGCTTTGTCGGTGTTTGGTCTAGTAGAACTTACTAGTTTTACTGCATATTCTACTACATTATCTGCAATTGGCATTCTTCTTATTAGATGTTGGTAAGCAATAATTTTTTGTTTATCTATCATTTTGCTTACGCTAACATCACTGTCTGTTGTAGTAGTTTTTACTATATTTATTTCTTCGTTATATTTAGGATAGTCTAACACTATATTAAACATAAAACGGTCTAATTGTGCTTCTGGTAATGGATAAGTTCCTTCTTGTTCTATTGGGTTTTGTGTTGCTAGTACAAAAAATGGTGGTTCTAGTGTATGTTGTAATCCAGCTGCTGTTACTTGTCTTTCTTGCATGGCTTCTAGTAAAGCAGATTGTGTTTTGGGTGGTGTACGATTAATTTCATCGGCTAAAACAATATTAGCAAATATTGGTCCTTTATTAAATTTAAACTGTCGGTCTTCGTTTAAAATTTCGGCACCAATAATATCAGATGGCATTAAATCTGGTGTAAACTGTATTCTTTTAAAATTCAAATCAAGTACATCGGCAACTGTTTTTACGAGTAATGTTTTTGCTAATCCAGGAACACCTACTAGCAAGCTATGACTATCGCAAAAAATTGATAACAGTACATGTTCTATAACTTCTTCTTGACCAACAATTACTTTATGAATTTCTTGCAGTAAAGCTTGATAATCTTTAGCTAAGCTATCTATTCCTTGCACATCATTTTCGAATTTACTCATAAGATTGGTTTGTGATTTTTTTTAAATTTTCGCAATTGCTATAGCTATCATCTAACTGAAGATAAGTTTTTTGTAATTTTTTTTCAAACCACTTTTGCATTACTTCTTCTTCTTTAGATGATTTAGCTGCTGTTTGAATTCTGTCGTAGTCTTGTTGTAAGTTTGCAACATGTGGTTCGCTTCTGCTTTCTAGTAATAAAACTCTATACGCTGTTTCGCCTTGTTGCGTTTGATACATTTTGGGTTTAGATAATTCGCCTACTTTTAATTGATCTATTGCTTGGTATAATTCTGGATCTTCTTTTAGTGTAGTAATATCTAAAACGGTGCTTCCTGTTTCGTAGTTGAGTAATGAACCACCAACTGTTTTTGAGTTTTCATCATCAGAGTATTTTTGAACTGCATCAAAAAAAGAGAGTTTTTTATCTATAATTAAGTTTCGTATAGAATCTAAAGTATTAAAAGCTAATTCTGCATCATCTGCTGTAGATTTTGGACGAACTAATATATGTCTTAAATTTATTTGGTCGCCTCTCCTTTCATTTAATTGAATAACATGATAACCAAAATCTGTTTTAACGATGTCTGAAATTTCATTAGGTTGTAATTTAAAAGCTGCTGCTTCAAATTCTTTTACAAAGTTGCCTCTAGAAGCCCAACCTAAATTTCCTCCATCTTGTGCTGAACCAATATCTTCTGAATAAAGTGTTGCTAGTAATTCGAATGATTTGCCACTTTTTAAATCATCTCTAATTTTACTAATTTTTGCGTAAGCCAAGCTATCTTGTTCTGCACTAATTTTTGGTTTAATGACAATTTGTTTTACTTCTACTTCTGCATTAAAATATGGCAGTTGGTCTTTTGGTATTTTATCGTAAAACTGTTTTACTTCTGATGGTGTAATTTTAATGTCTTGAACAATTGTTCTTTGCATTTCATCGGCAAACATTTGTTCTTTTACATCTTGTCTGTAATCGTCTTTAATTTGTTCTATGTTCTTTTTATAGTAATCTTCAAATGCTTCTACCGAACCAGCCATAGATACAAAGTAGTTTATTTTTCTATTGAGTTCGTCTTCTACATCGTCGGCAGAAATTGGTAACGAATCTTTTTCTGCTTCGTTAGTAAGTACTTTATTAAAAATTAACTGATACATTAACTCGCATCTAGAATCTACTGAATCTTCTTCTTCTAATCCAAGTAAAATAATTTGGTTTTCTATATCAGAGTGTAGTACAATTTTATCGTCGATAATAGCATCTATTTTATCTAGTAATATATTTTGCGATTTGGCTTGAAGTGCAAATAAACAAATTAATATGGTGCAATATTTATACATATTTTTTATTGAATTGATACAAAAGTAGTGTTTTCTGTTTTTTCTAAATGTGAAATTTAGTTTTTTATCATTTTTTGAAGCACTTTTTCGTTAATGTTTACAGGAAACTTAGTTTGAAGTGTATTTATCCAATCTTTTTCTATTTGATTTTGATACGCTGCAATCACAAAACCTCTGCATTCATCGAGTGGTTTTACTTTAGATTCGTTAAAATTACATTCTTGTACAATAAAGTATTTAGTACCATCTGAACTATATAATACTGATGGTGAATTTTTGTCTACTTCATCTACTTGTTTATCTACAGTAACAGATTTATCGCCTAATACTTTAGCTTGATCTATCACTGCATTTGTAGCAATATCTGGTGTTAATTTAATTGTTTTATATATTTTTTTAGCTACTTTTTTATTGCTCAACTCAAATGTTCTAGTGTCCATAGTACTTGGTGTAGTAAATTCGTTGAGATGTGTATTGTAGTAGTTTTCAATTCCAGCAGAATCTGATGCAGCTACATTCCACACATTTTTTTCAGACAAATCAAAAATCATAATTCCATTTTTGTACTCATTCATCAGCTGATTAAATTCTGTATTGTTGTCTTTTACATTTTGCTTGAAATTTTCTAGCACCATCATATTAATTGCTTCATCAATTAAAGCATAATTTCTGTCGATGTTTTTATCTACATTAAATGAATAATATATTTTTTCTATATTTTTACCTAAATCGTTTTCATTAATATCAACATTACCAATAGTAGCTACTGTTAATGGATTATCTTTTTCTTGATATTTAAATGGATATGTTTTAGCTAAATCTTGTAGTCGTTGTAAAAATAACACTCTATTGTGATTGTCTATTACTAAGTTGTTCTCTGCTTTCTGTTTGTTTAGAAATTGGTCTAATGCATAATCATATTGATTACTATTTAATAATTTTGTTTTTAATGTAATTGCTGCTTCATTATAACCTACAGGTTTTTGTTCATCTAATTTTTGAATGATATACCATGCAGATTTTGTTTCGATTGGTTTTGAAATATCACCTATGTTTTTTAAACTGTACGCAGCATCTTCAAATCCAGAAAAAAACTCATTAATGCCAAACCAAGGTAAAATACCTCCATTTTTCTTAGATAGTTCGTCTTCGCTATACAAGTTTACCATCTCAGTAAAATCGGCTCCTTTTTTTAATTGATTGTAGATATTTTGAACATCATCTGCTACTTGTTTGCTTCTAGTCGAATCACCATCTAATGGTTTAAATTTTTTAATAACTGCAACTTTAATTTTTGGTAATGCAGTTCTAGTATCATTTAATTTTAATATATGATAACCTAATTTTGTTTTTATTGGTTGACTGATTTCTCCTTTTTTTAAACTATACACTGCATTTTCAATTTCTGGATAGATAATTTGATAACTATTGTACCAACCTAAATTTCCGTTTTTAGCAGCAGAAGCTTTATCGTCAGACATATAAACTAAGTCTTCAAAATTAATATTGCCTTTTTGTAGCGTTTGATAAATGTTCTTGATTTTTTGTTCAGCAATTTCATCATCATCACCTTGATTAGAAGCTATAAATATATGACTAATATTAACATCTTGTTTGCTTCTATCGTATTCGGTTTGTAGTACTTTATCTAAGACTTCTTTATCAATATAGGCATTGAGTAGTTGTTTTTCGTAAGTATTTAGTTCTGCATTTAGTTTTTCATCTTTGTCTAAACCAAGTGCTAGTGCTTCTTCAACTTTCAATCTAAAATTGATATATAAATTTAAATAATCGTCTAATGATTGTTTACTATAGTTTGCTTGATTATTAAAATTATTTTTGGTATAAATATATTCAAACTCCGATTGTGTAACTGGTTTTCCACCAACAGTAAATAAAACTTCGTCGCTTGCCTTACTATTGGTTACAAATGAAAATATTAAAAGAATAGGTAAAAATCTTTTCATAACATTTATTTTAATCAAAAATACCAATTTTTGTAGCATAAAATAGATATTTCAAATGATTACAAAGCTTTTAATTATTTTTAACAAGTAATGGCTTTAATAAACACCTGCACTAACTAGATTTTGTTTAAATGTATTTCCTATTGTAGAACCTTGTGGAAAGAAAACTGCTGCTCTATCAGTTAAACCAGTAACTGTAATAGTTTGACCTGTGCTATTAATAATTTCTCCTGTCCATAAGTTTTCCCAAGTTCCTTGTGGTAAATAAACACTAGTTTTTGTAGTATTGGGATTTAAAATTGGTGCCACTAATAACTCTTTACCAACCATATATTGTTGATAAGATATGGTATATGTATTTACATCATTCGGAAACTCTACAAACATATGTCTGCATATTGGATAACCATAGTCTTGAGCTTCTTGCATAAGTTGTTTTCTATAAAAAAACCAAGCTTGAAATATTTTTGCTTGCTTAGCAAAATGCTGTGCTGTACTATCATCTTGATATACTTGATAGTTTTTATCTGGACCTAAACCTTCGTGTGTTCTAAATACTGGTGTAAAAGCTGCCATTTCTGTCCATCTTCTCAACAACTCTTGACTTCGTTTTAAGAAAGTTACATTTAGTAATTCTACACCTATAGAAGTGTATCCACCAATATCGCTATGGTTTAAGGTAAAACCAGACAAGCCAGCACAAAGTAAACCAGTTACCGCAGATTTTAATCCATCGTTTTCGCCCCAACCTACAATTTGATCGCCTTGCCAAAACAGTGTTGTATATTTTGGACTTTGAGCATAACCTGCTCTAGAAAAGAAAATAATACTATCAGTTAATCCAACTTCGTTAATAGCATCTTTATTTAATTTTTCCCAAACTTCTGGATACTTATTATGAAAAGTACTAGGAGATTCTCCACTATGTAATTCTACTTCAAAAGGTAAAGCTTCTGCAAAATCTGCCATCCAACCTTTTAAACCTCTTGCTAGTAGCTCATCTTTAATAATATCTTTTGTCCATTCAATAGCATCATCATTACTTAAGTCTAAAATAGCAGAAGAAAAAGATGTATTTTGAACTTGATAAATATTGCCATTATGATTTAAAGCTAAATAATTATTGTCTCTAGCTTCTGCATATTGATTTCTTCTAAAGTTAGGTTTTTCGCCATTTACTCTTACTAAAAACGGATTGATATAACCCATTAGTTGAATATTGTTTTGTTGTAGTGTATCATAAATATTGTTCCAATTTGGATAATGTTGATTATCTAATTCCCAATTCCACCACAACTGTTTACCAACAGCAGAAGTTCTTTGTCCAACCCAATCTTGTAACCAAAAAGCAGTAATTGGTACATCTGCATCATTGAGTGTTTGCCAAACATTATAAAATTTTTGAGTACCACCTTGCATGCCAATTATTGCACCATTGCTAATCCAATCTGGCAAGACATTCATTCTACCACAAAAATTAGTATATGATTTAAATACATCATAAACTGTATTGGCATAAATAATATTGCCTTGCATTGTAGTAGAAAAAAGTTCAATTTGCACTTGATTGTTTTTAGTAAAATCAAATTCAGAGTATTCATAATTCTCTAAATACAATGAATTAATATTTGAACTAATATAATGTGGTGCTACTTTATAAGAAGTGTAATCATCGCCAACTGCATTACCTAAAACTAAGTTTACTATAAAATTTTCAATTGGATTATTGCTATAAACATCACCTCTTCCAACACCTTGTTCTTGCACTATAATTGGCACTCTATTGCCTTTATGATTAAAATGAGATTGTTGTTCGCCTAAACCAAAGAACTGCTCACTGCTATTACAAGCATAACTCAAAAACAATCGATTGTAGTTTAAGTTATTAGTAGTAAGCAAAAAATGTAAGTCGCCATATTGGTTTAGAGAGAAAGTTAATGTGTACTCAATAGTATCATTAGCTAAAAAAATATCACCAATAATATAAATAGTATCTAGTGTTGCTAAGATTTGATGTACCGTTTGATGTGTAGTTATGTTTTGAATATTATCTTTTATAGAAAAAGAACCTGCTTGTTCTGTAATAGTTTCATCGCCAATAGCTGCACCAATAAATCCTGTATTTGATAGATTTTGCCATAATATTTTTCCATTATTACGAATACTTAATTGTAAATTACTAGCATTCCAATTAATAGTAAAATTACTCAGAGAGAAAGATTGAGTTATTGGTGTATTGCTATCATTTACCAGAATAAACTGCTGAAACGAGCCAACAGTTGCAGATTTAGTTGAAGTAAATATAATTACAAACACTAATAGTAATATAATTGGTATAATATTTTTCATTTACTGAATTATTATTTTTTTAGAATATTGATACATATCATTATAAATATTAACAATATAATTTCCTTTAGTATAGGAAGATACATCAATACCAAGTAAAATATTATAAATACTATTAAGTGATTGCTGGTGATGTATTTTTCCGGAGTTGTCTATAATTTGTAAAATATAGCTATCTATATTTTGACTATTTACTTTTATATTAATAAAGTTTGTGCTTGGATTTGGATAAATGCTACAATTTAAAACTTGTGCATTGTTTTTTATTGCAGTGAGATTTATTTTTTCTACTATAAAATTATCAAAATTGAAATACTGTGAAGGAAATGTGCCTGTTGATTGATATAGTAATCTAATTAATGTATTTCCATTTAAAGTAATAACAAAAGAATCAGTTATCCAGTTTCTTTCATTACCATTAATAATACTATATATACTTTGCCACGAAGTTCCATTGTCATTAGAAACTTGAAATTGTACTGAATCTAAACTATTATTTCTAGCTTTGTTCCAATCAAACTTAATTTGATAAGCGTTTCCATCAGTAACAAAATTTGGCATTATTATATGTTCATTTTGATATTTTGGATGAAAGCGAACAAATTTAGAGTAATCTTTTCCAATAGCCAATGCATGTTCTACATTACTACTCAATGTCCAAGTATTTTTAAAATCATCCGTATTAAAGTTTTCTTGTATTATTTGAGAAAATATTGTATTAAAAAAAGATAAGAAAAATATAAAAAGTAGCAATTGCTTCATAACTCTCAAATTTACAAAAAATCTAAAATTTAATATTCAATATATGTAGTAAATTTGTAGCATAAATGAAGAGAACTATACTTAAAGATATTGTAATTGAGCAAATTGCTCCCGAAGGAAAAGCAATTGCAAGAGTTGATGGCAAAGTAATTTTTGTTAGTAAAGCTTTGCCAAATGATGTTGTTGATGTGAGATTAACGAGACAAAAAAAAGATTTTGCACTAGCAGAAATCATTGAAGTAAAACAAGCTTCTAATGATAGAATTAATGCATTTTGTGAATATTTTGGAACTTGTGGTGGCTGTACTTGGCAACATGCTAGTTATACTAATCAATTGAAATACAAAACGCAAATTGTAGCAGATGCTTTTAAACGAGTTGGCAAATTAAATATTGAAACTGTTTTGCCAATTGTTGGTGCAGACAAAACCGAATTTTATAGAAACAAAACAGAATATACTTTTTCTAATAGAGCTTGGCTAACAGACGAACAAATAAAAAGTGGTTTGGAATTTAATAGAAATGCTTTAGGTTTTCATATTCCAAAACGATTTGAACATATATTACACATTAATAAATGTTATTTACAAGACGATTTTGCCAACACAATTAGAAATGCTATTTACCAATTTGCTATAGATAATAATATGTCTTTTTACAATGTAAAGTTTCATGAAGGCAACTTAAGAAATGTAATGATTAGAAATACTAGCATTGGAGAATGGATGTTATTGTTGAGTTTTGGTGAAAACGATGACAAGAATTTTGAACTATTAGATTATATTAAAACGAATTTTAAAAATATAACTTCTTTAAACTATGCTATCAATACCAAAAAGAATGATGCTGTTTACGATTTAAATGTTATTAATTATTCTGGAAAGGAATATATTATAGAACAACTTGGAAATGTACAATACAAAATTGGTGTAAAGTCATTTTTTCAGACGAATACTGCACAAGCAAAAAAACTATATGACACCATAATTGAGTTTGGCAATTTTAGCACTAACGAAATTGTATACGATTTATACACTGGAACTGGAAGTATTGCTTTATACATTGCCCATTTATGCAAACAAGTAATTGGTATTGAACAAATTCCCGAAGCTATTGATGATGCCAATTTTAATGCAACACTCAATAAAATAGACAATTGTTCTTTTACAAGTGGAACTGTAGAAGCTTTGTTAGACCAAAATTTTATTGCACAACATGGCAAACCAAATAAAATTATTGTAGATCCACCACGAGCTGGACTACATCCTAATGTGATACAAGTTTTTTTACAAGAATTGCCACCAACTATAGTGTATGTAAGCTGTAATCCAGTTACACAAGCCAGAGATGTTGCATTATTAGCAGAAAAATATAATATTATAAAAAGCCAAGCATTTGATTTATTTCCACACACTTACCATGTAGAAAATATGGTGCTGTTAGAGTTGAAAGAAGATTAATCTCATACTATAACATTGCTAAAGTTCTAAACTTTGGCAATGTTATTCTCTTAATATGTCACAAAAAAGCACCTTTTTTTATTGCATATAACTCATAATCAATAAATAACATATTTATATTTCAATTTTAACATGTCACAAAAGCTGTAAAACTGTTTTGGTATTTCATTTTACTTATAACATATTTGCACTATAACTATTAACAAGTACACAAAAACAACTACTTATAAATTTAATTTGTTCAAATTTTATTGTTTTATAAAATATTTTTTATTTTTCAAGTTTTTATATTTATATTTGTGAACAAAATAAAAAATATGAAAACAGCAAACAGCAAACAGCAAACAGCAAAACTACTAGTAATAGTACTATTTGCTTTGTTAACTTTTAACGCTTGTAAAAAAGAAGAAGTGTTAAAACAAGAACCACAAACTAATTTAACAGCCGAGCAACAGCATCGTGCTAAAATTAATCAAGAAGCTGCTCTATTAATGGCAAAGATTGTTAAAGATCTAGCAGTAAGACAAGAAATTTACCAAAGCGTTAGAGCTATTACAAGCAAACACGAATGGAGAGACGAAGCCGTTTACTTTAAAGAAATTTTACCTAATAAGTGGAATACTATTTTAGACAAGCCAAGTAAAATTGCCGAAGCTATTTATAATGAGTTAGGAATAACAGCCAATGCTAATGCAAGAACTTTAGCAACACAAACACTTATTGATGAACTAGTAGAAAACGATGTAGAGTTTTACTTTCCTTATCATGAAGATTATCCAACACCAGAAACATTTGCAGTAACTTACCAAGATGAGATTAAAGAAGAGGAAAATGATGGTTGGAAAATAGAAGGAGATGACGAAGAAGAATTAGCTGCTATATTGGTTAATGAAACATTAGCACTACAAGAACCAGTATTAGTTATAGGTCAGTTTGATAATAACAGAATAGCTCCTATCGAGATATATGAAGAAGTAGATCCATATGACCCAAATAGTGGTAGCACTTCAGGAAGCGGAACAACAACTAGCTCAACAAGTACTATTTTAGATCCAATGTATGTTAACTTAGGAAGATTTAAATATACTAGTGACCATGAAGGATTTTTAATGGGTGGCCCAGAGTTTAGGTTTTATATAGCAAAAGCTCCTTTAAATATTAATAATTCCAATAGTACAGTTAATGCAAGTAACTTACAAGGAAGAAATTTTAGTAGAAAAGATAAAGGAAAGTGGTTTACACTAAACTATATTTGGGATCATTCATGGAATATTTTGGAATTCAACCAAGTGTTTGGGATTTATGAAGATGATGGTGGTCTAAAAGAATGGATAAATTTAAATATTAATGTTGAAGCTGAAATAGCTGGAATTAGAATACCTTTTAGTGTTAATATAAATATAGGCAATAAAGATGACCATGTTGGTCATACTACATATGATAGAATAATGTTCTATAATACGAATAAATTAAACTCTAATCTTGGAAATGGAACTGAACAAAGTTGGCCAATATATAATATGAATGGTGTTCAATTTACACTACCAATTATCTATTAATAAATATAATTATGAAATACAAATATTTAGTAATTATCATATTGATATTTAATTGTGTACAGGTTTCTGCAAAAAATGATTCTATATCAATAATAAAAAGGCATAATATTGGCGGCAATATGTATTATAATAAACATAATCAATACTTTACGAATGGGTTTATGTTTGATGTAAATTATGAATATGTATTTAATCGTTGGATTGGCTTACAAACTTCTTTAGGGTTTAATAGAGCAAAAAGAAATTTAAATGATTGGAAAGAGAATTACTTAGATGGTATAAATGGTAGTATTAGTTTTGACAAGAAAGTTCCAAGTCTAACTTCTAGTATATTATTAAACATAAAAGGAAATTTTTATTGCATTAACAATACTAAAAGCAAACTTAAGCTTGGGTTAGCTATTGAATATAGAAATATAACAGATGTAATTACTTCTGGGATAGTAGATTTGCAACCTAATGGAAGTTCAGCACCAGAATTAATAATTACTCAAACTTTTTTTGAGCAATATAATGACCTAGGAATTTCAAGTAATATTTGTTATACTTATATTTTAAAAAACAATATAGGATTGAATTTTTCTTTTGGGTACAATCATTATTTTACAGATTTAAGTAAAAGAGCTTACGACAGAGAAAAAAATGAAAAATATAGAACAGGAGGTAGTAGCTTTCTAAAAGCAGGAATTGGCATCTCCTATCAATTTTAAAAACCAAATATAACATTGCCAAAGTTCTAAACTTTGGCAATGCTTTTTAAAACTAAAACCATGAATAAATTTGTTTTTTGTATTTTTCTATTGCTTTGTTCTGGTATACAAGCAAAAGAAAAAGCACCTAAACCACAAAATAGGTTTTCTATTACTTCTGGCATTGGTCTATCGTATAGTATTTGGAATAAAGTATTAGACTTTGAAGCACCTGCAGGCCAGAATACAGGACTTATAGATTTACAAAGAAAAAAGCCGATTGGTTTTAATTTGTTTGGAGAGTTTAATATAATGCTAAGAAGAAATTTTTATATTTCTATGGGTATGGATTATAATAGGTTTGGTAGAAATTTTACATATGGAGACATACCACAAAATCCATTTCAACCAGACATTACATTTGATTATAACGGCAAAATGGTAGATAGATATTTGCAACGCAAATAACTTTTAATAAAAAGTTTACATTTAAAAAGAATTCCATACATCTTGGTACTGGTATATTATTTAGTTTCATAAGAACACCAAATATAAATTTAATATATAATAATACTCCATATCCATCTTTTGTTGGAATATCAGATTTGAAAGTAACAGAATTTGGATTACCTTTTCAATTAGCTTATGAATACGCTATTAATGATAAGTTTAGCATAGGCATCAAATCGCAATTTCAATATTTGCTTTCTGTGCAAAGTGCCGAACATATTTATTTTACACCTTATTTAAGATATACTATACAAAAAAGAGAGTAAAAGAATAATGAGAGCTAAATTTATAATAATACTCACATTATTAGTATTTTGTATAGATAGTAATGCAAAAGATAGTATACCAATAAATAATAAACACAGTATACAACCAAGCTTAGAAGTAAGTTTTATTTCTGGAAAACCTACGGTTTATGTTGGTCTTGGTTTGGGCTTAAATTACAGCCTATAATTTTCATAAATATGTAGCTATTGAAAATGAATTACTATATACACATGGTTTTAAAACTAGCAACGATATGGTTGTTTTTCCTAGTGTTGATATTTTAATTGGCGAATATAGATTTACACCAGTAAAAACTCAACTAGTAGTTTTAGTACATATTTAAAAAGTTATTTACTAAACAAACCTAATAATAAACTATCTCTAGGTTTGGGTATTACCACTCGTGGTACTTTTGATAGAAGAAATGATTATATAGAATATTATTTTATGGGAAGCGATAATTACAAAGTAGAATCTAATAATTATAAATATTTTGGATTGGGTTGTATTATAAACACAGCATATGAAGTTAGAATTAAAGATAACTTAAGTTACAAAACAGAGTTTGGTTGGCGTGGCTTTTTAAGCGAAAAAAAGAAAACAGATTTTAACTATAGGTCTTCAGGTTCTAATATGATGTATTTAAAACTTGGCATCTCCTATCAATTTTAAAAACTAAATATAGCTTGCCAAAGTTTAGAACTTTGGCAATGCTTTTTTCTGTATATCTTAAATACAAGCAGTATCTTTGTTTATATGAAAAAAACAATAGTACTTGGTGCAAGTTTAAAACCAGATAGATATAGCAACAGAGCAGTGCAAAAATTAAAAGCTAATGATATTGAAACTATAGCACTTGGTTTTGAAAATGGAATGATTGGAAATATTCCTGTAGAAACAGACTGGAAAAATTATGAAGATATACATACTATTTCATTGTATTTAAATCCAACAAGACAAACACAGTACTACGATTATATTTTAGCACAGCAACCTAAACGAATTATTTTTAATCCAGGAACAGAAAACGCAGAATTACAACAATTAGCACAAGCACAAAATATTGAAACATTAGATGCTTGTACCTTAGTGTTATTGAGTATTGGAAAGTATTGATATACAAAATCACTGTGAGGTTTTGTAATCTTTAGTCATATACAATTTAAATTATTAGTTGCAATTCGAGTAAAATTTATCTTTAATACCAATTGATTAATTTCTCTTGATATTTTAATTATTAATTATTATTCATTCTTGTAGTACAATAGCCAAAATGCTTAATTTTGTAAGGAAAATATTTTACTATGTTCAGAACAAATACTTGTGGCGAATTAAATCTACAACACTTAAATCAAGAAGTTACTTTAGCTGGTTGGATACAAAAAACAAGAGATTTTGGAGGAATGACTTTCGTCGATTTAAGAGATAGATATGGCATTACACAACTCGTTTTCAATATGGAAACCAACAAAGAACTATGCGAGTTAGCAAGAACTTTAGGTAGAGAGTTTGTTATTCAAACTAAAGGAAAAGTAGTAGAACGAAGCAATAAAAATCCAAATATGCCAACTGGTGATATTGAAATTATTGTTAGTGAACTCAATATTTTATCTAAAGCAAAAACACCTCCTTTTACTATAGAAAATGATACTGATGGCGGCGAAGATTTGAGAATGCAATATCGTTATCTAGATTTAAGACGCAACGAAGTCAAAGACAAAATCATGTTCAGACATCAAGTAGGTCATGTAGTTAGAAACTTCTTAAACGAACAAGGTTTTTTAGATATCGAAACACCTTTTTTAATTAAGTCAACGCCAGAAGGTGCTAGAGATTTCGTAGTGCCAAGCAGAATGAATCCAGGTCAGTTTTATGCCTTGCCACAATCACCACAAACATTTAAGCAATTGCTTATGGTTTCTGGATTTGATAAATACTATCAAATTACAAGATGTTTTAGAGATGAAGATTTAAGAGCAGACAGACAACCAGAGTTTACACAAATTGACTGCGAAATGGCTTTTGTTGAACAAGAAGATATTTTAAATGTATTTGAAAATTTAACAAAAGAAGTATTTAAAAAAGTTAAAGGCATTGAGCTAGGTGATTTTCCTAGAATGTCGTATGATGAAGCGATGCAGAAGTATGGAAGTGATAAACCAGATTTGCGTTTTGATATGCAGTTTGTAGAAATAAACGATGTAGCAAAAGGAAAAGGTTTTCAAGTCTTCGATGATGCAGAATTAGTAATCGCTATTAATGCAGCGAATTCTAGTGAATATACCAGAAAACAAATTGATGCATTAACCGATTTTGTTAAACGACCACAAATTGGTGCTAAAGGTTTAATCTATTTAAAATGGAATAACGATGGTAGTTTAAAATCATCTGTAGATAAATTTTTTACCGAAGAAGATTTAAAACTTTGGGCTACTAAAGCAAATATGCAACAAGGCGATATGTTATTGGTTTTATCTGGCGAAAAAGATAAAGTGCGTAAGCAAATGAATGAGTTGCGTTTAGAAATGGGCAATCAATTAGGTTTAAGAAAAAAAGGCGAATTCAAACCACTTTGGGTTGTAGACTTTCCTTTGTTAGAATTTGATGAAGACAGCAACAGATGGTTTGCCATGCATCATCCATTTACATCACCAAAAAAAGAAGACATCGAAAAATTATATTCCAATCCAGGTGCAGTTAGAGCAGATGCTTACGATTTAGCCATTAATGGTGTAGAAATTGGCGGTGGTTCTATTAGAATCTACGACAAAACACTACAAGCAAAAATGTTTGAACGCTTAGGATTTACAGACGAAGAAGCTAAAAAACAATTTGGCTTTTTAATGAATGCATTTGAATATGGTGCACCACCACATGGTGGCTTGGCTTTTGGTTTCGATAGATTGTGTGCAGTATTAAATGGTGTAGAATCTATACGAGACTTTATTGCTTTTCCAAAAAACAATTCAGGTAGAGATGTAATGTTAGATGCACCAAGCACAATTGATGATGCACAACTAAAAGAATTGAGCTTAAAAACTACAGTTTAGTTTTTTATAATACATAATTGCAATGATACATTAGTTTATTAGAAGTGCGTAGCACTTCAACCTTATTAGAAAAACTAAAGAAATAGCACAATGCTGCGTAGCTGCATAATCTTATATTCAGAGTAGAGTCTCTACGGTAAAAAACTATAATTATATTCTCAGCAGAGTCTCTCAAAGAGGACTCTGCGATAAAAAATCAAATTACATTTTGTTTACTCGAAAAAGAATACTATCTTTATCTATCTACTAGTAGATAGATAAAGATATGGATACAAAAGAACAAATAATTGCTATAGCTAATAATCTTATAATTGCCAATGGTTATAATGCTTTTAGTTATCACGACATTGCTAAAACATTAGGTATAAAGACTTCTTCTATTCACTATCATTTTCCTACAAAAAGTAATTTAGGAATTGCTGTTATACAAAATCATCAATATATTTTTCATCAAACTATAATGAAAACCAAAGAGGAATCAGCACTTAAAAAATTAAATAAACTATTTGCTTACTACAAACAACTCATTACAACACAAAAAGTTTGTATTGTTGGTGCTTTAACTTCTGACATTAACACTTTAGATACTACTTTAAAGGAAGAAGTTTTAGTTTTTTCTAAACAAATTATAAAATGGACCACTGAAATTTTAAAAGAAGGACAAACTCAAAAAATATTCAAGCCAATACAACATACTACATTAAAAGCAAAGCAAATTGTTATTAGTTTAATGGCTTTAGTACAAGTTGCAAGAATAGAAAATAGTCAAAATGATTTTAATCAAATGACAAAAATGATTTTAAATGAATTATTAATTAAAAAATAAATAATACATATGACTCAAGAAAACTTTGAAGTAATTTGTAATGATGGTGTACCACTTAATGGAACACTGCTAGTACCAAAAAATCCAAAAGCAGTCATACAATTCAATTGCGGAACAGCTACACCAACAAAATTTTATCTTCCTTTTTTAACTTTCTTAGCAGAAAATGGTTATCTCTGTTGCCTATGGAATTACAGAGGAAGCAATCCAAACGACAACTTAAAAAACTGTGATTATACTTATTCAGATTACGGACAAAAAGATATGCCTGCAATAAAAAAATATTTGCAAAACAAATTTCCAACTTTACCTTTTATTTTCATGGGACACAGTGCTGGTGGACAACAAATTGGTTTTATTGAAGATCTAAGTAATGTTGCAGGAGTAATTAATATAGCAGTTTCTACAGGTTACTATCCTAATATGCCATTGCCTTACCGACTAAAAGCGTATTTTTTCTTTTATGTTTTTTCACCAATAAGTGTTTTAAAAAATGGATTTGTAAATGCAAAACCTTTTGGCTTTATGGAAAACTTACCTAAAAAGGTGGTTTTTGAATGGAGAGATTGGCTAGAAAAAGACAATTATTTTTTTGATAAAAAATTTTATGGTAAGACTGTTCCTATTGGTCATTATCAAAATTTTGATTTTCCAATACATACTTACTATGCTGTAGATGATACTATTTCTAATACAAAAAACACACAATCGTTTTGGCGAAATGTAAAAAGTAAAAAAGCAATTACTTTTTCAGAATTGAAACCAAGCGACTTTGGACTGAAAAAAATTGATCATTTTGGTTATTTCAAAAAATCTATGAAAGACACACTTTGGGTAGATATAGTAAAACGACTAGATAAGTTAGTTTGAAAATGAATAAAAGCACAGACCAAAGCAAAATTGTCTTAAATGCTGCTTGTCCTGAATTTATTTCAGTATCTAGTTCGTTTTGTCTGTTTGCCAACAGGTAAATGTCAAGACAAAAATAACAATACTAAAATTGCATTGTTCTAATCTTTTTATGCAACATCAGTTCATTAATATTAATAGCAAAGGTTATTTTTTGTTTTAATTTCGGATTATATATTTTATAGTAATCTTTAAAGTCTTTACTCATAGCAATTGGTAGGTAAAATTCAATGCCTCTGTTTAAGAAACTAAACACTAAACCTAAATCATACTGAAATCCTTTTATAGGAAAATCATTAATATTTCCATTCGAAAGTTTATTGTTAAACGAATAACCAACATCAAAAAACAATTTAATAGGTACATAAGGTACAGGAAAATCAACTATAGTATTCAATGCAAATAAATAGTTTACGGTCTGACCAATATGTACACCATTTTGCGAACTAATCACTTTAAAATAGCCATCATTAGCACTAATTTGCTGACTAGCAAAACCTGTTTGCTCATTTCTACCAAAGTAATTGCCATCATATAAATAATCTACTTCGCCTACTTTTCCACTTAAATTATAAGCATACTGAGTATTTAATCCAAAACGAAAATCTTTATCTCGCCATAAAAAACCACCACCAAAAAAGCGTAAATGAACACCAGTTTTCCAATCTTTTAAACCATATTGTATAAATGAATTCGCTTCAAAACCAGTTTTTACATAATGCTTGCTTTGCTCTATAAAAACACCAAAACTAGAAGCATATTTTTGATGTTGCAGTTGTAAAGTATAAGCTAAAACATTAGCATAAAATTTATACAAAGTATCACTACTCGTTTGATAGCTATAAGCTTGTTCTAAAACATTATGGTTTACAAAACTCAATTGATGTTCTAAAGGAATTTTAGTTTTTTGTTCCTTGCTTTTAAATGCAATATCAATTCGTGGAGCAATGGCATAATATTTTAGTGCTTTTGGCGTTAACTTATACGAAAACGATTTAAAATGTACACCAGCGTTCAAATTACTTATAATAGAGTTTTTGGGTTGCAGTTGATAATACAAATTCGCAACACCACTTACTTTTTTAGATTTTAATCCGTAGAGCAACAAACCAGAAAAATCTACATTTTTTACAGGTTGCTTTAGATTAATTAAACCAGCACCAAGCAATACACCATCATATTTATTGCCAATTATTGCAGGAAAAGCCATTGGTAATTCTCTGTCTTTCTTGTCTACCCAATTCAAATATTTTTGTTGGATATGATGTAGCTTATCGAACTTTATAGAGTCTTCTGTTGTTATAGATTCAGCGAAACTTAAATTCGAAAAAATAAGCAACCAAAAAAACAATATGTGTATAACTATTTTACAACTTCTCATTAACATCCTTTAATTTAAAGATACAATTTAAATATTAACTTTGTAAAGATTATGCAACTATCCAATTTTGACGATAATTTTAACAACGAAATTAGCCAATTAGTACAACAATACGAACAGGCAGTTAAAACCAATCAATCTATTTTTTTTAATCAAGATAATTTTGAGTCGATAATTGCGTACTACGAAAGTAGAGCAGAGCTAGACCATGCTTATCATGCAGTACAAAAAGCACTAGAAGTACATAATTATTCTGCTATGCTTTGGTTAAAATTTGCACAACTCACTTTTCAAATCAAAGATTGCGATGAAGCACTACAATACTTAGATAAAGCAGAAGCATTAGATCCATCTGAAATTGGAATTGGTTTATTGAGATGCGAAATTTACACTTTTGAAGGCAATTACGATAAAGCACTAGAGTTACTTCAAGCATTAGAATTAAAAGCAGATAAAGATGATTTACCAGAAATCTATTTGCAATTTTGCGATGTTTACGAAGATAAAAGCGAGTACAACAAAGCATATGAATATCTAAAAAAATGCATCATTCAAGACACTACGAATGAAGAAGCTTTTTCTAGAATTAACTATGCAGCAGATTTTAATGCACTACACTACGATAGTTTAGCATTTCATCAATCACTAATAGAAAATGAACCATATAATTTTAATGCGTGGTACAATTTACATTACAGCTATAAAGCATTAGATAATTTAGATAAAGCTATAGACGCATTAGAATTTGCATTAGCAATTGATGAAGATGAAGATTTTATATACATAGAATTAGCAACTCTGTATCATAAAACAAAACAGTACGACAAAGCTTTGGCTATCTTATCGGAAATGTCTACACTTTTTGAAGACGATGAAGAAATGAATATGCTTAAAGCACACAATTACTTTGCACTAGAAAAATATAAAATGGCTCGTTATCATTATAATAGAGTTATTCGTATTGATCCAACACACAGCGAAGCATATTATCATTTAGGTTTAACTTATCAGCAAGAAAATAAATGGGACAAAGCACATCAGTCGTTCGAGAAAGCAAAAGAATTAAATAATGATCAATATGATTTTTTATTAGCTTATGCCAATTCTGCTATTGTGTTAGAAGAAGAAGATGTAGCCATGTTTACCGTTTTATGTGCGATAGATTTAATGCCTATCAAATCAGACGCTTATATTTTATTAACTAAATTACTATATGATATTGATGATTTAGATGGCGTATATTCTTACTTAGATCATGCTATTTCACTACAAAAAAACAATGTAGCAATTAGATACGCTAAAGTAGCCGCACTTTTATTGCAACATAAAGACAAAGAAGCACAAATACAGCTACAAGAATTACTAGCAGAAGATGCAACACATCATACTATTCTATTTGATATAGCACCAGACTTAGAAAACAATTTTATAGTACAAGAATGCTTGAGTAACTTATAATCAAAGCACCATACTTATCATTTAAAATCATGATTCGTCATTCCTGCGAAAGCAGGAATCTATTGTTTTCCCATCAATTCTCTCATCAGAGTTTTCTTTGAATAACTCTGATGCAATTAAATTAGAGCGTCTTTTACAAAATTTGCTTCGTCTTATATCAAGACAAAAGTTGGTGCTAATTAATTATCTTTGTCGCATGATAAATTTAGCTGCTGTTAAAAATTTATATGGACTAATAGGATTTCCTTTGTCGCATTCTTTCTCTAAAGGATACTTTGCCGAAAAGTTTATAAAAGAAGAAATAATAGATAGCTACTACGATACTTTTCCACTAGAAAACATCGCTCAATTTCCTAGCTTAATACAACAACATGCCAACTTAAAAGGACTCAATGTTACCATTCCATACAAACAACAAATCATACCATTTTTAGATACTGTAGATGAAGCAGCAACAACCATTGGTGCAGTAAACACCATCAAGTTTAGCAATGGCATCTTAAGTGGTCATAACTCTGATGCCTTTGGATTTGAACAAAGTTTGTTACCACTCATCAACCAAACAATAAACCAAGCAATTATTTTAGGCACTGGTGGTGCTAGCAAAGCAGTGGCGTATGTTTTAAACCAATTAAACATTCCATTTATTTATTTATCTAGAAATGCCAATCATCAACAAAGTATTTTTTCCTACGATGAATTTAACCAAAACAACAACTTAGCAGACTATCTTTTAGTTGTTAATACAACACCATTAGGCATGTATCCAAACGAACAATCTTGTCCTAGTCTCAATTATAATCAAGTATCAAAAAATCATATATTTTATGATTTAGTATATAATCCAACAGAAACTGTATTTTTAGCCAACGCAAAATCAAAAGGTGCTACAACAAAAAATGGGTTAGAAATGTTATATCTACAAGCCGAAAAAAGTTGGCAAATTTGGAACGCATAAATTTTTTATAATGATAGATTTTAACAATACACAAATTGCATTTCAGTATCTATCTAACTATGAGTTAATTAAAACTTATCAAATTTATCGGTTGATTAATCTCAACTGGCTAGTAAATATTGGTACGAAAACAGCATCTGCTATGATAAATAACGGACTGAAATTTCCTGTAGTTCTAGGAATGCGTCCTACGATTTACAGTATTTTTTGTGGTGGTGAAACGCTGTCTTTAACTCAAAAAAAAATAGATAAATTATATCAGTATAAAGTACATTCTATTTTAGATTATGGTGTAGAAGCAAAAGAAACGACCGAAGATTTTGACAAAACCATGAGTACAATTATAGATGCTATTCAGTTTGCCTCAAAGCATCAAGCAGTAAAACAAGTATGTTCAAAGTTTACTGGATTAATTCCTTCGGCTATCTTAAAAAAACTACACTACAATATTGATTTAAGCACTGCCGAAAAAAAATCGTATCAACAATCTATAGATAGAATAAATAATATTGCAGCAACAGCACATCAGCATCAAGTAAGTTTATTTATAGATGCAGAAGAAAGTTGGTATCAAAATCCACTAGACGATTTAGCATATCAGCTGATGTTAAAATACAACAAAGACTATCCATTAATATATAATACTGTTCAATGTTATTTAAAAAGTAGAATAACATATTTTAAAAACATAATCAATAAATCTATAGAAAATAAAATTATATATGGTGTAAAATTAGTTCGTGGTGCTTATATGGAAAAAGAAGCCCAATATGCAAAACAAAATAATACAGAAAATCCATTAAACAGTTCTAAAGCAGCCACAGATAACGACTATAATCGTGCTTTGCAAATAGCTGTAGAAAACATTAATCATGTAGCTATTTGTGTTGCAACACATAATGAAGAAAGTACAGCACTAATGGTACAATTGATGAAAGACAACAAGTTAATTAACAATCATGAACATATTTATTTTTCACAATTATTTGGCATGAGTGATAACTTGAGTTTTAATTTAGCAGCACAAGATTACAATGCAACAAAATACATGCCTTATGGTCCAGTAGTAGATGTCATTCCGTACTTAATACGAAGAGCTCAGGAGAATACAGCTGTTGGCGGACAAATGGGTAGAGAGTTGCAACTACTTAAAAAAGAAATTCGTAGAAGAAAACTTTGGGTGTTGTAGTTCAATTTATAAAGTTTTACTATATTTAACTCGTTATACATTTGGAAGCAAAATAAAGTAAAAATCGTCATTCTCAACTTGATTGGGAATCTATTTTACGATTTTTACGGCAGATTCCTGATAAATTTCTTCGTTATACTGCGAAATTTTCTGGAATGACGACCAAATGTAGAATAGATTATATAAAAAACAAAAAAATATGAAAAAGGTTATCGGAATAATAGTAGCAAGTATAGTACTAGTAAGTTGTAATGCTACAAAAAAAGCCAGTAAGACGGCATCAGAAGATGTTAAATTAAATATATACTCTTTTAAAGAAGATGTATTGCCTATATTTACAGCAAGTTGTTCTCCATGTCATACTAATCCAGAAGGAAAACATGTTTACTTGGAAGACCATATGGTAGCAATAGAAAATATCGACGACATTTTAACAAGAGTTCAACTACCAACTACCGATGAAAAATTCATGCCATTTAAAAGTAAAAAAGCTCCATTAACAGAAGAGCAAATCAAAATCATTAGAGATTGGAAACTTTCTGGTATGCAAGAGTAAGGTGTAGATTGTCTTCTGCTCTAAATAATATAGAAGTTATCACTTTCTCTTTATTATTTTTCTATCACAGAGCAAAGTGCGTTAATAGCATTTTGTATGGTTATATTTCCCAAATCTCTACTGTAAATTTAGCTTAATACTAATTAACTTGAGATAGAAATATAATCAACGAAAAATTTTAAAAATCCAATGCATGCATTGTAATTTTTTATTATCTTTAGTTCAGAAAATTAATTATGTTATCTACAGAAAAACAAAATCAATATATAAAAGTAATGACCAATCCTATTAGCTATAAACTAGGATTATCCTATACTTTACCAATGGCATCTATTGCTGGCATGAAGCTAAAAACACTTAATCAAACTACTTGCGAAGTAACCGTACCTTTTAAATTTCTAAATAAAAATCCATTTGGCTCAACTTATTGGGCTGTTTTAGGAATGGCATCAGAAGCAGCATCTGGAATTTTACTAATGATGTATGTACATAAATTAGAACCATCTGTGTCTACATTTGTAACAGGTTGCAATGCTAAGTTTATCAAACAAGCTAAAGGAATTACTACTTTTGTTTGCAATGATGGAAAAACTATTGCAGAAAGTGTATTAAAATCAATAACAACTGGTGATGCACAAACATTTCATACCACAGTAAATGGTTATGACAAAGATGGTACTTTACTTTGCGAATTTGAGTACGATTGGGGCGTGAAGCAAAGAAGAAAATAATGATATAACCTACAACAAAAAAAGGCAGTAGAATTAACTACTGCCTTTTTCTTTCATTTTACATTCAAATTTATGCTTTAGGTCGTGCTTCATTTACTACAAGCGTTCTACCTTTTAATTCTTTTCCGTTTAATTCTTCTACAGCATTTCTTGCCTCGTTAGAGTCGTCTAATTCTACAAATGAAAATCCTTTGCTTTTACCAGTAAATTTATCAGTGATAATTTTAGCTGATTGAAAGCTTGGGTAATTGGAAAATAATTCAGCTAACTGATCTTCAGTAACTCCATAATTTAAATTTCCTACATAAAGTGTCATAAAAAATAATTTTGACAAAGATACGACAATAAAGATGCCAAATACCATACTTTCCAGATTTTATATATTTAATAACATTTACTTATTTATTGTAATTTTGAACCATGGATTTCATAATTTACACTGCTTCAGACAATTTTGATGGAGAAATTGATGTACTCACTCAGCTTTTGGAATATCCTAACACTTATTTGTACATTAGAAAACCTGAGTTAGACGATTTTTCTTTAGTCGATTTTGTAGAACAAATTCCAGAAAAATATTGGCAACAATGCGTCACTACTTCTTTAATTATTACTAAAGAATTTGACTTAGCTGGTTATCATTTTACTAGAGATATTTTGAGTAAAAACACCAATTACAACCAAAAAGTAATCGATTGGTTACATCAAAACCACAAAATAAGTTCTGCTTCTGCACATGATATTGCTACGCTACAACAGTATAAAAGTCAATTTAAACACCTTATTTTATCACCATTTTTTCCTAGTATTTCAAAAGTCAATCACCAAAACAATTGGAACATGACCCAAATAAAAGATGAATTACTAACAGAAAGAACTTCAAAAATTTTTGCAGTTGGAGGCATTCAAGCAGATAATATTAATCAAATTAAATCATATAATATAAATGGAATAGGACTTTTAGGTACACTTTGGCAAGATAATAACAAAGCAATAGAACATTTTCAAAAAATATTTAGTACATTTAATGACTCATTCTAGTATGAACAAACGACCTATTACATTGAGCATTGCTGGCTACGATCCTAGTGGTGGTGCTGGTGTTTTGGCTGATATTAAAACCTTTGAACAGCACAAAGTAGCAGGAATGGCAGTTACAACAGCTATAACTTACCAAACCGAAGACAGTTTTAAAGCAGTAGATTGGCTACACTATAAACAGATTAAAGGTCAACTTAAACTGATTATTAAAAGATACGATATAAAGTATATTAAAATTGGATTAATAGAAAATTTAGATATACTTTATAAATTATTAAAATATCTACATAAAAAAATAGAGCATCCGTATATTATTTGGGATCCAATTCTAAGAGCATCTATGGGTTATGACTTTAAACATAAGATTGAAAAAAAGACATTAAAAAAGATATTAAAATACTGTACTGTAATTACACCCAACTGGAGAGAAGCTGAAATATTGACTAAAAACAAAGATGCTATTGTTGCCTGTAATAAAATGGCAGCACACTGTATTGTATTTTTAAAAGGTGGTCATAATATAGAAACGCCAGCTACAGATATGGTTTGGGAAGGAGAAAGCTTAGATATTTTGCATCCAGATGTAATTACTAATTTAGAAAAACATGGCACTGGCTGCGTTTTATCTGCTGCACTTTTATCTAATATAGCATTAGGAATTCCTTTTAAATTATCTTGCCAGTTGGCGAAAAATTATACACTCAAATATATATTAAGTAACAACACAAAATTGGGCTTTCATAAAATATGATAAGTCGTTTTCATTATTTAACGCAAGATTTAGCGAATATATCACACCAAGCATTAATACAAACTGCTTGCGAAAATAGTATTGATTGGATTCAGCTTAGAATTAAAGATAAAGACGAAGCAACTGTTTTACAAATAGCACAAGAAGCCAAGCAAATAACCAATCAGTACAATACTACACTTATTATTAACGACTTTGTAACTGTTGCAAAAACGGTTGATGCACATGGAGTTCATCTTGGCAAAAATGATATGTCTATATTAGCAGCAAGGAAAATTTTAGGCGATGATAAAATTATTGGTGCTACGGCAAACACAATAGACGATATTATTCAACTTGCAAAATTGCCTATCAACTATATTGGTTTAGGTCCTTTTAGATTTACTAGTACTAAAAAACAACTCTCTCCTATTCTTGGAATTGATGGCTATAAAAATATCATAGAAAAAATAAATAAATTAAATATAGATATTCCAATTATAGCTATTGGTGGAATTAATTTTGATGATGTTAATAGTTTATTAGCCACTGGTATTCATGGCATCGCTGTTTCATCTGCTATTAATTTAAGTAAGGATAGAGCAAATGCCATTCAATCGTTTTTATTATTCTTTGATTAAAATAGTATAGTAGTTAGAAGCCAGACTATCTTGTTTAAAACTAAATTGTTCATAGTTATTATAAAAATTATTCCAAGAAGTATCTGAGCTTAGGTGTGGATCTCGAAGTAAAGTTTCTGAAACAATAATAATATCTATACTATCATTTTCTAAATAATATTTAAATGGAATCGTTTTCTTTTTATCAAAAATAGTATTGACTTCTTTAAAGCGATGATCTAACATTCCTGTTACAAATGGCATATTGGTAAATACAGTATGTTTTTTATTAGGTAGTGATTGTAGGTAATTTATTAATTGCTGATTAGTTTTATTTGCTACTTCTTTATTTTGATTTAGATTTAAAAATTTGTAATTAATTCCATTAATCAGAATTATACTTGAAGAAAATACTAAAACAATTGCTACAACATATTTTGTGCATTTTATAGGCATTAGCGTTTCAAATAAAAATGCTAATACTACTATATATAATATACTTTGCATATAAATATAATGCATTCTTGGAAAATACAATATACAAGAAATGAATGTTGGTACTACAAAACAAATAAGTAGAATTAATATGAATAAATTTTGTTGTAGTAGTTTTAGAAAATAGTTTCTTTTGTTTTTATTCAATAATAGATAAGCAAAAGAAATATAAAACAAAATAGTTAAAATAATTTTTATCTTTTTATATTTTATTAGAACTAATGGAATGCAATAATTTGGAAATGAAACAAACAAAGACACAATTAGGATTTTTATACATAAAAATAAATGACTAAAAAACATTTTTGGATTTGTTTTTACAAGACATAGTAAAGAGTCGCAAGTACCAAAATATTGCTTAGCTAAGTCTTCCCAAATTAACCAAGCATCTGCATTTACTTTTTTCTGGTATACCATACCAAAAGCAAAGTGCTGAAAAAATGCGGCTACACTTCTTTTATAACCAAAAAAATCATTAGAAGGAAATCTAAATATAAAATGCAATACTGCTACTAATGCTACAAAAGCCAACAAAGCAACAAAGTGTTTTTGTACAAGTGTTTTTCTTTTAATTAGTAAATAAATTACTAGTATAAAAACTATCATCAAAAATGATAAATAAAATTCTGGTCGTGCATAAGAACACAACAAACAAATGATTGCGAAAAATAATAATTTATAAACTATATCTTTTAAGTAAGTAATATTGATTAATCCAAGTACTAAGATGATTAAACAAAAGTGCGAAATTCTTGGCCAAGCAATTACACTGCTTTCCATAGTTAGCAAACAAAAACTCATAAAAACTGCTAATAAAGCATTGATGTTTAGTCGTAGTAGTAAAATATACACTAATACTGGTAATAGAATTCCTAATAGTCTATAGTTTAAATAATATAATTTTATAGTATCTATAGTAATAAATGATAAGACTTTGTACCATAAACAATATAATGGTCCCCAATTTCTGTTAAAACTATTAGGTATATCTAAGCCAAATCTTAAGTAAGCTGCTTCGTCTGCAAACTGAATATCCATTTGTTGTTCTAAATTGGCGTATAGTTTTATGCCTACTAGCAATAAAAATAAAATACCAATTGCATAGTGCCAAAATGGTTTTTGTGCTGTTCTTGTGTCAGCGTATATACCTTGTTCTATATAATTAAAAAATTGCTTAATCATTTTTGTAAAATATAACTATTGCAATCTGTACTAATTGTTTTTTTATGAAAACCAAACGCACTTGGATTGGCAATAAAGTTTAACCATGTAGTATCTTGTTGTAGTAGTTTATTATTAGTGATATAATCATTCATTAAAATCATATCAATGTTTAAACTATCTACTATATTTATAAACTGCATGCCTTTTTTATAATCGTATTCAATATTAAACTCAGAATAATTTTTAGGCAACAAGTACGAAACATTTAAGTAATTAGAAAACACTACATGCTTTTGAGTTTTATCTTGCATTAGTAAACGCATGGTTTTTTGTTGACAGAAGTTTTTCATATCACTGTCTATTTGAAAATAAACATAGTCATTTGCTTTTGGAGAAAGTATTAAAATAAATAAAGCAAAAAATAAAAATATTATATTTTTAAAAGGTATTTTTTTAATAAATATACTAATTGAAATAGCCATTAATAAAATGAGGAGTGGTGTTTGCAAATATAAATAATGCATTCGAGGAAACAACATCAAAGCAATCATTACACTTGGTAATGCTAGTAATAATGCAAAAACAAAATTGAGATTATTATTGATATAATGCCAGAATTGATGTCTATAAGTTTTACTATAAAATGATACTACAAAGACAAAAATAAATAATGATATAATTAATATTTTTAATTTATTCTTATTCAATACTACATTAGGAAATAAAAAATCACCAGAAACAATAATTAATGAAAGTGCTGTTGTTTTAATATTTTGTAGTGTGTTTTTAATGACTTTATTTGGATACTTGATAAGTACTTCTGTAAATGATTTACAACCTTCAAACTCTTTTTCGGTAATTGGCATCCATTCTGTAACTGGATCAAAATTGGCTTTGGTTTTTTGCTTTAAATTGATAGCATAGTGTTGCCTAAAAGCACTAAACTTTCTGTCTTCGCCTTTCCATTTTCCGCTTGGCAAACCAAAAATCCCAAACAATAAAATGGCAATTAGTGTAAATCCTACAAGTGATTTCCAAGTAGAATGGAACGACGCTTTTTCTTTTATCCAACAATAAATGGTAATGAATGTACTTAGAAAAACAGCAATAAAATATTCTGGTCTTGCAAAAGCAATAATTAAAAATGCACTAGTTAATACGATTGATTTATTGGTATTGCTTTTAAAAAAAGCAGCAATAATTGTTGCAGTAAAAAATACAATTACTACAAAGTGCGATACTCTTGGCCAATTACTAGCATTAAGCATCGACATAAAAAAGAAGGCAGATAATAAAAATGATACAAGTATATGTATTTTATTTATTCTTAAAAAAATATAAAATAAAATAGCTGTTAAAATTCCTGTGATTTGAAAATTAAGATAATATAAGTCAATTACATCGTGCTGAAATAAACTTAAAAACTTGTACCATAAATTATACGATGGTCCCCAATTATTCCTAATGGTATGAAATAAGTCGACACCATTGCGTAAGTATTCTACTTCATCACCGTAAACAATTTCCATAGCAGTTTTAAGACCAACAGCCCATTTTATTCCTATGAGCAATAAAACCAACACAGCAACAACATCTAATATGTTTTCTTTAAGGAATTTCAATTTATTCTTTTATTAATAAATAAGTATTACAATCATTTTCAAAGTTGACTTTCTTAAATCCAAATACACTTGGATCTTTAACAAAAGTAGTAAAAGTAGTATCTTTGCTTAACAAATGGTCTTGCAATAACAAATCTCTCATTACTACAATATCTATTTTTTTATCGATTAACAAATGAGTAAAGTACATTTCTTTTTTAAACTCATACTCTGTGTTAAAGTCGCTAAAATTATTTGGCAAGAACTTACTTAAACTTAAATGATTAGAAAAAATAGTATGCTCTTTATTATCATTATGCTTAGTAAGATATTCGATTAATTTTTTGTTGCACTGATTTTTATTCTCTGTTTCCATTTGATAATACGAATACTTATTGGCTTTTGGTGATTTCCAAATAAACACGATAAAGACTAATAATACTAAAACATAAGGCACTTTTTTTACTAATGGAATTGCATTAAACAGCAATGCAATTATAAAAATTATAAATATACTATGTAGTAATAAATAATGTTGTCTTGGAAAAATGACTAATGAAGAACCAACACTTGGTAAACCAAACAGCAATAAAAAAAATAATACGAATGCATTTGCTTTTATACTTGCAATAAATTTTGTTCTACTTTTTTTGTTGATGAAGACATATGCAACAATAGCAAAAAATAGTATTATTGATAGAAAAAATATTTTTTTACTTTTAATAATAATAATTGGATATAAAAGACTACTTATAAAAACCAATAAAGACAAACAATATCTTTTTATATTGATGCCTATGTTCCAAAAAACGGCACTGCTGTAATTTTGTAGAATACATTTAAAATCGTTGCAACCTTTAAATTTTGTTTCTGCAAAAGGAATCCATTCTGAAATTGGATTGAATTGTGCTTTTGTTTCTAGTACATAATTAATAGCGTAGTGTTGCGAAAAAGCAATGTATTTTCTGTCGTAACCTTTAAAAGAATCTGGTGGAAATTGATAGACTGCAAAAAAGAAAATAAAAACAAGTAAACATAAAGTGAATAATGCAACATATGATTTGTAATTTTTTATATTTTTAATTAATACAACTACGGTTATAGCTGATAAAATATAAAACACTACAAATAATTCTGGTCGTGCATAAGAGCAAATAAAAACACAAAGTAATAGCACTAACATTTTATTCGGCAATGTTTTTATGTATTTAATAATTATCAACGACAACAACAAAATAATTACCGTAAAGTGCGATACTCTTGGCCAAGTATCTACTACAGTGCTACTAATTAAAAAACAAGCAGATAGCCAAAGTGTAATTTTAAAATCTATTTTATAAACATATAAAAACACAAATGTAAGTACACCAATCAGTATTGTAGTAAGTTGATAATTTAAATAGTAGAGTTTAATAACATCTGACTGAAAAAAAGAAAGCAATTTATACCAAATATTATATGATGGTCCCCAATCTTTGTGAATGGTATGAAATAAATCTACGCCATTACGCATATAATGTGCTTCATCACCAAAGAGTAAATCCATAGTGTTTTGCAAACCATGCGTTAGTTTAAATGCAATAATTGACAAAATAAAAATGCCTAAAAAGAAGAAAATAGTATTGCTTTTATTTGTTTGCACCTCGTAATATTTTATTTTCTTTTTGGATAGAACTGTTTTACAAACTTATTTTTCCATAAAAGAATAGGTAGTTCAAACTTTTTATGTACAAATAAAGAGAAGTAATAAAGCGTAACTAAAGCAAACGAAAGTCCAATTAAATCTGCAATATATACATTAATATATCGCTTAACTACTGCTGCTAGAGCTATTCCTAAAAAGATAAAAAAGAATTGAAAAATATAGAGTGAATAAGTAAGAATTCCAAATTGTTTTAATATTTTAATATTAAATATTTTAAATTTTTCTGGATATAAACTTACAGCTGCAAATAAAAATGTACAAAAGGCATTTACTAATAAATCTATATATACTATAGCATAGTTTTGATAAAAATATTTATCTTCTCTAATAGCTTTGAAGAAAGAAACATCAAATACATCTGAATTTATGATCGCATTATAAACCATTAGTATTGCTAATAAAATTCCAGAGATATAGGTTAACCAAATCCAAATTTTACTTGGTTTTAATGTAGTTAATGAGAGTACAATTCCGTAGAAAAATACATCAAACTGAAAAATAGTATTTCTTGCAATAATTAATGTGATTAACTCTTGGTCATCATTAATCGTACTCATGTAATTATAACTCAGCAATCTAAAAATTGGATATACTATAATTATTACCCAACCTATTTTTTTTAAAATATTTAATGGTGTAAAAAAAAGTATAAAAAAGAAAAGAATATAAAATTGTTCTTCGAAAGCCATCGACCATAAGTGTGGTGTAAGAATGGTATAGAGTTCATATTTTCCTGTTGTTAAAAACTGTACTATTTCTCTAAAATTATAAGTAAAACTAAGCAACATCATACCAAAGTGTTTTAGCTCGGTAAAAATGCCAAATGTGTTTTTAAATGCTAAGTGTAGTATAACACCAATAACAACTACAATTAATACATATAAATAATATAGTGGAAATGTTCTTGTGAATCTTTTTATACAATAGATTTTAAAACATTGCCACATACTTTCCGTTCTATTGATATCTGCTAAAAGTGTTTTGGTAATTAGGAAAGACGACATAATAAAGAAACTATGCAAACCAACATAGGCAATTATTGCAGGCATATTAAATTTAGTAAACTGATAGTGTAGTAGTAAAACCATTAAACAACAAACACCTCTAATTCCGTCAAAAGATTCGAAGTAAGTTAGTTTTACTGATGGTTTGCCTTGAGCTTCCATAATATAGGTATTTATGTTTAAAGGTAAGAAAACTTATTTTTTTACAACTATGATTTTAAAAACTTACGATAAAGCTTGTCTTTTTGATTTAGGAAGTACAATTCAAACTTATCATAGCTTAGCAATGAAAATGACATAATTGAGAAAATAGCCAATATAGCACAGATTAGTTCGCTAAAAAACTGATTGATATGATTGTTTAGAAAAGGATATAAAAAATATATTATTGGCAAAATAAACAAATATTGATATACATAACCACCGTAAGTAACTCTTCCCCACTTTACAAATAATTTTTTATTGAGTATTGAAATATAAACTTCAGGACTAATTACAAGCATTAAAAAGCAAGAACAACAAATGTTTAATAGAAAATCAGAAGTATATACAGAAAACCCTCGTACATTGATATCATATCGCCCAATCATTTCAAACCAGTGAATACCAAATTTATTTTGAATATACACCAAATTAAATGCATCATTTATTATTATTATTAAAACAAACAACAAAAAAAGTCGTTTTACATATTTAATATTAATTGGTGGCAATAATGCAACAAATACACCAAAAAAGAAAGCATCAAACTGAAACACAGAGCTTCTTACCATAGCAAAACCTAATAAAAAATAATTATCTGTTTTAGAATGCAAATAATAAAATCCAAATATCCTTATAAAAATAAATAATATTATTACTATTATACTTAGTATTTTTAATTGCGTTCTACTAAGAAAATAAATTAAAAATGGAACTATTATATAGAATTGTTCTTCTAGAGATATTGACCATAAATGTGGGAGAAAATTGGAACTTACATTAGGTGCTCCAAATAATATAATTGCCAAATCTTTAAAGTTATAAGTAAAGGTAAATAAAGTAATAATATAGTGTTTTAACTCTGATATAGTAAATAAAAAATCTGTACCAAAAATTAGTTTATATAAAACTGTTAAAAGTATTACCAAAAAAATATATCCAAAATAAACAGGAAATATTCGAAGTATCCTTTTAATATAATACTGTATAAAAAAGTGTTTAAAACTACTAGACCTTGCCTTATCTTTTAATAAAATAGATGTAATTAAATATCCAGATGCAATAAAAAATGAATGTAGCGTAAAATTGGCCAATGTTGCAGGTCCTTTTATGTAAAAAAAATGCAGGTGTAATAAAAAAATAGAAGGTGTTAACAATCCTCTTGCACCATCAAATTGTTGGTAATATGGTTTGCTTGATTTAGTAAGATTATTCATACTAATTATTTAGTTATAAGGTTAAGCAGAAATATTTTTTTATTTCATGACAAATAAATTAGATTGTCAATAAAAAATAAATGCTTTATTTGTAAAAAAATAAATAGAATCTTGTAATTATTTAATAATTAGTCTATTAATATACTTATAAAAGAATAAAGTGTCAGAGAAAAATAGTAAAATATTAGTTATTTAGTAATATTTTTCTTGAGATTGATAAAATACATTTCATATTTATTAAAGCTTATATCCGAGAATATTAATAAGGCACCAAAACATATTGTAGCACAAATTATTTCTGCTAGCCATACTGTCATATACATTTTTAAATAAGGAAATAATAAAACCACTGTAGGTATAATAAATAAGTATTGATACACATATACACCAAAAGAAATTTTACCAACATGAATAAAGAACTTATTTTCAAATATAGATAATGCATCATTAAATTTAAATGACAGATAAAACATAAACACACATAAAGAATTTACTATAATATCTATATAAAATATTTGTCCATTTTTAATCATAAAATCATAATCGGCAACAGCTCTTGTAAAAGAAATGCCTTCTTCTTTACTAACTATTATGCCATTAAAAACGATAGAAGCAATGAGTAAAAATACCATTGTATAAAATAAGAACTTAATAAGTTTTTTATTTTTAAAGTCAACAATAGCTACTAATATTCCGTAGAAAAATGCATCAAACTGAAAAAATGTACACCTATATAATATAAAAGACACAAACATATTGGGTTCTATTTGTTGATGTATATTAGGATGATTGATTAAATAATAATATCCTAAAATTCTAAATATAGGGAATATACAAATAATTATTATTGATATTGTTTTTAATCTTTTTATACTAACAAAATAAATTACAAAAGGTATTACAAAATAAAATTGTTCTTCTAAAGACAATGACCAAAGGTGAGGAAATATTGGACTCTTAGCATAATCTAAACCAGTATACAAACAAAGTAAATCTTTAAAATTATAAGTAAAAGTTAATAACATCCACCAAAAATGTTTTATCTCATAAACTACACCTAATATTGGATTGGCTTTTGTTTTTAATGTAATTAGTCCGATTATAACTGCTAAGAAAATATAACCATAGTATACAGGAAATATTCTTAGTATTCTTTTAGTATAAAAGTTTTTAAAATAGCTACCAAAACTCGTGGCATTTGTTTTATCTTTTAATAAAGATCTACTTAATAAATAGGCAGACATTATAAAAAAACAATGCATAGTAAAATAACCTAGCGTACTTGGTACGGTTACATAACTAAAGTGTAAATGAATAATTAATATGGTAAAAGAAAATACACCTCTAATACCATCAAAAGCTGGAATATAACCCAACTTAGGTTTATTATGATCCTTAATTAAACTCAAAACTCATTGCTAAGATAATATTTTCGCAAATTCTAAAAAAGAAAAAAACCTTGCTGAAATAGCAAGGTTTTAAATTATAGTTTGAATACAATTAAATTTTACTCTTCAATTTTTAACACGCCTAATTTTTCATCTTTTTTTCTAGTAGCATATAACATTACATCTACTATATAGACACATCTTACAATCAAAATCCAAGTAGAGCGTCCCTTTTAGAAAACGCTCTAGTAAAATTGAAAATATTTTTCTTCCCAAAGCCCTCTCTTCCTCTTTCCTGAAGCGTCTCTCGTTAGAGGACGCTACAAAGATAAATCTATATCTTCTAACTCTAAATAGTGAGTAACATATTTATTTGCGTAGTTTGTTATATAAAACCTAGCCGAACTATGCTTATAGTCTACAATAGTTGTAGCTAAATTCCATTTACTTACACATGGATTATTATGCATATAGTCTAATTTTTGTTCAATAAATTTTCTACTATGACATTCTATCCAATAAAAAGAGTTTTCAAATACTTTGTGTTGTTTATTATACTTTCTTTCATTATTGCTCAAAAAACTTTCTAATTGATTAAGTATATCTATTCTATTTTTCTGATTTAATTCCTTAATTATACCATACGCCATAAATCGCTTTCCATCACCTATAATTTTGTTTATTGATTTATCTGACTTTACAAAAGCGACTATTATATGAACATGGTTTGGCATTATTACATATCCTAAAATATAATTACCCAGTTTCTTTAATATATTAAACCAGTTATATATTAAATTATAAGTATTTGTAATTTCAAAAAGTGGCATCCAATTAATATTAGTGAATGTAATAAAGTAAACACCACAATTACTATCTATTGTTCTTTTACTTGGCATGTCTTGTTTATTACTATAGACGCATTTTGTATTCAAATTCCATAAAAGATTAAGGAGCGTCCTCTTTGAGAGCCGCTCTTTGAAGTACTGCAATACATTTGTATAGTGTTTTGCAAACCACAGTATATTGCATCTGCAATAAGTGTCTGACCAATAGAAACTTCTGTCAAATGTGATGCTTATGTTTTGTTTTTCTGAAGCGTCCCTTTCAGGAGATGCTTTTTGGAATCTTACACTCTTTCTCAGTGTAATCTAAATCCTTCCATAAACTTCACAAAGCGTCTCTCGTTAGAGGACGCTTCCTCATCTCAACTTAGCTAAATACATTTGAATGGTATTTTGCAGACCATAATATAGTGCATCAGTAATGAGTGCATGACCGATAGAGACTTCTGCTAAATGTGGTACTTGTGCTTTAAAATAAGCTAAGTTCTCTAAATTTAAATCGTGTCCGGCATTAATGCCAAGACCAATTTGGTGAGCCAAATCAGCACAAGCAACTATATTGCCTAATGCTTTTTGTTTATCTTGATGATAGTGTTTTGCAAAAGGGCCTGTATAAAATTCAACTCTATCTGCACCAACTGCCTTAGCTCCTTCAATCATTTTTTCGTCATCATCTATAAAAAGCGATACTCTAATATTTTTTGCTTGTAGTGTTGCAATGACTTCTTGCAATAGTGATTTATTTTTTATGGTATTCCAACCATGATCTGATGTAATTTGACTCGGATTATCTGGCACTAATGTACACTGATGTGGTTGTACTGCTAATACTTGCTGTATGAAATTTTCATCTGGATAACCTTCTATATTAAATTCTGTAGTACACACTGCTTTTAATAAAGGCAAATCGCTAAACTTACAATGTCTTTCATCTGGTCGTGGATGCACCGTTATACCTTGAGCTCCAAATCGTTCGCAATCTTGAGCTACTTGTACCAAGTTTGGATAGTTACTTCCTCTTGAGTTTCTAATGAGTGCTACTTTATTTAAATTAACTGATAATCGTACCATTTTTTATTAGTATTAAGATTTTAGTATTGAGTAGTAAGCATTTACTATCTTTTTTACAAATATCTTATAAATTTGGATGCTTTACTATAAAGTATGGATTTAATAAATTGGCTCTATTGTATTGTAATACTTGCTTGGTTTCAAATACTAACACTTCTGCTCCTGCTTCTGTAGCAATAAGTTGACCTGCACCAGTATCCCATTCCATTGTTGGTCCTAACCTTGGATAAACATCGGCGATACCTTCTGCAATTAAACAAAATTTGAGAGAACTACCTGCTGCTACAAACTCGACATTGCTATAGTTTTGCTTTTGCTCATCAACATAAGCTAATAACTCTGGTGTTTGATGTGAGCGACTACCTACGATTTTTAGTACACCATCTTCTGCTAAATTTCTAATATGTAGTTGTTTGGTTTGATTGTTTTCAATTAAAAAAGCACCTTTGTTTTTTTGTGCATAAAACATTTTATTTTGAGCAGGAACAAATAGTACAGATAAAATTGGTTCGTGATTTTCTATCAATGCTATGTTTATTGTAAACTCGCCATTTTTTTTGATAAACTCTTTAGTACCATCAATTGGATCGACTAGCCAACATTGTTGCCATGTTTTTCTAGTTTCAAAATCAATGAGTTTATTTTCTTCAGAGATAATAGGAATATTTGGTGTAAGATTTTTTAATCCATCAACTATAATTTGATTTGAGACTTTATCGGCTTCTGTTAATGGTGATTTATCGTCTTTATATTCTATACTAAAATCTTTGTGATATATATTTAATATTTCTTTTCCTGCTTGGTTTGCAATTGCTATAATATCTTCAATCATAAATATAATTATTTATTATAATAAAAATTAACTTCTGTTTCTTCAACAGTTTTATGTGCTTTATCTTTTTCTGATAAGATAATATCTTCTTTAGGAATTTTCCAATCGATATTTAAAGTTGGATCATTATATAAAATTCCGCCATCAGCTGCTTTGTTGTAGAAATTATCGCACTTATATAAGAACTCGCAAGTTGGTGTAAGCACTACAAAACCATGAGCAAAACCTCTTGGAATGAGTAATTGTTTTTTGTTTTCGGCAGATAGTTCAACAGCAATGTGTTGTAAGTATGTTGGTGAGTTTTTTCTTAAATCGACAGCAACATCTAAAACAGCACCTTGTGTTACTCTTACTAGCTTTGTTTGTGCATATGGTTCGAGTTGGAAATGCAGACCACGCAAAACACCATAAGTTGATTTAGAGTGATTGTCTTGCACAAAGTGATAATTGATATTGTGTGCTTTTAGTTTTTCTTGGTTATAGCTTTCGTAGAAGAAACCTCTGTCGTCTTCAAATACAGTTGGTTCAATTATAAATACATCTGGAATGGTCGTTTTGGTTAGGATCATGCTTCTTTGTATTGTTTTACTTTTTTGAATGTACTAGCAATATCTGAGCCATACTCTTTTTTAATAAAAAGGGTTATAATTATTAAGAAATTTAAAATAAAACCAATTGCGGCATATATTAAAATTGTAGTGTATGGCTTTGGTGTATCGCTAGGCAATGGCAATCTTGGTTCATCAACAATTTGGAATAAAGGTTTAATTGATTCATACTTTGCTTTTGCTAGTTCTAATTGTTGTGTAGTAGTTAAAAAGTCTTTTTCTAACAACTGCTTATTTCGTTCTTGTCTAATTTCTTCTAACTCTGCTTTATAAGTAACTAAATTATTTGCTTTGTCTTTATACTCTGCTAAGTTAAACTCTGCTTGTTCTAACTGATTGCTGATTTTATTTAGTCTGTCATTTAAATAGTCTACATTTATTTTTGCTTTATTGGTAGTTCTTTCTATATAGTAATCAATAATATTATCATACATAGCGTGACAAAGCAAAACAGCTAATTGTTCGTTTGTTGAATTTATTATAATATAATATATTTGAGCTTGATCTGCATTAATAATTGAAATTTTTTTTATTCCAGCTAAGATTCTCTTAAATGTACCATATTCTTGAGATGATAACTCTTTAATATCTGTAAAATTTTTAAAATAGCTTTCTTTATACCCAGAGTTTATTTTTAAAAAATGATTGGCTAAATAATCTTCTTTTCCATTAAGAGTATATTTCTTGAATAACATTTGAGCACCTACTTTTTCTGTAAAAGCATAAGTCATTAGTTTATTAGGATTATTAAAGCTTACATCTTGTTGTTGATTAATAAACATATTATTGTAGCTTATTTGAGGTGTTTCTTCGGATAGAATAAAAGACATAGTCGCAGTATAGGTTGTTTCTTTTTCTTCCTTAGATTTTTTATAACCATATAGTGCAAATAAGATAAATATTAGAATTAATAATAATATATTTTTTTTAATTATTTTAAATACTTTATTTACATACAACAAAGCAACCTCTATAGAAGCCAGTTCATTTTTATCTTCTTGTATTTGATCAACATTATTATTTTGATTTATTTTATCTTCCTCCATTCCTAATGGTTAAGTATAATAAATAGAGTGTTAGTACAGAACTTACGGTTCCAATAGTAGCATTCATTGCGGTATAGAATTTAGTGCCATCTCTTTCTTTCTTTTCTTTCTTTTCTTTCTTCTTTTCTTTTTGAGGAATGACGATGGTAGCACCTTTATCAATTTTAGCTTTTCTTGCTTTTTGTATTTTTCCGTTTGGATATTCTACATAAGCACGAATTCTTTTTCCATTTTTAGCATAACCAGCACCATAGTTTTTAATATAAAACTTAGCACCTTTACCTTGTGTATATGGTACATATAATATTTCTGGTTTTTTTTCTGTTGGATAATTAAATGCACCTTTGATGGCTACTAAATCTTGTACTGTAGGAATAATGATAGAATCGCCTGGTTTTAAAATGTAGTTATACTTAGAATTTTCTCTACGCATAACTTTTTCTAAATCCATAATTACAAAACCAACACCATTTTCTTTTCTATGCAGTTTAGCACCTAATGGATAAGCAAAACGCGTTAAGCCACCAGCTCTTTCAATAACTGAGCTTAATTTTTCATCTTTAGAGGTAAGCACATATTGCCCTGGATATAATACTTCTCCACTTATATTTACTTTAGTTTGATATTCAAACTCTGGTGTGTTTCTCACAAAAATTTGGTCGAATGGTTGTAATTTAACGGTATTAGCAATTGGATCTTTACCTATATTTTTGCTAATACTATAACTTAAAATAGTCATTTGTGTAGGAACAGATTGTGCTATTGCTTTATCAAAATTGGCAATTCTAGCAATTTCTATTCTATTAGAAGCTGCTTCCATTTTAAAACCATCTGCAAGTATAATAGCATCTGCAAGTGTCATGTTCTCCATGTATTGTAAAGTGCTTGGTTTCCTAACCATGCCATTTACTTCTATCGTATATTTGTCAAGCTTTGATAAATCTCTTTGTATAATAATTTTATCTCTTTTTTGAAGTTTAAATTCATCTAGAGCAGCATAATTATTAGTAGTATCTATTTTAAAAGAAATAACTTGATCTGCTAAATCTTCATTTACTCTATAAATTATAATTTTATCTAAGAAAGCAAAATCAGTTAAACCACCACTCATCATAATTGCGTCTCTAAGTGTCATTTCTTTTTCTAATGCAAATCGTCTTGGATTTCTCACTTCTCCAGAAATGGAAATACTAAAAGTATCTATAAAGTAAGTTTTGGAATAAGTTTCAATTACATCTCTAATTTGTAGTTCTAAGTTATCTACAGAATTAGCATCGTTCATTACATTATAGAGATTAATTCTATAGATTGTTTTTCTACCATCATCTATATTAGTGCGAATAACATATGCTTCATCCATATAAATATCATCTTTAAATCCTTGTGCTTTATCAATGATATCTCTAACTTTATTTCCTTCTTTCAGTTCATATCTACCTGGTAACATGACTGAACCTGTAATTTCTACAAAGTTTTTAATTGGTTCTGGAATGTCTCTCACTGTAATTTCATCTCCATTAAACAGCAAAAGTTTTTCTCCTTTAGCTTTTAGACTATCTAAATTGAAGTCAAGTAGTACCGTTTTATCTTCTAAGTATCTTTTTATTTGTACAACTGATTTATAGGCATTTGGCTTAAAACCACCACAATATTTTAATAAATCATCAAAATTTTCTGTTGGTAACATTTCATATTTACCTTGTTTGTGTACAAAACCAGTAATTTTTACTATATTTTTTTGGTGAGGGACATAGATGTAATCATTATTATTTAAGAAAACATCCCCTTGTTTTTCTGGTTCGAATAAAAACTTATATAAGTCGAATTTTTGAATAACTTTTCCATCTCTTTTAATTTGAATATCTCTAAGTGTACCTGAACGGGTTGGACCTCCTACATAAGCTAAGATATTGAAAGCTGTATTAATAGCTGGGAAAGTATAAGAACCTGGATTTTCTACATCACCAACTACATGTATAGTTACTACTCTTGAATAGTTTAAAGAAACATCAAAATTCGATTTATTAATCATATAGGCATTGGAAAATCTTGTTCTAAGTAATTCTTTTGCCTGTTCTAATGTTAATCCTTTTAAGTAAACTCTACCAATATTTTCTTGTTGTATGTAGCCATCTTTATCTATATAAAATAATCGATTATAATCTGCATAACCCCAAATAGACACTACAATTTGGTCACCAACGCCCAAAATATAATTCATTGGTGGTTTTATATCTACTGCATTATTAAAAAGTTTTATATCCTTTCTTCTAAAATAATCAAATCCAAAAATATCTACAGAGTCGAGACCTTCTCTAAGTTCTAGCGTAGCTGTTTCTGTTAGTTTTTCAACAGTTTCTGTTGCTTTAACTGCCTCTTGTAATAAAGTTTCAGATTGATTTCCAGTTGTTCCAAGTGGTTTATTATTGCCAATTACTTGTTTGGCTTTTTCCTCTGCTAATTTAGTATCTTCTAATTTTAAACTACCTTGTTTTACGCTTAAGGTATCTTCAATTTTTTTAATAATTTCTTGTATAGTTGGTTGTGGTTGTGTTGGTGGAATAAAAGGAACTATTTGTGCTGTACTTGTATTTTGAAAACCAAGCATCAACAAAAAAAATAGTGGAAGTAATATATTAAACTTGTGTTGTTTCATATTGATTGTTGTAGTAATTTAAATATTCGCCAGAAGTAACATTTTCTAACCATGCAGTATTGGCTAAATACCAATCTACGGTTTTTTCTAATCCTTCTTCAAATTGTAATGATGGTTTCCAACCTAATTCTTTATTTAATTTAGAAGCATCAATGGCATATCTTTTGTCGTGACCTGGTCGGTCTTTAATATAAGTAATCAATTGTTTTGAAGTACCTTCTGCTCTTCCTAGTTTTCTATCTAAAATATCGCAAAGCAAATGAATTAAATCGATGTTCTGCCACTCGTTAAATCCACCTATATTGTAAGTCTCACCAATTTTTCCGTTATGGTAAATTGTATCAATTGCAGTAGCATGGTCTTCTACCCAAAGCCAATCTCGTGTATATTTTCCATCGCCATAAACTGGTAATGCTTTGTTGTTTTGGATATTATTGATAAACAAAGGAATTAATTTTTCTGGAAACTGATAGCTTCCATAATTATTAGAGCAGTTAGAAATTATTGTTGGCAGATTATAGGTATTTTGAAAAGCTCTTACAAAATGATCGGAACTTGCTTTTGAAGAAGAATAAGGCGAACGAGGATCATAAGGTGTAGTTTCTAAAAATAAACCAGTTTCTCCAAGTGATCCATAAACTTCATCGGTAGAGATGTGATAAAATAATTTATCTTGAAAACTATCTTTCCACGAATTTTTAGCTGCTTCTAACAAATTAAAAGTTCCTATAACATTGGTTTGAATAAATGCTAATGGATTAGTTATAGATCTATCGACATGAGATTCTGCTGCTAAATGTATTACACCATCAAAATTGTACTGTTGGAATAATTGATTAACTGCATTGGCATCAACAATATCTACCTTTACAAATGTATAATTACTAGCATCTTCTATATCTTTTAGGTTTTCTAAATTGCCAGCATAAGTTAGTTTATCTGCATTAACTATATGATAGTTTGGATATTTATTTACCAATAATCTAACCACATGTGAGCCAATAAAACCAGCACCGCCTGTAACCAAAATAGTTTTGTCCATTATAATGTCCAGTATTTTAAATGATTAATTTTTCCTTTGTAGATATTCTTCAAATCGGCTATAATACAATTTTCATTAGCTAAATTAATAAAATATTCTTCATTTAAAGCTAAATAGTTGTTATGAGCCACACTTATTATAATTGCATCGTATTTATCGTTGGCTTCTTTATATAATACAACATTGTATTCATGTTGAACTTCTTCTTTAGATGCTAATGGATCTGTAATGGTAACCGATACATTATAATCTTGCAATTCTTTATATAAATCGAAGATTTTTGAGTTTCTAATATCGCTTACATTTTCTTTAAAAGTAGCACCCAATATTAAAGCTTTGCAATCTGCAGGATTTTTACCAATACTTAACCAATACTGCACCATTTTTTTAGCAACATAAGCAGACATACCATCGTTGATGCTTCTTCCACTTAAAATAATTTTTGGCTCGTACCCTAATTGATTCGATTTATAGGTTAAATAGTATGGATCAACACCAATACAATGTCCACCAACTAAACCAGGAAAAAATTTTAAGAAATTCCATTTTGTTCCAGCAGCTTCCAGCACATCATAAGTATTGATGTCCATTTTATTAAAAATTTGCGACAGTTCATTCATCAAAGCAATGTTTAAATCGCGTTGTGTATTTTCTATAACTTTAGCAGCTTCGGCAACTTTAACCGAAGTAGCTTTATATACACCAGCATCAATAATTGAGCCATAAATTGCAGCAATGAGTTCGAGTGATTCGTTATTACAACCAGAAACTATTTTTGTAATTTTTGTAAGCGTATGTTGTTTATCGCCTGGATTTATTCTTTCTGGAGAATAGCCATAGGTAAAATCTGATATTGCTTTTAAACCAGACAACTCTTCTATAATAGGAATACAATCTTCTTCGGTACAACCTGGATAAACTGTAGATTCAAAAACTACACAATCGCCTTTTTTAATTACTTTACCAACTGTAGTAGAAGCACTGATAACAGGTTTTAAGTCTGGCACTTTATGATCATCTACTGGTGTTGGTACTGCTACAATAAAAAAATTAGCTGCTTTTAAATCGTCTATATTCGCAGTAAACTGAATATCGGTATTGTCAAAATCTTTTGATGATAATTCTTTACTTGGATCAATTTTGTTTTGCATAAGCGCAACTCTTTCTGCATTAATATCAAACCCAATAACACTAAATTTTTTAGCAAATTCAAGTGCAATTGGTAAACCAACATAACCTAAACCAATAACTGCTATTTTTTTTTCTTTGTTGATATAAGAATTAATGTCTGCTTGGACATTCATATTGCTAAAATTTAATTTTGCCAAAGATAAATGTTTATTTTGGGATTATATTTACAAATTGTTGTTACTACTGAAGTTTGTAAAACATTAAGAAAGGTTGCAATGTAAAAGCAGGTTTTTATACCAAGAGTTGCACACATGGTTATTAATATTGAAGCACTTTGTGCTTCTTGTGTAAAAAAAAGATGGCTAATGGTACAAATTTTATTAATATTATTTAGAATTCATTTCGTCCGAATGTTAGGTATATTTAATTTTGGATAATCAATAAAAAATGACAATTTGGCTCGTATATAATATTTTAATTTTTATAATAAATAGTTTATTGCAACTAAATATTTTTAAACAATTTAGTAGCTTTAGACAACAACAGCTATTATTTAAAGAAGCAATGGTAAACTATACACCAAAAGCAAATTCGTTTTGGTTTGTAGTAAGTTCTGCTGGAGAATTTGAACAAGCATTACCATTAATTAAAATAATAAAGCAAGAAAAAAAAGACAGTCACATTGTAGTTAGTTTTTTTTCTAAGTCAGGTTTTGATTTGTTTACCAAACACAATTTAGTAGATTTTAGTTTTTATTTTCCTTTAGACACAAAACACAATGCTCAACTAATGGTAGAAAAAATTAAAGCACAAGCTGTTTTTTTTATTCGATATGAAATTTGGTTGAATACATTAGTTGCATTGAAAGCAAAACAAACTCCTACATTTTTAATTAATCAAGAAGATAAAAAAAGAAGTTTTATTTATCAGAAATATTTATATTATAGTTATACTTATTTTACTAAAATATTTAATGTCAACCAATTTGGAGATACCAAAATTGAACAAGCTATTGCACATAAAATTGATAATTTTGAAGATAAGCAACTTGAAACTTTTTGTAGCAATAATTTGGTTATTCTTTTAGCAAGTTGTTATTTAGAAGAAGTTAGAATTGTGGCACATTGGTATTGTAGTTTAAACAATAAAGAAAATATTAAAATAATTGTTTGTCCGCATGAACCAACAGAAGACTTTTATCGAACTTGTAATGTACTTTTTGAAGATAAGTTTTTTAGATATTCTGAAAGTGATAGAATATGGAAAAATTTACTATATATAGATAAGAAAGGCGTCTTAAAATACCTATATCGATATGCAACTATTAGTTTTATTGGTGGTGGTTTTAACAATAAGTTACACAATATTTTTGAAGCATTGATTTATGATACTGTTGTGTGTTGTGGCAATAATATTTCAAAATTTGCTATGGAAGAAAATTTAGCAAAAGAGCAAATTATTTTTTTAATTAGCAATGAAGATGATTGGTGTCAGTTGATTGATACAATATCAAATGATAAAAAATCTCAAGTAAAAACACTTGAAATGGCAAATAAAAATAAATTTTTAGAGCAACATTTGAATACCAGTCAACGAATTTGGAATACTATTGTTTCTTTGGTTCAAATTTAGTTTAAGCAACTTTACTACATTCTACTTTACTCAGAATGAATTTATTAAAAGCACCTTACTATTCAAATTAGTACTGAAATTGCTGTTCTAGCAAATTCATAAACTTATTGACATTGTCTTGCTTTTGTGCTGCTTTCCAATTGTAAGTATCCGATAGTGTAGTATTACAATACTGTGCTGCTTCTTGGTAAGAATTCATTTCGTCTAGCTTTTTCAACTCTTTTTCATAAGCGGTAAACTGACTATTAAACAATTCTCTTACAAAAATAAATTTTTCGTTGAGGGAAATATTTTCACTGAACGACTTTCTATTGATGTCAAACTCAGGAACGGCAATATGCATATTATCGTCTTCGTCAGTAATGAATTCTAAATTAAAATCACTTTTTGTTTGATGTGTGTCTTCTACAGCAGATTCCACTTTATTTTCTACTTCAGTAATGGTCGATTCTGCTTTTTCTTTTAAATCATTATTGAAAAATAACGCTGCTTTTTCTTCGTCTTCTGCTACTAGTAAATTGTTAGTTTGATGTGTGTTTTCTACAACAGATTCCACTTTATTTTCTACTTCATTAATAGTAGATTCTATTTTATCTTTTAAATCATTATTGAAAAATAACGCTGCTTTTTCTTCGTCTTCTGCTACTAGTAAATTGTTAGTTTGATGTGTGTTTTCTACAACAGATTCCACTTTATTTTCTACTTCAGTAATAGTAGATTCTACTTTATCTTTTAAATCATTACTGAAAAATAACGCTTCTTTTTCTTCGTCTTCTGCTACTAGTAAATTGTTAGTTTGATGTGTGTTTTCTACTACAGATTCCACTTTATTTTCTACTTCAGTAATGGTCGATTCTGCTTTATCTTTTAAATCATTATTGAAAAATAACGCTTCTTTTTCTTCATCTTCTGCTACTAGTAAATTGTTAGTCTGATGCGTGTTTTCTACAACAGATTCCACTTTATTTTCTACTTCAGTAATAGTAGATTCTATTTTATCTTTTAAATCATTATTGAAAAATAACGCTTCTTTTTCTTCGTCTTCTGCTACTAGTAAATTGTTAGTCTGATGTGTGTTTTCTATAACAGATTCCACTTTATTTTCTACTTCAGTAATAGTCGATTCTACTTTGTCTTTTAAATCATTATTGAAAAATAACGCTGCTTTTTCTTCGTCTTCTGCTACTAGTAAATTGTTAGTTTGATGTGTGTTTTCTACAACAGATTCCACTTTATTTTCTACTTCAGTAATAGTCGATTCTACTTTATCTTTTAAATCATTATTGAAAAATAACTCTTCTTTGTGTTCATCATCTGCTACTAGCGTATTAGAGTTTTGTTCAACAAGAAAATCATCATCGTCATTATATACATTATTATTTACTATATTTTTTTCTTCTATATTATTTTCAAACTGATGATTGCTTTGATATACATCTGCTAAGACCAATTCTTTTTCTTCAATTTTCGTAGCAAATAAATCCCAAATTGGCTCATGTTCTATAGCAATTGATGGTAGCTTTTCTTGCTGCAACTTTAAATCATTAGGAATTTGTATCGTAATTTCTTGCGGAATAACAGTTTCTTGTACTATTGTTTCTTCTTCTAGTTGTACTGCTGATGCTTTCTGTTTATCAAAAACATCGTCTATTGTTAAACCTAATTTGCTTTCTACTTCTTCAATCTTGTCAATACAAATGTACAAATGCTTCTTCATGAGTTGCAATTCTTCTGGCGACATAGTGCCTTCTGACAAAATTGTTTTGTTTAAATTCGTAACTACTGCTAAGTAATTCTCCAATTTCAATAAAGTATTTCTTATTTCCATTGCTAATGTTTAATTTGTAGCCAATATTATATCAAAATAATTGAATGTAAAAAATGTTTTTAGAACAAAATGTTAATTACTCCAAAAATGGTTGGATAGAAGTGATTTGTGGCTCTATGTTTTCTGGCAAAACAGAAGAGCTAATTCGCAGATTAAAACGAGCCAAAATTGCCAATTTGCGTGTAGAAATATTTAAACCAATGGTCGATACGCGCTATGATGAAGAAGCAGTCGTATCGCACGATAGCAATTCAATTTTATCTACGCCAGTAGCCAGCTCACAAAATATTTTGCTATTAAGTAACGATGTTGATGTAGTTGGTATTGATGAAGCACAGTTTTTTGATGAAGAACTACCAAGCGTTTGTGAACAATTAGCCAACAAAGGTATTCGTGTAATTATTGCTGGTTTAGACAAAGACTTTTTAGGTAAACCATTTGGACCAATGCCACGATTAATGGCAGATGCAGAATATGTAACCAAAGTACATGCAATTTGTATGCAGTGTGGTGCTTTGGCAAATTATTCTTTTAGATTAATTGATAACGATAAAACTGTTTTGCTTGGCGAAAAAGAAAGCTACGAACCAAGATGCAGAACTTGCTTTGTAAAAGGAATGAAAAAATGAAGTTATCAAATTTTGAAGTAGCACAACAAATCAACATCAACAACACGAATTTGTTTTTAAATGGTGCTGCTATTAGAACTAAATTTTTTATAGATACTTATATTATTAGTTTGTATTTACAAAAAAGCACTACAAATGAACATGAAATATTAACTTCAACTGATGCTAAAGTTTTGCGTATGCAACTTATCACACCATTAGCAACGCCAAAAGCAGTAAGCGATAATTTAAGCGATGGTATGAAAAACGGACTAGGTAAATTGTACTACGAATATAAATCTACAGTAGAAGCCATACAAGAAGCAGTTATACAATCGGCAGTAAAATACAAAGACAGTATAGATATTTATAGCAATAAAAATGAATTGCAATTGTATAAAAACAACGAGCTATTTTTAACTTTAAACGACTGTCAACTAATAGCCGATACCATTTTTAATATCTATTTAGGCAATCCACCAAAAGACAAAAAAATAAAACAATTACTACTAAAAGGTTTTTGAAGTTTTTCAGATATAAATTAAAATAATTTTGTACTTTTAATTAACTATTATGAACGACACATTAATTATAGAGTTAACCAATAAAAAAGCTGTAAAACTTTTACAGGATATGGAAGATTTGAATTTAATCAAAGTAATAAAACATAATAACAATACTAATAAATTAAATATATCTAAAAAATACAAAGGTGTTTTTACTAAAGAAGATGCTTTAAGTTTTAATGAACACACTCAAAATTCTAGAAAAGAATGGAGCAATACTTAATTGATAATAATGCCATCTCTTATTTTTTTTCTGAATTGTTGAATGATAGTGCCATGCAATTTATGGCTAATGTTATTGATAAAATTCCCAATATTTCTGTAATTACTCAAATCGAAGCTCTTTCTTGGACAAATAAAGATAAAAATAAAGAATCAATACTTAAAGAGTTTATTAATGATTCTAATATACTATTTATTACGCCTAATATTGTAGCGGAATGTGTCCGAATTAGAAGAAGTAGAAAAATAAAAACACCAGATGCAATTATTGCAGCAACTGCTATTGTAAATAACTTTACACTTATAACTGCTGATGCTGATTTTGAAAATATTGACAATCTGAAAATTTTAAATCCAAATAAAATATAAATATCTATTTAGGCAATCCACCAAAAGACAAAAAAATAAAACAATTACTACTAAAAGGTTTTTGATTGATTTAAATTATTAACTACTTATTTAATCACGCTTACTCAATAAAAGCACCTTATTTTATTATACTTTCTTAGATCCAAAAATATTTTTTCATTTTTTTTGAAAATTTTTATGGAATTTTTATTCCAATTGCGTCTTAATAGCAAATAATATTTTAGAACGATTAAATGATTAGTTATGAACGCAATGAAAAATCAAGTACAGTTAATTGGAAAGTTAGGAAAAGACCCAATTGTAAGAACATTTGGAAACGACAAGAAAGTAGCCAACTTTAGTGTAGCTACTTCAGATTATTATTACGATGCTGATGGCAACAAACAAACCGACACACAATGGCACAATGTGGTTGTTTGGAACAAATTAGCAACTATTTGCGAAGATAAATTAGCAAAAGGTAAAGAAGTAATAGTGACTGGTAAGCTCACTTATCGAAATTATGACGATAAAGATGGTAACAAAAAGTATGTTACAGAAATTGTTGCCAATGAAGTTTTGCTAATGGATACAAAAAAACAATCGGCATAGTTTTTTGTTAGAAGTATTTAAGCTATTTTTAAACTATGGATTTAAATACTACTAATGTAAACGATGCAACAGCTACCAAAGCAATGGAAGGTCATTACCAAGAAATACTTAACTTACTAGGTGAAGATGTTAAAAGAGAAGGATTATTAAAAACTCCAGAAAGAGTATCAAAAGCCATGCAATTTATAACCAGTGGTTATAATATAAATCCAATCGACATTGTTCTTTCTGCTATTTTTAATGAAGACCACAGCGAAATGGTAATTGTAAAAGATATTGAATTGTATTCATTATGCGAACACCACATGTTGCCTTTTTTCGGAAAGGCACATGTGGCTTATATACCTAATGGTAAAATTACTGGTTTAAGCAAAATTGCTAGAGTAGTTGATGCTTATGCTAGACGATTACAAGTGCAAGAACGACTCACTACTCAAATTAGAGATTGTATTAATGAAGCATTGCAACCACTTGGCGTTGCTGTGGTAATAGAAGCCAAACATATGTGTATGATGATGCGTGGTGTACAAAAACAAAATTCTATTACTACTACATCTGCATTTACTGGCGAATTTGAAAAAAATGCAACCAGAAGTGAGTTTATGAAACTAATTAGCAAAGATTTGTCGTAAAAAAAGTTGTATTTCAGATAATAATATGTATTTTTATACCTTAAACATTCTAAAATTATACAATGAAAAAATACTTTTTTTTACTAATTAGTTTGTCTTTATTATTAGTAGTTTCTTGTAAGAAAGATAGCATTAATGATGCAAACAATAGTGATTGCACAGATGGCAGTGTTAACTTTCCATACTTAGGTGTTGGTCATGAATTAAGATATATTTATTCTGATTGGACAAGTGGTGCTGATAGTATGATAGTAAAAAATGAATCAATGCCTTCTGTTGGAACTTACCAATCAACTTTAACATATAAGCCAGGAAGTTCTAGTACAATTTATTATCATGCTTGTGGTAAAGATTTATATACTTCATTAGATGGCAACTATAATCAATATAGTCATTGGTGGATTTCATTAGATGCACAAGTCGGTGATACATGGACTCGAACTTTAAATGGCACAGTATATTCATATGAATTATTTTCTAAGAATGCTACAGTAACAACTTTATCTCTTGAGAATACCTATACCAATTGTTATAAATATACTTTTCAAAGTAGTACAAGTTTATTTGGACCTGACACCATTTATTTTAAACCTGATATAGGTGTGGTTTACTATGATGGCGTAACAGCTTGGTATGAATTAGCCAGTAAAAATTTCTAAATAGTTTATTAAGTATTTACTGCTACTACAAACTTATCTTGATGATGATAAACTGTATTAGGTTGTAATAGTACTAAGTCTTTGTATTGAGTGTGATTAATTGCATTTGGTACTGCTTGACATTCAAAGCAAATGGCTGAGTGCTGATTATATAGCTGATTATCTTTTCCTTTTATTAGATTTAAAAAATTACCAGTATAAATTTGCACACCTTGTTTTGTTGTTGCAACTGTCAACTTCAAACCATTAGTTTTATTGAAAAGTATTGCTACAGCATCTAGTTGATTAATAGCTCCATTTTTTATAAAGAAATGGTCGATGCCTTTAGCTTGTGCAATTTGACTATCTGTACTATTTAATGCAGTACTTATTGGTTTAGCATTGCTAAAATCAAAAACAGTATTTTTTATTGATAATGATGTTTGATTTGGAGTACCATTTTCTAGCAATGGAAAAAATGCATCAGCAAATATTTGTAGCTCTTGTTTGCCTATGTTTTCATTTGTTCCACTTAAATTAAAGTACGAATGATTGGTTAAATTAATAATTGTTGTTTTATCTGTTGTAGCATGGTAATCAATCATCAATTCATTATCAATAATAGTATAAGTAATTTTTACTTTAACAGTTGATTGATATTCATTGTCTATTTTACTAGTATTTAATAAAAAAGAAATAGATTGTTCATTGTGTTGAATTGCTGTCCAGATTTGTTTACTCCAAGCAAAACTTCCACCATGTAAATGGTGCAATTCATTATTACAACTCAGCTTAAATTGTTGATGGTTTAACTCAAATTGTCCATATTCAATTCTATTAGCAAACTGACCAATTGTAGCACCAATATAATAGTCATCTTTTATATATTCATTAATAGTACCATAACCAAGAACAATATCTGTTAGTTGATTGGATTTATCTTTAACTAAAAAACTTACTAGTGTAGCTCCATAGTTAGTTAAATAAATAGAAATATGTTGATTACTTAATTGAAATAACTGAATTTCATTATCCATATTAGATACAAAATAAAGTAAAATTCATTAGTCTTACAACCTTGTTTCTCCTCTTCTAATTCTCAAGCATTAAAAAAATAATTTGATATATTTTTTAATAAATATGTTTTTATATAAATATAAATTCTTTCGTTCATTTTGTCTTGATATTTACCTGTTGGTAAACAGGCAAAACGAACTAGATCCTGAAATAAATTCAGGACAAGAAGCATTTAAGGCAATTTTGCTTTGCATTATAATGCATGTTTTGGAGCTGCATGTTTTTTTAAGTCATTCAAATAAGTAGATTTTACTGCTTCTGCTACATTAGGTGCTACTTCCATATTTAATGCATTCGGAATAATTTCATCTCGCTTTAAGTCAGTAACACAATCAGCAATAGCAATAGCCGCAGCAATTTTCATTTTCGTAGTAATTTGTCGAGCTCTACAAGCCAAAGCACCTTTAAAAATTCCAGGGAAAGCCAAAACATTATTCACTTGATTTGGTAAATCGCTTCTTCCAGTGCCTACCACACCTGCACCACCTTCGTAAGCATCATCTGGTGAAATTTCTGGATTTGGATTTGCTAATGCCAAAATAATTGGTGCTGTATTCATTGTTTTAACATCGTCTTTAGATAAAACATTTCCTTGACTTACACCAATAAATACATCTGCATTAACAATGGCATCTTTAAGTGTACCTTTACTATTGTCTTTATTCGTATATTTTAAAATCTCTCTCTTAAAGTCATTTAAATCAGAACGGCTGCTATGAATTATGCCTTTCGTATCGCACATTACAATCTGTTCAATAGGTTTGAAGCCAAAGCTTTTCAAATCTTCTGAGGTCAACAATTTAGAAATTGCCAAACCAGCAGCACCAGCACCATTAATCACCACTTTTAGTTTGCCAAATTTTTTATCTAGTAATTTACAAGCATTAATTAATGCAGCCAAAGCAACAATTGCCGTTCCATGTTGGTCATCGTGAAAAACAGGAATACCTAAAGTTTGTAAGCGTTCTTCAATTTCAAAACATCTAGGTGAAGAAATATCTTCTAAGTTGATGCCACCAAAAACTGGTGCAATATTTTTTATCGTGATGATAATATCTTCGGTTTCTTGAGTTGCCAAACAAATTGGAAAAGCATTAATATCTGCAAACTTTTTAAACAACATCGCTTTTCCTTCCATTACAGGAATGGCTGCTTCTGCACCTAAATTTCCTAAACCTAAAATTGCAGAGCCATCGCTAACAATGGCTACGGTATTATTTTTAATGGTTAAATCCCAGACTTTCTCTTCATCATTCGCAATTTGCTTCACAGGTTCAGCAACACCAGGCGAATAGCACAGCGTTAAGTCCAACCTACTTTCTAATGGCGTTTTTAAATTAATGCTGATTTTGCCTTGCAATTTTTCGTGTAATGCCAACGAATCTCTAGAATAATCTTTCATATAAAATTGTGAAACAGCTAATTTAGTATAATTATTACAGCTTGTTCATTTTTACTAGCTTAATTGATTATTAAGAAATAGAATATTTAATTGATTTGAAAACTATATTAACTTAAATGTTCATTAATATACTCTATAATTTTTTCTTTTTGACTTGGAGCGAATGTTTTAAATGAAGTGTCTTTTTTAAACCAAGTAATTTGTCGTTTGGCAAAGTTTCTGGTGTGTTGTTTTATTTTTTCTATTGCAGTTGTTTCGTCTATTTTTCCATCAAAAAAATCAAACCACTCTTGGTAACCAACAGTTTTTAATGCTGACAAATGTTTAAATGGATATACTTTTTCTACTTCTGCTTTTAATCCTTGTTCTAGCATTTTATCGACTCGTAGGTTGATATTGTTGTATAGAATAGTTCTATCTTCTTCTAACAAAATTTTTATTGGTATAAAGTTTAATGACTTTTCTTTTTTTTGCTTAAAACTTGAAAAAGGTTTTCCTGTTCCAATACAAACTTCTAAAGCTCTTATAACTCTTTGATGATTTTGAATATCAATTGTATTGTACGAATCAATATCTAATTTTTGTAATTTATTTTGAAGAAATTCAATTCCGTTTTTTGTAAATGATTGATGTAAATCATTTCTTATGTTTTCATCTACTGTAGGAATATCGTCAAAACCATACAACACTGAATTAATGTACAAACCAGTTCCTCCACATAAAATAACTATATTTTTTTGATTAAATTGTTCTTCTAAAATTTGATTTACTTCTCGTTCAAAATTGCCAGCAGTATATTTTTCATGTATACTTTTATGTGCAATACAAAAATGTGTAGCAGCATTTAATTCATCGGTACTTGGTCGTGCTACACCAATATTAAGTTCTTTATAAATTTGTCTAGAATCTGCTGAAATAATACTTGTATTAAAGTGCTGTGCCAAGTAAATAGCCAAAGCAGTTTTTCCAACAGCAGTTGGTCCAGCTATAACTATTAAATATTTATTATTAGAATTCATATTTAAAGTTTACATCACAACCTTCTGAACAGTTTTTACAAATATCTATTTCTTTTCTACCTTTGGTTAACTGAACTCTAAAATTTTTATACGCTTCATTTTTCCAAATCTCATTAAACGACTGCGTATTTAAATCTCCTAATTGATGTTGTGCATCTTTATCAAAACAGCAAGGCACTACTTTTCCGTCCCAAGTAATTACACAACTATGCCACAACTTCCAACATGAGTTTTCTAGTAAATTTTTAATGACATATTTTCCATTATCTAATTTTTTATATCTAGAATATTTATCTATTGTAGGAATTAAGTCGTTGCCATTTTCAAAATCGTAGACCTGAGCTGTTTTAAAAAGTACTTCATCTACTCCATACTCTTTTGCTATTAGCTTTAAATCTTCTATTTGATGTTCGTTGTGTTTCACTACCAGAAACTGAAAAATAACCAAAGGCGTAGCACTGTTTAATGCTTTTTTCCAACGAATGATATTTTTAGTACCTTCTAAAACTTTAGACAACTGACCACCAATTCTATACTGCTTATAGGTTTCTTGAGTAGTTCCATCAATAGAAATAATTAATCTATCTAAACCACTTTGTATTGTTTTCTTAGCATTTTCATCGTTTAAATAATGTGCATTGGTAGAAGTTGAAGTATAAATTTTTTGCTGATTGGCATATTGTACCATTTCTAAAAACTTTGGATTAAGATATGGCTCGCCTTGAAAATAAAATGTAAGATATAATAAATGATTTTTTAATTCGTCTATTGTTTTTTTATAGAAGCCTTCTTGCAACATACCTATTGGTCTTGTAAATGAACGCAAACCGCTAGGACATTCTGGACATCGTAGGTTGCATGAAGTAGTTGGTTCTATTGAAACCGAAAATGGTTTGCCAAACTGAATTGGGTGCTTTAGTATTTTAGTTAAATAGAATGACACATACACCAACAACATATTGTATATTTTATACCATGTTAGTTTTTGTAGTAAACGAACTGCGTTTTGTTGTTGTTTAGACATGCGTCATAAAGTTACAAGAAATATTGGTCTATTGGTTATTGGTTGTTTCTTGCTAATAGAATAAAGATTGATTTGAGTTAAAAAGATTCTGAAATAAATTCAGAATGAGATTGCTAGTTTATAGATTAATCATTTTGTTCATACTTCACAAAAGTCGTAATTACGACTTTTTTAGAGATGAGATGCTTCGCTCAGCATGGACGACAAAACTTAATGGTGAGATATTTCGCTATCGCTCAATATGGCGAAAACTAATAATTTTATTGACCTAATGACAAATAACTATTACTATAATTTATGCTCAAATTTACCTTTTAGGTATTCTATTTTTTTAGCAATGCTAATGCTTAAGTCTTCATTAATTGGCATTAATGGTAAACGAACTTCTTCGGAGCAAATATTTAGATGATGCAATAAATTTTTTACGCCAGCTGGATTGCCTTGCTCAAACATCATTGCAATTAAATCGTCTATTTCGAATAATAAATTTCTAGCAGCTTCAAAATTTCCGTCTAATGCTTGGTGCACCATATCAGAAAATATTTTTGGTGTTCCATTTGCCATTACAGAAATCACACCATCATAACCTAAAGCTACTTGTGCTACAATTAAGTCGTCGTTACCAGAAAGCAAGTAAAAATTATCTGGTTTGTGATGTGCCAATTCAATAATTTGCGTCCAATCGCTAGTCGCTTCTTTTATTGCTACTATATTTTTAAATTCTTCTGCTAACTTAAGTGTAGTTTGTGCTTTTATATTAGAAGAAGTTCTTCCTGGAACATTGTATAAAATAATAGGTAAGTCAGTACTTTGTGCAATTGTTTTATAATGCTGATACAAACCATCTTGTGTTGGTTTATTATAGTATGGTGAAACTGATAAAATTCCATCCACACCACTTAAATCGAAACTGTTTAACTCTGCTGCAATTTTTTGAGTATAGTTTCCACCAAATCCAGCAACAACAGGAACTCTACCATTATTTACATTTACAGTTGCTCTAATTAATCCGTGTCTTTCTTCATCGGTCATTGTTGCAACTTCGCCAGTAGTACCTAAAACTACCAAGTAATCCACTCCATTATTAATTACATAATCACACACTTTTTCAAACTCGTCATAATTTACTTTGTCATTATGAAACGGTGTTACCAAAGCTACTCCTACTCCTCTTAAATTTATATTGCTCATATTTAATGTAAATATTTATTTAAATTATCAATTAAGTTTGTTGCATTATCATTTTCTCTTCCCACCAACATAAAGTCGTAATAATCTAGTGCTTCTGATTGGTTAAAGCCAACTCTAAATTTGGCAGCTGATGATGCTACGATATAGTTTAACGGCGAACACTTATTTGTAGTAAAGTTGATTAGAATATCAAAGGGATTTCTAATAAAATAACCAACTGTGCCACCTCCAGGTTTTCCATACCAAGTTAGCTCTTTATTAGAGATAAAAGGAAATGGATAGTTTATATGTTCGTCTCTCTTATTAATGTAAGCCAAGAGCTGAATGTCTTTATTGTTGTGTTTTAATTGATTGGCGAAATTTACGATAACCTCGTTGTTATTTGGATTGTCTGCTTTAAAAATGATGCCTATAGAATTGGCTCTTTCAATATCTGTAAACCGTAGCTTATTATCTCTTTTTTTGTTGCGGATAAGCTGCGTAATGATGAAAGATTTGATATTTTCTATAAAATCCATAAAATTTATACAAAGTTATAAAAAAAATGATAGTACTATTGTTTTGAATAGAAAAAATATTATATTTGCACTCGCATTTGAATAAATGCAAAACGGTCTGGTAGTTCAGTTGGTTAGAATGCCTGCCTGTCACGCAGGAGGTCGCGAGTTCGAGTCTCGTCCAGACCGCAAAACACAAAACAGCTCATTGATTTTCAGTGAGTTGTTTTTATTTTATACAAAAAGTAAAACTCTGAGTGAAACTTTTTAAGAATAAACTACGCTATACAGCAGTATTTTTCTTTCTAGTAATTTTGATAAGATAAACCTTGCAAATCTAACTAAACAATATTGTGTCTTTGCATGCTTTCGTACAATGCTTTATTCATAGTACTAAATTGTGCAATGCATTGACCTAAAAATGTTTCGTCTACTAGTTGTGTTACAACATCGGTATTTGGAATTTCATCGCATATACGAATTTTATAAGTTTGTTCCATTAAACCGTGTTCTAGTTTAATTAAAAACTTATCGTTGATTTGTAGTAAAGTAATTTTTATAAATGGATGATCTATTTGTCCTACGATTCTCATACTGTAAATGTAAACCCAAATTACACATTAGATGCTTTTTTATCCCATGAGTTACACACATGGTTACTCACATTGAAGTACTTCGTACTTCTTGTATTAAAAAATGAGTCTATGTCAAGTATTTTTATTTATAATTTATGCTAATGCAATTTGTAATAAAAAAAGAGTCGCCTCAGAAAAAATGGGCGACTCTTTTTAAAAATGTAATCTGTGTTGTAGATTATGCTTTAGCTGTAGCTTTTTTAGTACTAGCTTTAGCTTTTGAAGTAGTTTTCTTTACTTCTTTTTTAACTGTATCTGCAGTTTTCTCAACTTCGCTTTTTACAGTTTTAGCAGTTTTTTCTGCTTTGCTCTTTAAACCTTCTACTTGCTCTTGAGTTTGGTTGATGATACTTTTTACTCTTCCAGCATTTCTTTCGTAAGCATCTTTAAAGTCTGCTACTAAAAATTCAACTTCTTCTTTAACATCAGATTGGATTTTTTCTAATGTAAAAGGACCTTGTAATTTAGTTTGAATTCTTTCTGATGTAGATTTAAAGTTTTTAGTTTGAATGTTTAACTCTTCTTTAGCTTCGTTTAAGAAGTTGTTGTAAGTTGTTTCAACATTGCTCTTTACATCGTTTAAGTTTGTTTTTGCTTCGTTAACAAATGTGTCAACTGTTTCTTTAATTTTGTTTGTGATTTCCATTTTTAAAAAGTTTATATTGTTATAAAATAATAGTACAAAGGTATAGCACAAAGTATTGCTTGTCAATTTTTTTGAATTACTAAAAAATAATTTAAAAATGAGTTCTTTGTGTCGTTGATGTTAATCTATCGTAAAGGTTAATATTGAAGAAATATTAAATCAATAAAGTTTAAGCTACTGTAAATTTATAGTCAATAGAATAAAAAACTAGTTTAGTGAATGTTAATCTGCTATTCTTACTTTTTGTAGTGCAATGTATCTTTTGTGTCTTTGTATAGCTAATAAAATTAGTTTATCTATCAAATCAGCATATGAAAGTCCGCATGCTTCCCACAATTTTGGATACATCGATATATTAGTAAAACCAGGCAAAGTGTTTGGTTCGTTTACAATTACCTTATCATCATCTGTTAAGAATACATCTACTCTACTTAAACCTTCAATGTCTAAAGCTTTGTACGCAGCTATTGCTGTTTGTCTAATTTTTTCTATTTGTGCTGTTGTCAAATCTTTAGCAGGAATATCTAGTCGTGCTGCATCTTCGCTTTGGTATTTCGATTCAAAATCATAGAAACCTTGTTGCATTACAATTTCGCCAACGGTACTTGCTTCTACATGCTCATTGCCTAAAACTGCACATTCAATTTCTCTACCAACAATTGCTTTTTCTACTAATAATTTATTGTCAAATTTAAAACCTTCTTGTATTGCATAATTAAAAGATGCTTCATCGGTTGCTTTACTTACGCCAATAGAGCTTCCCATGTTGCATGGTTTTATATATACTATATTTCCATATTTTTGTGATATAGTAGTATAGTTAATTTTATCTTGTTCATATTTATAAATAACTTCTCCATCACTTACTTGAATGCCTGCTTGTTGTAAAATTCTTTTGGTAAAGTCTTTGTCCATAGTTACAGCAGACGACATTACATCTGGACCAACAAAAGCTAAATTCATATGTCTGAAAACGCCTTGTATACTTCCATCTTCGCCATTTGGACCATGTGTTATTGGAAATGCTACTTCTATTAAAGGTAAAGCAGTAGCATTATCTAATCGTATGAGTTGTTGATTATCATCACCAAAAACAATACTTAAAGCAATATTATTTTTACCTATAACACAATTTTTATCTAGTAAATTTTCTTCGGTTTCTAAAAACCATTTTCCATATTGATTGATGCCAATTAATGTTACATTGTATTTGTCTTTATTGATTGCTTGATAAATATTTCTTGCAGATAAAATAGATATTTCATGCTCTGGAGATTTTCCTCCAAAAACTAGTGCCATTGCTATTTTTGACGACATATTTTTTTGTTTAAAGATAAATCAAATTTGTGCAATTCAGTATTTTAAACATTATTTAGTTTTTAAGTAATAAAAAAATGATGGAAAACAATATCTTTGAACATTATTAAATAAAGTAATGTCGAAATCGTTATTACATATAGTGCTAATTTTGGTTACAACTGGTTTGCTATTGCTAGCTACTAATTTTTTTATTAATTGGTATACTAGACATGGTGATGCTATAGAAGTACCAAATGTACAAGGCATGTCTTTTTATGATGCCAAGCAAGTTTTAAAAAAGCATCATCTAGAACTTAGAGTAATTGACTCTACTTTTGATAAATCACATAAACCATTATCTATTCTTTATCAAAATCCATTAAAAGGTGCAAAAGTTAAAAAAGACAGAAAAATATATTTAACTATTAATTCGTCGAATCCACCTTCTGTAAAAATTCCTAATATAATAGATAATTCAAGAAGACAAGCAGAATTAATTTTGAGTTCTTGGGGTTTAAATATTGGTCAGCTAATTTATATTCCAGATATGGCAAAAGATGCTGTGCTTGGTATTCAGATGAATGGCAAGATAGTTGAACCTGGAAAAACAGTAAAAAAAGGAGCATCTATAGATTTAGTATTAGGCGATGGTATTGGCAGTCAGATTACAGAAGTGCCTCCACTAATTGGCTTAACTGTACTAGAAGCACAAGCGGTATTAGAAGCTGTACATATTAACTTAGGCAATTTAATTGCAGATGGTCCGATAGCAGATACCATGAATGCTTATATTTATAACCAAGATCCAATGTATGGTGTAGTTGGTGCTTTGGCAAGTGGCAATGCGGTTAAATTATATATTACAGATACACCAGTTGAGTTTACGCAACCATAATCAGAAAAAAATATACTATATTCTAAATATGGCTTTGAAAAAAAATATTGCAATACTAATACTACTTTTTACAATATCTCATTTATTGTTGGCTCAAGAGTTGGTTGTACCTATGACTAAAAACCCTATGGTAAATAAAACCACTGATAATGCTTTTCATCAACTATTAAGCAACAGAAGACAAGCCGCTTTATCTTTGCCTTTTTTTGATGATTTTTATCAAACTGCTGCTCATCCTAATCCTGCATTATGGCAAGACAACTTTGTATTTATTAATCAGACTTTTCCAATCAATCCAATATCAATTGGTGTAGCTTCTTTTGATGGTACTAATTCGGTAGGTAATCCATATAGTACTAATCCAGAAGCAATTGGTCTGGCAGATAAATTGACTTCGCAACCGATTGATTTAAGTGGTTTAACATTGGCAGATAATGTTTGGCTGAGTTTCTTTTACGAATATTTAAGTAATGGAGAACCTCCAGAAGCTGGAACCGATTATGTCTTAATTCAGTTTTTAGATGACAATGCCAACTGGAATACGATTAAAAGAATAGATGCTAATAATACAGAAGATTTTAAACAAGTTTTCATACAAATAGATTCACCATACTTATATAATAACTTTCAATTTAGATTTCAAGTAAATGGCAATTTAGGTGGTGTTTATGATATTTGGAATATTGACTATGTAAAGCTCGATAAGAACAGAGATACTGCTGTAGAAAAAAATATCTTTGATATGGCTTATCAATATCCTGTACCAAGCTTATTGAAAAATTACTATGTAATGCCTTACTCGCATTTTGATTCTTCTTTTTTAGCTGAGCCAATTACGCTTTCTGTAAGAAATAATTTTATTTTTACTACGACAGATTATGTTGACCAATACACTGCAACAATAGAAAATAATGCTACAACAATAAATTCATATAATGGTCCTTCTATAGATTTACAACCACAAACAATTAATCCTTTCAATTATAATAAAATTAATATCCCAACTGGTTTAACAGATGATACTGTAACGATTAAGGTAGATTATAGTTTTGCGACATCTGCCGAAGCAAGTGCTTCTAGCGTTGAATTAGCTAATAATATGCTCACTAAAAATCAAGTGTTTAGTAATTTCTTTGCTTATGATGATGCTTCGCCAGAAAGAGGTTTTAAAGTATATAGTATTTCGCCAGATGAGACAAGAATGGCAGTAAAATATAAACTAAGTCATGCAGATACACTTCAAGCTGTAAAAATGCAGTTTGTAGCTTCTAAATACTTAACTAATTCACAACCATTTAGCATAGTCATCTATAAAACTATAAATGTTGCTAGTAATACCGACGAAGTAATTTACAAACACGATGGTATTTTATTGAGTGATTTATCGAAAGAGTTTGGCTACGATACCATTAACAATAAAGTGTATTACGCTTTACAAGCAGACTATGTTCAAAATGGTTATGGTTTTCCTTTAGTGCTAAATGATTCTTTTTATATAGGTATTGTTAATTACTATAATGATTCTCCAGTGCTTGGTTTAGACATCAATCATAACAACAATACTAATACTTATGTTAATTATGAATCTAAATGGTATAGAATGACTACAAATGGTGCTGTACTTATTAATGCAGTTGTTGGCAGCAAATTACCAGGTTATTTAACACCAATCAAAGAAAATTTAAATACTACTTTCTCTATTAAATTGTATCCAAATCCAGCTACAACACATATTTATTTATCTGGAATTAAAGATGAAGTAGAAGTAGCTATTTTTAATATTAACGGACAACAAGTATTGACACAAAACATTAATAAAGATAAATTGTTGAATATACAAACACTAAGCAGTGGTATGTATCTTGTAAGAGTTACAAATACTACCAATGGTTCGTTTGGTGTTGCAAAGTTTATAAAACAAGATGAATAATATTGTACTTTTTGATGGTGTTTGTAATTTTTGTAATAGTAGTGTGCAGTTAGTTATACGCAACGATAAACAAAATCAATTAAAATTTGCTTCTCTACAGTCTACTATTGGTCAACAACTTTTAGAACAATATCAAGTTCCAACTACTGTAGATAGTATTGTTTTTATTCAAGATGAAAAAGCATATATCAAATCAACAGCTGCATTAAAAATACTACAGTTTTTTCCTTGGTATTGGAAACCACTTTTAATTTTTTATATAGTGCCTGCACCTTTAAGAAATATCGTCTACGATTTTATAGCTAAAAACAGATATAATTGGTTTGGAAAACAAGAGGCGTGTATGCTACCAACCAAAGAACAGCAAGCTAAGTTTTTAGGATAAGCTTGATTGATTTTTATTTTTTTTATAAATATAAATACTGAAAATTATTAATAACAAAATACTAATAGTAAAACCTATTAAAATAAAATGAGCATTACTACTTACTTTTCTTTTTGCTTTTTCTCGAGTTTGACACCTTTTCATAAAATATGACTGAGAACGCCTTATTTTATTGAGTTTTGTTTTTATTTTTTCAAATTTGTAGTGAGCCGATTTTTTTTTGGTTGCTTTTATAATTAGTTTATCCGCTCTATTTTTGCAGTATGTCATTTTTGCGGATAGAGAAAAAATCATCAGGCACGTATTTGCGTATCTTAGAAAGCTATCGAAATGATGAGGGCAAATCAAAGCACAAAATATTACACACACTTGGCAAAGTAGAAGATTATAAACCAGCCCAATTGCGAGCCATCGGTATCCAATTATTTGAGTTAGGTGGTGGCGAAGTAAAGGCATTGCTAACTGGCGATTTGTTAGAATTAGGCAGATACAATTATGGCTATCAATACCTCTACCAAAAAGTATTACAGCATTATGGTTTGCAAGATGTGTTTCGCAGAATAGCCTCAAAAAACAAACTACAATTTAATTTTTCGGATGCTGTTTTGTTGATGCTTTTAGAGCGATTACAAGATCCGTGTAGTAAACATCAAAATTATCTACATCAGTCGGAATATCTTAATTTGCCTACTGTTTCGCTACATCACTTGTATCGAACTTTAGATAAATTAGCCGACAATCAATCGCTCATTCAACAACAAATTTTCCAAACAGGCAGAGATTTATTTAATCAAAAATTGGATGTTGTATTTTATGATGTAACCACTTTGTATTTTGAAAGTGAAGTAGAACAACAAGGCAAACTTAGGCAAAAAGGATTTAGTAAAGATGGCAAAATAGGAAACACACAAATCTTGTTTTGTATGCTCATAGATACTGATAAAAATCCGATTGGTTATCAAATTTTTGAAGGCAATACCTACGAAGGACATACTTTTGAAAAAGCATTAATCGATTTAAAAAAACAATATCAAATAGAAAAAATAATTATGGTAGCAGATAGAGGTATGTTATCGAAACATAACATCGAAATTACCAAAAACAATGGCTACGAATTTATACTTGGCGAACGCATCAAAAGTTTACCTAAAACATTACAAACCGAGCTTACCGATTTAGCTTCTTTTACCAAACAATGGATATACCATGATACAACTGGCGAAGCCATTGTAATTACATATAAAACCGTAGAACACGATGGTAAAACAATCATCGTAACACACAGCCAAAAACGAGCAAAAAAAGACAAACAAGATAGAGAAGACAAAGAAGCTACAGCTAAAATACTATTAAAAAATACAGCTCTAATTACCAAAAAAGCAAGTAGGTTTTATATACAACAAAACCCAAAAGGCAGCTATGAACTGAATGAACAAAAACTAATAAACGATGCAAAGTACGATGGCATTTTGGCTATTAGCACCAACAACAAAACCCTTACAGCAACACAAGTATTAGAACAATACAAACAACTTTATAAAATAGAACACACCTTTAGAACCTTTAAAGCACACTTAGAAATAAGACCCATGTTTCATTGGACAGACAAACGAATTAAAGGACATATTTGTTTATGCTATATCGCTTATACACTATTAAACTACACACTACAAAGAACCAATAAAAGCGGACTAAAACTCACAGAGAATACGCTAAGAACTACGCTAAATAAAATGCAAGTAAGCTTGTTACAACACAATAAAGAGCAAATCTATGTACGTTCAAGACCAACAGAAAACGAAATTGCACTTCAAAGAGCAATAGGTTTAATGCCATTACAACCCATCATTCCAAAAGACAAACTAACACTATAAAATCCAATTTGTAGTGAGCCAATCCAATAACACTATTGTTGATAATCAATTAATTAACTCAATATCGTGTCAAACTTGAGAGGCGTGTATGCTACCAACCAAAGAACAGCAAGCTAAGTTTTTAGGATAAGCTTGATTGATTTTTATTTTTTTTATAAATATAAATACTGAAAATTATTAATAACAAAATACTAATAGTAAAACCTATTAAAATAAAATGAGCATTACTACTTACTTTTCTTTTTGCTTTTTCTTTACTATTCTTAAATTCTGCTTTTGATTGAAGTTTTTCAAAATATTCAATTCTTTTATCTATTAAATCTGAAGTATACCCATATTCTTTTGCAACTAAATAAACTTCTAAACCACTTTTAACATCATAATTTATAGCATTTATATTACCAAGCTCAAATAAAAGTTGTGCTATAATTGGATCTTTTGGTTTAATAAAAGTCATTCTTTCAGTTAACTGTTCATACAATTGTTCTTCTAGACTATCAAGATTATAATGATTAATATTTTTAGGTTTTAGATTGTTTCCAAAATTAAGATTAAGTACATTGTTATTCCATAAATATTGTTCATTTCCATTTGCTTTAATTTTAGCTTCAAGTATTTTTACATGAATCCATTCGGAATGATTATGAGATGCAGGATTTATTTCAACAGCTTTTTTTATCCAAATTAAAGCAGAATCATTTTATCCGAGTAACTCGTAGGTCGTACCTAAATTAGCAGCTGTTTGGTATAAATTTGGTAATGATTTTTCTATAGCTTGAAAAATTGCCTTAGCTTTTAAATACTCACCATTGTAAACATACATAGCACCTAAGTCAGAGAAATCTTCTAAGTTTTTTGTCGTTTCATATTTAGCTTTTGCATCATTTAATCTTTCTATTAGATAGTCTTTGTCTCTAACTACATCAAATCTTCCTTGTGGCACAAAACTTATATTATCTGTAAAAACTACACTACCATCTAGTAAAGTTCTATATTCATTAATACAACTTTTTCCTATTTTTAGTATTAATAAGCAGATTAACAAGTATAATATCTTTATATTATTATTATTCATTTATAATTATTTTATTTGTTTATTTTTACAGTATAACTATAACTCTTATTCGTTTTATTTGCTTCATTTTTTTTAGTAGCAGTACTCGTAGTATAATTGTACTGTATTGTATTTTCAACAGCCATTAATTTAAATGGAATTTTTATTTTATGTCTAGATGATATTTTAACACCATGATTATTTTGTGGTGCAAACTGTAATAAAAGTACAACTCTCAAAGCTTCTTCATCACAACCATAACCAATGCCTTTTAATACTTTTGCACTAGTTACTTTTCCATTAAAGTCTACACTATACGCTACCAAAACATGTCCTTCAATTTTATTTTCTAGTGCCGCTTTCGGATATTTTAAATTTTCTTTTAAAAACTGCTGAAACGCTTGCTTTCCACCAGGATACTCGTGTTTTTTTATAAAATCATTTTTTCCTTTCTTTCCACTCATATCATAAAAATAAAAAAATGTAAGTCAATTCTCTCTTAAAATTGATTTATATTTGCAAAAAAATAGATTATGGGAAGAGCGTTTGAATATAGAAAAGCTACCAAATTTGCAAGATGGGATAAAATGGCAAAAGCGTTTACTAGAGCTGGTAGAGAAATTGCAATAGCTGTAAAAGCTGGCGGAGATATTCCTGAGAACAATCCAATGCTAAGAAGAGCTATACAAAACGCCAAAGCTGCTCAAATGCCAAAAGATAGAATTGAAGCAGCTATAAAAAGAGCAGCCAACAAAGATGAAAAAGCATTTGAAGAAGTAGTTTACGAAGCAATGGGACCACATGCAATTGCCATAGTTATTGAAACAGCTACCGATAATCCTACAAGAACAGTTGCCAATTTAAGAGCAATACTAAAAAAAGCCAATGGTTCTATGGGAACGCAAGGTATGCACGATTTTATTTTTGATAGAAAAGGCGTTTTTACTATTGTAAGTAATAATATAGATATTGAAGAGCTAGAATTAGATTTAATTGACTTTGGATTAGATAAGCTAGAAAAAAATGAAGACGACGATATTGTAATTTATACTGCTTTTCAAGATTTTGGTAGCATGCAAAAAGCACTGGAAGAAAAAGGATTTGAAGTTAAAAAATCGGAGTTACAAAGAATACCAACACATACTATGACATTAACTGAAGAACAAGTAGACGAAGTATTAGAGCTAATCGACAAGCTAGAACAAGATGACGATGTTCAGACAGTTTTTCATAACTTAGAATAAATATTTAGTCGTTATTCTGTTTTTGCTATTCTTAGCAAAAGTTTCTCGTAGAGAATTCTGCAATAAGTAGAGAAGTTTATGTGTCTAAACATTCATCTACGATTACACACCGAATAATAATAACATATTTTTAGATTTATTTCTACTGCATTGATAATTAGTTTGTTAGATTTGATTAAAATTTAAATGAAATGAAAAAATTATTAGTATTAGTAGCAATTGGCACGCTAATTGTTTCTTGTAAAACGAAAGATGCTGACAACGACGAAACTGTAACAGAAGTAGAAGTAGTTGAAATTAGTGACGATGTTCAAAACATTCAACAAACAACTGATTCTCTACAGCAAGCAGTACAAAGCGTTGAACAAGGTATCGACAGTATTTTAAACGATTTATAAAAACAAGAAAAATGAAAAAAATAACTACACTCTTAACCACACTAGTTTTATTACTAAGTGTAAGTGCATTTGCTCAAGGCAATGGAAATGCTAATGGCAAAAACAAAATCAAAGGCAATCAAGAAAAGCTAGACAAAATCAAAAAAGATGTTGAAAAAGACAAAGATGATGTCGAAGACAAAGCCAATGAAGAAAAAGAAAAATATCAAGACAAGTCTAAAGTTTACCAAAACAAAGCCAACGAACACAAAAAAGACTATGAAAATAAGTCGGACGAATTAAAAGAAAAAGGTGAAAAAGAACTAAAAGAAAAAAGCAATAATGGCAATGCTTATGGTAAAAATAAAGGCGATTTATCTGGAAAAGAATTTGGTCAACAAAGAGCTGAAGATGCTAAAAACAAAGAGCAAGAAATCTTAAATCAGAGTAAAACTAAAAATCAAGAAATTACAGATAAAGTAAGTACTACAGAAGATAAAATTACTTTAGCTAAAAAAAAATTAGAAGCAAAAAGAAAAGCTAATGAAATTTCTGAGGCAGAATATCAGTCAAAACTAAAAGCAATTGAAGCTTACGAATCTAAATTAAAAACGATTCAGAATAAAAGTCAAGAGCTTATAGACAAAGCCAATGAAAAATTAATACAACAATAAGCAATATTTATTTTCTATACATTTTAGGCAATAGTTATAGCACACTATTGCCTTTTTTATTTTATACTGAATTGATTACAGATTCAGGTTAAGCCCAAATTCTTTTTTAAATAAAATCAGTTAGATACACAATTAGTATGTACCTAACTGATTGAAAAGTATTTACTTACTTTAAAAGTATTTTATAAACATCCTCTTGATTTAAGAGTGTTGTAGGTGTTCCACTTCCATCTAAATTGCCTACTCTAATTCTACCTGAGTTGGTTTCTGACCAATAGATTTTATTTGTAACAAAATCAATAGCTAAGCCATCTGCTCTGTCAACACCATCAGTTGCACTATTAAATAGAATATTAAAGTTTCCTGTTCCATCTAAGTTTGCATAAGCTACTACATCAGTCGATTCATCTGTATAATATATTCTGCTGTGTGCATTATCAACAATAATACTTGATGGAGAATTTAATGTATCTGGCCAATACGAATCTCCATCGTATAATTTTGAAGGTGTACCTGTTCCATCTAAGTTGCCTACCCAAATATTATCCCAGTCTGTAAAATATATTTTATTTGTTTTTAGGTCAATATCTAAACCATAGCCCCAAGCTTCTATAGCTGTTGTTCCAAACAATGAGGTTGGTGTACTCGTTCCACTTGTGTTGGCATAATATATTTTATCTACATCTGATGCAATCCAATATAACATTTTATTATTTTTGTTATAAACAATTCCTGTTGGGCTTTTTGTAGCATCAATTCCAGAATACAGTAAAGTAACGACACCTGTGTTAGAAATTTTAAAAATGGCACCATTATATTTTTCTAAAGTCACATAAAAATTTGTTCCATCTGTAGTAATGCCAATAGGTCCTTTGCCATAAATATTGTCAGTAGCTCCTTTCGCTATAATACTATTCAAATTTCCATTGTTGAGTTCAATTTTGCCAACCGAAGAATCTGCCCAAGCTGTGTAATACAACTCGCTTGCTGCTTGTGCTACTTCTTCTTCGTTTTTGTCTTTTTTACATGAGAATGTAAGGAATGTAATGATTCCTAACATTAGTACCGTTAGTTTTTTCATATTTTTTGTTTTTATTGCTAGAAAGGTATTTAATTTTTATCAGAAAATCAAACAAAAACACATTAAATTTAAAAAGGATGTGTAATCGTGCCTATTTTTTTACTTAGGTCAATTTTAAGTGAAATGTATTCCATCTTTTTTATTTGAATACCATACAACTCTTCTACTTGCTTGTTTTCATCTGCTGTTTTTATTCTTTGGTCTAAGACTTGCATGGCTTCCATCAATTTATAAAAACGAAAACGATTCATCACCGAATCTACATCTGTAATATATGTTCTATTTGATTCTCGAACGATGATATCGTGCATTTTTAACCAATTCTCACTTAACTCATATTGCGATGATTGTAATTCTACAATAACTTGTTTAATGTCTTCATCATCAATAATAGCAATGTCATTCAATGCTTTAAACGAATGTCCATCTTCATAACCTTTGATATAATATTGAACTACTTTATCGAACATAGAATTTTTGAAAGCGACTTCTGTTAATTCACTTAATATATGTTCTCCAACATTATGTTCTTTATCATATACTTCATCTGCAAATTCAACTAACAATCTTAATATATCTTTTTCTTGATAATAGAGTTTCGGAATCTGAGATGCATTTTGTTCGTGGTCTTCTTCAATTTCAACATAATTATTAATGGATTGTTGTTCGCTCTCATTAATTTGTCTTGCTTTTTTAAAGGAAGAAGTTCTTATCTTATTGGTTTCATTAACTAATACATTTTCGGTAACTTCAACAATATTAGCACACTCTTTTATATATAATTGTCGTTTTATATTGTCGTCGATTTTAGCAATACTTTCAACAATATCTTTTATGACTTCCGATTTTTTTATAGGATCATTACCAGCTTCTTTCATCAACAAAGAAGATTTAAAAAATATAAAATCTTTTTTATTTTGATTGATGTAGTCTAAAGTTTTGTCTAAGCCATTTGTTTGAACAAAAGAATCTGGATCTTCGCCATTAGGTAACAAAACCAAATGCACATTTAAACCTTGTTCTAGTACAATATCTAATCCACGCAAAGCTGCTTTGATACCAGCATTATCACCATCGTATAAAATAGTAATGTTTTGCGTAAAGCGTTTAATGAGTAGTACTTGTTCTTTTGTTAAAGCAGTTCCACTTGATGCCACTACATTTTTAATGCCTGCTTGATGTAGCGAAATCACATCAGTATAACCTTCTACCAAATAACATACTTCTTGTTGTCTGATTTCATTTTTTGCTTGATAGATACCATAAACAATATGACTTTTATGATAGACTTCGGTTTCTGGTGTGTTGATGTATTTCGGTGCTTTTTCATTTTGCTTTAAAATTCTTCCACCAAAAGCAATGACTTTTCCAGATACATTGTGAATAGGAAACATCACTCTATCTCTAAAAAAATCGTAGCACTTTTCATTTTTTTCTTTGATTAATCCAGCATTGATTAATCGTTCTTTTTGATGACCATTTGCAATTGCTTGATTATAAAATGCATCATAACTATCTGGTGCATAACCTAAATCGAATGACTTAATCGTCGATTCTAAAAAACCTCTTTCTTTAAAATACGACAAACCAATATTTTTACCTTGTTCGGTATCAAACAATTGCTCCTGAAAAAATTTCTTAGCATAATTCAGTACAATATAAATACTTTCTTGCTCTTGAGCTGCTTGTTTATCTTGTTCAGAAGATTCGGTTTCTACAATAGTAATATTGAATTTCTGTGCTAGGAATCGCAATGCTTCTGGATAGGTAAATTTTTCGTGTTCCATTACAAATTTAACAGCATCGCCACCTTTACCACAACCAAAACACTTAAATATATTTTTATTTGGATTAACTACAAACGAAGGTGTTTTCTCCATGTGAAAAGGACAATTGCCTTTGAGTACTGAACCAGCTTTTTTTAAAGGCACAAAGTCTGCTACCACTTCTTCGATTCGAGCAGCTTCAATAATTTGTCGTATGGAATCTCTACTTATCAAGCTTGTTTTAATTGAGCATAATAATGATAAAAATACGGAATGGTTTCAATGCCTTTTAAAAAGTTGAATACACCAAAATGTTCATTTGGCGAATGAATGGCATCACTATCCAAGCCAAAACCCATGAGTACTGTTTTTACACCCAATACTTGTTCAAACAATGCTACGATTGGAATACTAGCTCCGTTTCTTTGTGGAACTGGTTTTTTACCAAAAGACTGTTCCATTGCCAATTCAGCAGCTTTATACTCGTTGGTATCAATAGGAATAACAACAGGTTCACCACCATGATGTTCGGTGACTTTTACAGTTACGGTATTTGGTGTAATGCTTTCAAAGTGTTTAGTAAACAAGTCTGCAATTTTTTTAGACGATTGATTCGGTACTAATCGCATGGAAATTTTTGCATTTGCTTTAGAAGCAATTACTGTTTTAGCACCTTCGCCAGTATAACCACCCCAAATTCCGTTGACATCTAAAGTAGGACGAATGGTAAGTTGTTCTTGTAGCGTATATCCTTTTTCTACAGGAGCAGCTTTAATGTCTATGCTCTCTTTAAATTCTTGTTCGCTAAAAGGCGTTTGGGCTAATGCTTGTCTTTCTTCTGTAGTTAATTCTACTACATCATCATAAAATCCAGCAATAGTAATTTTACCATTTTCATCTCTAAGCGTACCAATTAATTGTGCTAATCTGTTGATTGGATTATCAACGCCACCACCATAAATTCCAGAATGTAAATCTCTGTTTGGTCCAGTTAATTCTACTTCCATATAACATAAACCACGCAAACCATTACAAATAGAAGGTGTGTTATTGTCTATTATTCCAGTATCTGAAACCAAGATAACATCGCAAGCTAATTTTTGCTTGTATTCAATTAAAAAATCTTCTAAGTGAGCAGAGCCGACTTCTTCCTCGCCTTCAATAATTACTTTGATATTACATGGTGTGTAATTATTTTTTAGCATGATTTCTAATGCTTTAACATGCATATATACTTGACCTTTATCATCACAAGCACCACGAGCAAAAATAGCACCTTGTGGATGTAAAGCAGTAGTTTTTACTACTGGCTCAAAAGGTGGTGATGTCCATAAATCAATTGGGTCTGGTGGTTGCACATCATAGTGTCCGTACACCAAAACAGTAGGTAAATTAGCATCAATTATTTTCTCTGCGTAGACTACTGGATAACCTTTGGTTGCTAATAATTTTACCTCATCCATGCCAATTTTTTGAAACGCTGCTTTTAAAAATTCAGCAGCATGAATTACATCATCTTTATATTTAGTATCGGCACTTATTGATGGAATTTTAAGCCAATTGCAAAGCTCTTGAATGTATCTTTCTTTATTGCTATTAATTTCAGATTGTATAAACTGCATGATTTTTTAGTTTATTGTAAAGGTATGAAGTCTTTAGCTAAATCAAAACTAAACACTGTTACTTATCAATAGATTTAAGAATTTTTCAGACCTCAAAAACCTTTCCTTCAATAGCTAATTGTGTGTTTTCAAAAACAGTTTTGGCTTCTTTTTCTAATACTGTTAAATCAATATATCTCGAAGAAAAATGACCAATAATTAACTGTTTTACATTTGCTAACTGTGCAATAGTAGCAGCGTCTATTGCTGTAGAATGTTTAGTTTCTGTTGCCCTATCTTTTGCATCGTGTAAAAAAGTAGCTTCGTGGTACAATAAGTCAACATCTTTTATATGTGGTACAATGCGTTCATCATAACAAGTATCTGAACAAAATGCATACGATTTTAATGGATGTTTTGTAGTAGTAACTTCATTTGCTAAAACTGTATTTCCATCTATATCTACAATATCGATGCCTTCTTTTAATTGCTTAAAATCTTTTGGGTCTATATTGAATGCTTTTATTTTTTCACTATCTATATTAGGTAAACTTTGCTTTTGTTTAAATAAAAAACCAGTAGTATCAATTTTATGATTCAACGGAATACTATGGACTTCAATAATATTATCTTCAAATATTTTTTCAAAGGTATTGGCTTGTGTTGCAACAAAGCTCAATTTATAATTAAGTGTAGTATTAGAAGCTGCTAACTGCAATTGTATAATTTGTTCTAATGCTGGTGGTGCAAAAATGGTTAACGGATCTGTTCTTTTTAATAATTGATAAGTAGTTAATAATCCAATCAAACCATAATAATGATCACCATGTAAATGAGAAATAAATATTTGTTTTATTTTAAACCATTTAATGCCATATTCAATTAATCGAACTTGAGTAGCTTCACCACAATCTATCAAATACCAATTCTGGTCTATTTGCACTGCTTGTGCCGTTGGATTTCTTCCATGATTAGGAAGTGCAGAATTGCTACCTAATATATAGACATTAAAAGTCAATAATCACTAATTAAGCTTGCTCATTAATTGCATTCAGAGCATCGTGTTGTGTAGAAAAAATATTTAAAACATCATCTAACTGAGAAATAGAAATTAGACTTTTTACAGCATCACTCAAACCACAAATAGCAAAAACACCATCGGCTTCGCTACAAATTCTATTGCCAATTAATATAGCACTCAATCCAGAAGAATCTACAAATGAAACATCACTTAAATCTAAAATGATATTTTGATAACCTTCGGTTCCAGCCATCACCAATTCCGATTTCAACAAAGGTGCATTTGCAGAAGTTAACTTTTCTTCCATAAATTCATATATAATATATTTTTCCTGCTTATCTACGCTAAATTTCATAATCTATATTTTATAAAAACAAAAGTAAAATTTATTGCTCAATAATCATCAACAATCATGCTAAATAATCAATAGAATCACCATTTATTTGTATTTAAAATCATTTTTTCTGTTTATTTTCACAATTATTATATCAACATTGGTGTATTTTTAAAAAAACGGTATTACTTTAGATGATGTAATATTGTCAGTAATAAATAACTGGCAAAGTATTTGAATAATAAAATATATGGATTCAAAATTTTCACCAAAAGTAAAAGAAGTAATCTCTTTCAGTAAAGAGGAAGCTATCCGTTTAAGACACGATCAAATTGGTGCAGAGCATTTAATGTTGGGTTTGTTGAGAGAAGGTGGTGGTTTAGCACTTAAAATCTTAACCGATTTAGAAGTGGATTTGGCTTTACTGAAAAGAAAGATTGAAAGTACAATTGCTGACAAAGTTACTTCTGTTCCTGTAAATGTAACGAGTTTGCCTTTAACTAGACAAGCAGAAAAAATACTTAAAATTACTTTATTAGAAGCGAAAAGTTTTAAGCAAGATACTGTAGGAACAGAGCATTTATTGTTGGCAATCTTAAAGAATAAAGACAACTTAATTACTCAGATTTTAGGAAAATGGGATATTAACTACGAAGTCTTTAAATCAGAAGTAGATTATCACTATGGTGTTGATAGTTCTACACAACAGTCATCAAATATTGCAGATGATTTTCAAGAGCTGTTTCCTAAATCATCTTTTGAAGATGCTGATGACGACGAAAAAGATAAAGGATTTTCTGGAACTGGTAGAACGCAAAAAGCCAATCCAAAATCAAATACACCAGTGTTAGATAATTTTGGCAGAGATATTACTCGATTAGCAGAAGAAGGTAAACTCGACCCAATTGTTGGTAGAGAAAACGAAATAGAAAGAGTATCTCAAATTCTATCAAGAAGAAAGAAAAACAATCCAATTTTAATTGGAGAACCTGGTGTTGGTAAAACAGCCATTGTAGAAGGTTTAGCACTTCGTATTATTCAACGAAGAGTATCTAGAGTTTTATTCAATAAAAGAGTAGTGTCTTTAGATTTAGCTGCTTTGGTTGCTGGAACTAAATATAGAGGTCAGTTTGAAGAAAGAATGAAAGCCATTATGACAGAATTAGAGAAAAGCAGAGATGTCATTTTGTTCATCGATGAAATTCATACTATTGTAGGTGCTGGTGGTGCAACTGGTTCTCTAGATGCCTCTAATATTTTTAAACCAGCGTTGGCTCGTGGTGAGTTACAATGTATTGGTGCTTCTACGCTAGATGAATATCGCCAACACATAGAAAAAGATGGTGCTTTAGATAGAAGATTTCAAAAGGTAATCGTCGATCCACCTTCACCAGAAGAAACTGTAATCATCTTAAATAACTTAAAAGATAAATACGAAGAATATCACAATGTATCTTATTCAGAAGCTGCTATTAATGCATGTGTTTCTTTAAGTACAAGATATATTACCGATAGATTTTTGCCAGATAAAGCCATCGATTTAATGGACGAAGTTGGTGCAAGAGTACACCTTAAAAATATTTTTGTTCCAGAAAATATTACCAAACTAGAAGAAGAAATCGAAGTAGTAAAAGAGCAAAAAAATCAGGTAGTAAAAACACAGAAATATGAAGAAGCTGCTGAGTTGCGTGATAAAGAGAAAACGCTGAAGGAACAATTAGAACAAGCAAAACATGAGTGGGAAGAAGATGCTAAAACCAAACGCTATCCTGTTGATGAAGAAAATATTGCAGAAGTGGTAGCAATGGTTACTGGTATTCCTGTAAGCAGAGTTGCCGAAACCGAAAGCAAACGCTTAACGCACATGGCAGATGATTTGAAAAAACAAGTGATTGGTCAAGATGAAGCTGTTGCTAAAATTACTAAAGCTATTCAACGAAATAGAGTCGGATTAAAAGATCCTAAAAAACCAATTGGTTCATTTATTTTCTTAGGACCAACTGGTGTAGGTAAAACCGAATTAGCTAGAACTTTAGCTCGTTATATGTTCGATACAGAAGATGCATTGATTAGAATTGACATGAGTGAGTACATGGAGAAATTCTCTATCTCTCGTTTAATTGGTGCACCTCCAGGATATATTGGCTACGAAGAAGGTGGACAGTTAACAGAGAAAGTGCGTAGAAAACCATATTCTGTTATCTTGTTAGATGAGATTGAAAAAGCACATCCAGATGTATATAATATTTTATTACAAGTATTAGATGATGGTCAGTTAACTGATGGTCTTGGCAGAAAAGTTGATTTCAAAAATTCTGTTATTATCATGACTTCTAACATAGGTGTTCGTCAACTAAAAGATTTTGGAACTGGTGTAGGATTTAATACTAATGCTATTAAAGACAACTTCGACAATATTAGCAGAGGCGTTATTCAAAAAGCATTACAAAAAACATTTTCGCCAGAGTTTTTAAATCGTATAGATGATGTAGTAGTATTCAACAGCTTAGGCAAAGAACAAATACATCAAATCATAGACATTGTGTTAAGTGGTGTTTACAAACGATTAGAAACTTTAGGTTATGCTATTGAGTTAACAACTGCTGCTAAAGATTTTGTAGCAGAAAAAGGATATGATCCACAGTTTGGAGCAAGACCATTACATAGAGCAATACAAAAGTATGTAGAAGATCCATTAGCAGAAGAAATCTTAAATGCAAACATTAGCGAAGGCGATACTATTGTAGTAGATACCAATGCTGATGATAAAGAGAAGTTGAGCTTTAGTGTAAAAACAAAACGCAAAAAAGCCAACAAAGAATAAAAGTTTTTTATCTGATGAATAATTAATTTAGAAAGGAAGCTGTAATGGCTTCCTTTTTTATTTGTGAGATATGGCACTCTAGATAAACTAAAACAAAATAGACCTCTTTCATAATAGATTTTAGGTTATTAGCAAGTAGAAGTTTTTCATAATAAATTTTAACGCATAATAGACCAATTAACAAACACCTAATAACTAAATCTTAGCTATTAAAAATATAGCTTGTATTTTTGTAGTATGACAATTTCTTTAAACTGGCTCAAAAACTATATCGACATCAACCATTTGTCTATCGATGAAATTTCGCATTTGCTAACAGATATTGGCTTAGAAGTAGAAAGCATAGAACAGTACGAGTCAATTAAAGGTGCTTTAAAAGGTTTAGTCGTTGGCGAAGTCATTGAAAAAGCACAGCATCCAAATGCAGATAAATTAGCTGTTACCAAAGTAAATATTGGCACTGAAATTTTAGACATCGTTTGTGGTGCTCCAAATGTAGCAACTGGTCAAAAAGTAATTGTTGCAACCAATAACACAACTTTATATCCAACAAATGGCGACTCATTTACCATTAAAAAATCAAAAATTCGTGGCGAAGTTTCTAACGGAATGATTTGTGCCGAAGATGAAATTGGTATCGGAACTTCTCACGATGGAATTATTGTACTACCAAACGAAACCACAGTTGGAATTCCTGCAAGTAGCATTTATGATATTTATGAAGATACCATCTTTGAAATTGGTTTAACACCAAACCGAACCGATGCATACTCTCATATTGGCGTAGCAAGAGATTTATTAGCAGCTATCAACTTTAGAAAAAATAAAAACGAAGCACTACAACTACCAAAGATTGACGAAGCGTTATTCAATCAAACAGAAAAACCAATACAAGTAAGTGTAGAAGATGCTGTAGCTTGTCCAAGATATGCAGGCATTGTTATCGATAATATTACAGTACAACCATCACCAATTTGGTTACAAAATAAATTAAAAGCCATTGGTCAAAAACCAATCAACAACATAGTAGACATCACCAATTATATTTTACACGAATACGGTCAACCATTACACGCATTCGATTTAAATGCTATAACAGATAATCAAATTGTAGTAAAAACTGTTGCTAACAAAACATCATTTGTTGCTTTAGATGGTACTACAATTGAGTTGCTAGACACAGATTTAATGATTTGCAATGCTAAAGAACCTATGTGTATTGCTGGTGTTTATGGTGGATTAAATTCTGGTGTCAAAAATACTACAACTACTATCTTCTTAGAAAGTGCTTACTTCAATCCAAAAAGTATTCGTCAAACATCAACTAAGCATCAACTACGAACCGAAGCAGCTACACATTTTGAAAAAGGCATCGACCCAAATATTACCATTACTGCATTAAAAAGAGCAGCACAGTTAATAGTAGAAATTGCCAACGGAAAAATTATTTCTGATATTACCGATATTCAAAATCAAACATTTCCAAATACAATTGTTCCTTTAAACATCAATCAAGTACAACAACTACTAGGAAAACAAATTCCAACTAGTGAAATTAAAAATATATTACATTGTTTAGAAATTGATATTGTTGATGAACAAGCAGACCAACTACAAGTTTCTGTTCCAGCATATAGAACCGATGTAAAACGATCAGCAGATGTTATTGAAGAAATCTTAAGAATTTACGGTTTCAATAATATTCCAATTCCATCTAAAATAAATGCAAGTGTTAGTTTTACTACTTTGTTTGATGATGATGCAGTCTATCAAACTATAGCTAATGTATTAGTAGCTAATGGTTTTTATGAAATAATGACCAATCCATTAACAAAATCAACCTATCTCGAAAAACTAAGTACTTATCCAAACTTTAAAAAAGAAGAATGGGTACATTTACTCAGTTCTATTAATGTAGAATTAGATGTACTACGAAACAATATGCTATTTTCTGGACTAGAAAGCGTTGCTTATAATATTAATCACAAGCAAGCACGCATTGCCTTTTTTGAATTAGGAAAATCATATCATAAAAAAGAAAACTACGAAGAACACGAGCACTTAGTATTGTATATGAGTGGTGTTGAACAAGATACCAATTGGAACAGAGCAGAACGAACAGCAGATTTTTATAGCTTAAAATCTATAGTACAACTTATACTTAATAAATTAGGTACAACAAATTATAGCATTCAAGATACACAATCGCCTTATTTCGATTTTGGCTTAGATTATATTTTTGGTGATAAAACCATGCTTAGCTTTGGAAAAGTAAATACTACATTTCAACAACTATTTGGCATCAAACAAGCAGTCTATTTTGCTACTATTAATTGGAAAAACTTACTACAATTGGTACAAGAGCAAAAAATAAAATATCGACCAATTAGTAAATATCCAACAGTAAAAAGAGATTTGGCTTTATTGGTCAATCAAAGTGTTTCTTTTCATCAAATTGAAACCATAGCCAAGCAAACCGCTAAAAAATTATTACAAACAGTAGATGTGTTTGATATTTATCAAGATGAAAAAATAGGTAAGGAAAATAAATCTTATGCAGTTTCGTTTTCATTTAAAGATGACAATAAAACTTTGACCGATAATGAAATAGACGCTATAATGAAGAAATTAATTAGTAAATTTGAAAAAGAATTACAAGCAAGTATAAGATAATGGCAAAGATTGACGATAAATGGAATAGAGTTTTAAAAAAAATTGAGCTAATTTTAGAAAAAAATAAGAAATTAGAACAATCTGAATTACTTTTGAAAAATAATATTTCAGATTTAAGCCAAGAAATACTAAATTTAAAAAAACAAAACGAACAATTAAAAGAAGAAAATAAATTAATAAAAGCAACTAAAGAAGTTAGATTATCAGAAAAAGAGAGAGTAGAGACTAAAAAACAAATCAAAACAATGATTGAAGAAATTGACGAGTGTTTAACTAATATAACAATGTAATGGCAGAAGCTTTAAATATAAATATACTCATAGCTAGCAGACCTTATAAACTAAAGGTTAGTGCAGACGAAGAAAGGTATGTTCGTGAAGCTGCTAAAATTATTAACGATAAAATTGCAGAATACCAACAAACACTGCTCAATAGAGACAAGCAAGATTTTTTGTCGATGATTTGTTTACAATTTGCTACAGAAGCTTTGCAAAACAGAAATAAGTTAACCAACGCTTCTCTAGATAAAAAATTAGATCAATTAGAAGCCACACTCGACCAACATTTAGGTATTACACTTTTCTGATTTTAACTCGGTTGCTCATTTTTAAATCATAAAAAAGGGAACAACATGGGATTTTTAATGTACACAGTTATAGCAGCAATAGTTGCACTTATTGTAGGTATTGTTTTAGGAAAATTCATTTTCAAAGCCAATGTAGATAAGCAAATTGAAGCAGCTAAAAACACGCAAGAAAATGCAAAAGCACAAGCAGAACTCATTTTAAAAGAAGCGAAAACAGAAGCTGACTCGCTTAAAAAAGACAAAATGATGGAAGCCAAAGAACACTTCTTAAAACTAAAAGAAGAACACAACGCTACCATAGAAGAACGCAATAAAAAAGTTGCTGTTGCAGAAAATAGAGTTAAGCAAGTAGAACAATCTTTAAAAGATAAATTGGCTAATGCAGGAAGAAAAGAAAAAGAATACGACGACTTAAAAGGAGCTTTAGAAGAACAACTCGATATTGCTAAAAAGAAAAGAGTAGAGTTAGACAAAGCACAGCAAGAACACATAGAAAAACTAGAACAAATTGCTAAGCTTACAGCAGATGAAGCCAAAGCACAACTAGTAGAACAACTCAAAAGCAAAGCACAAACCGATGCTTTAAGTCATGTAAAAATGGTAATGGACGAAGCGAAATTAAAAGCCAACAAAGAAGCTAAAAAAATCGTAATTCAGTCTATACAACGACTAGCAGCAGAAACAGCAATAGAAAACACTGTTTCTGTTTTCAACTTACAAAGCGACGAGCAAAAAGGACAAATTATTGGTAGAGAAGGTAGAAATATTCGTGCTTTAGAAGCAGCAACTGGCGTAGAAATTATTGTAGACGATACACCAGAAGCTATTGTAATTTCTGGTTATGATGCTTATAAAAGAGAAATCGCTCGTATCAGTTTACAACGACTAGTAACCGATGGTAGAATACATCCAGCAAGAATTGAAGAAGTAGTGGCTAAAACAAAAAAGCAACTCGACCAACAAATTATGGAGATTGGAGAAAGAACTGTAATCGATTTAGGCATTCATGGTCTACATCCAGAGTTGATTAAAATTGTAGGAAAAATGCGTTTCCGTTCTTCTTACGGACAAAATCTACTACAACACTCAAGAGAAGTTGCCAACTTATGTGCTATTATGGCATCAGAAATGGGCTTGAATGTCAAGCTTGCAAAAAGAGCTGGCTTACTACACGATATAGGCAAAGTATCCGACGAAGATCCAGAATTATCTCACGCTTTACTAGGAGCAAAATTGTGTGAAAAATATGGCGAACATCCAGCAGTTATTAATGCAGTAGGAGCTCACCACGATGAAATGGAAATGTTATATGTTATTTCACCAATTATACAAACTTGCGATGCTATTTCAGGAGCAAGACCTGGAGCAAGAAGAGAAATCTTAGAAAGCTATATGAAACGCATCAGCGAATTAGAAAATCTAGCTATAAAATACGATGGTGTACAAAAAGCATATGCCATACAAGCAGGTAGAGAATTGCGTGTAATTATAGAAGCAGAAAAAACTACAGACAGCGATGTAGAAGAAATTGCATTTAAAATTGCACAGCAAATACAAGACGAGATGACATATCCAGGACAAATAAAAGTTACCGCAATTAGAGAAACCAGAGGCGTTTCTACAGCTAAATAGTTTTTATATTGCTGTTGATATTATGTTGTATATTTTTCACTAAAGTTAAGTTTAATCAACAAATTTAATTGACTTAGTATTATTCTAAAAAATCAGTCATAATGCTATTATCATCTATTTTGTTGGTATCATTATGTATATTTTTTCTATCTTAACATCAAAATAATAGACATTATTGATATGCAATTAGAATTAAGCAATACTGCCTTTTGGGATATTGATATGACTACGCTCAATCAAACCAACAAAAATTTTATAATTGCACGAGTCTTTATGTATGGCAAGTTTACTGATATTAAAACTATAATTAAACATTATAGTAAACAAGAAA
>JACJXT010000014.1 GCA_020636535.1 Chitinophagales bacterium
CATGTTCTGTAATCCAAGATCCTAATGCAAAGCAGTAGGATCTTAAGGTAGAAAGCATCATATTTGAATTGAGCACTTCGTGTTTGAATAGTGCTGTCAAACGAAGTGCTAAATTGGGCAGTTAAATTTTAAAAAAAGTTACTATTTGAAACTTAAACCACCTGTACTTTTTCTACAATTTTAGTTGAAGATTTTGCTCCAAACTTATAAATATCTGAATTGATATTTGATTCTCTTTTTTCTTTTAATCTATAACTATCTCCTTGAATATTAATTACATGAGAGTGATGTAAAACTCTATCTAATATAGCTGTTGTTACTACCTTGTCTCCTCCAAATATTTGTGCCCACTGCGAGAATACTAAATTTGAAGTTAGTATTGTTGATCCTTTTTCATATCTTGCTGATATTATTTGAAAAAAGTGATTTGCATCTTCTTTAGACATATTGAAATAACCTATTTCATCGATTATAAGAATTGATGGAGAAACTATAATTTTTAAAAAAGAATCATATTTTTTGTCTCTTTTTGCTTTATTAGCATCTGCTATTAATTCTGTAATAGTTGTAAATCTAACTTTATATCTATGTAACACTGCTTTGTATGCTAAAGCTATTGCAAGGTGAGTCTTACCAACACCTGGTTGTCCAAGAAATATTATGTTTTCATATCTTTTTACAAATGCCAATGATGCCAATTCTTCAATTTGTTTTCTATTTACACCTATAGTAAAACTATAATCAAATTGTTCAATAGTTTTTATAGCTGGAAATCCTGCCATCTTAGTTAAAATATTTTTTGATCTACTCATTTTTTCATTATATTCTTGTCGTAGCAACTCTTCTAAAAACTGTGAATATTTCCAATTTTCTTGTGATGCTATGATTGATAAATTATTATATTCTTGTGCAACTACTGGTAATTTTAACTCTTCACACAATTGTTCAATAGGACTTAATAATTCCATAAAACACCACCATAATTTATTACTTTTGGAAGTATTGCTATAGTTGTTATTGTTGGTATAAAAATATCATAACTTTGCATATCTCGATTTGATATAAATATTTCATTCATATTTTGATTATCTTTATTTTTTGCTACAATAATATTCATAGCCTTCGTTGGATGGATACCCAAATAAGGTTTAGGCAGAGGTAACAGGTGGTAGCGTTCTTCTACTAATAATGAAAATGGTGTTTGAAGTGTTGTTTGATGAATACGTTTATTTGCAACATCATCAAGCCATTTTCTCACTTCAGCATTTGCATTATCAATATTCACAATATATTTTTTCATTGCTAATCTAACACTTAAGCTATTATGGAAACTGTATCTTAGATAATGATTGAATCTTTCGACTTTACCTTTAGTTTTTGCTCTATATGGTTTACAAACTCTTATTTTAAATCCACAATGTTTTGCAAAGTCTTCAAACATAGGATTTAGTTGATGCTTCCCAAATCCATAGGCATTTCGTTTTATTATAACCGTACGCATATTGTCATATAGAGCTTCTTTTACAACTCCTCCAAAGTAGTTAAATGCATTAAGATGACAAGCTATCAATGTTTCTATCTTTTCATTTTCAACATACTCAACATAAGATGCTCTACTATAACCCATTGTTGCAACAAATGCTGAAAGATTATCTTTTGGAAATTCAACCCAATCTACTTGCATTTGATAACCTGCATCTGTTTCAAATCTTATTAATTTTTCTTCTTCTTTAACTCTACGTCTGAGTTCATATTTTTGCATAACTTGCTGCAACCATCTAAGACTTCCTAGATATCCTCTTTTTACTATCTCATCATAAATTACCGTTGTAGGAATTTCAACTTTATTTGTTTTTGCTGTCTCCAGCATTGCTGCAATATAAGGTAAATGTTCATCTACTAAATTTTCATTTGGTTTTCTGCTAATTACAGGAACATAACCTTCAGGTTTCAAAGCATATTTACGAACAGTCTCTCTACTTATCCCAAGTCTTCTTGCAATTGATGATTTACTCATGCCTTCTCTAAGCCATTTAT
>JACJXT010000015.1 GCA_020636535.1 Chitinophagales bacterium
CGATGGTTATACTATTGAATCAGTGAACGACTATTACGATTATTACCAAAATACGCTAGAGATAGATCCAAGCAGATTAAAAACCATACACATGAAACCACTAAAACCAGAGCAAGTAAATTCTGTAGAAGTTGGTTATAGAGGCAGTTGGTTTAAGAATTTTTATATTGATATGAATGCCTATTTTAATCGTTATTTTAATTTTATAGGCGATATAAGATTTTATAGATCTACAAATGATGATATTGTTATTGGTTCAGAGCAAGGTAATGATGCCATGCTAATACCAAGCTACAGACGCTTATATCAAATACCAGTAAACGCACAACAAAAAGTAGATGCTTGGGGATTTTCAGTAGGCATTAATTATTATCTCTACAAGTCGTTAGTAGCATCTGCCAATTATACCTATGCCGATTTAAACACTAAAAATTTAGTAGATCCAATTATTCCTGGATTCAACACGCCAAATAATAAATTTAATATTGGATTGAGTGCTAGTAAAATTTGGAAAGGACTTGGTTTTGCAGTAAACTTTAAATGGGTGCAATCGTATTATTGGGAAAGTACTTTTGGCGATGGCGAAGTACCAAGCTATCATACACTAGATATGCAAGTCAATTATGAGTTTAAGAAGTTTATAACACTACAAGTTGGAGGAAGCAATATTTACAACAATAAATATAAAACGGCTTATGGTTCACCAGAAATTGGAGCACAAGTATATGGAGCATTATCCTTTGATTTAAGCCGAGGCATTAAAAAGAAAAACTAAAATAGAATGCAAGCCACGAAAAAAGCTGATTGTAGTGATATGCTGTGGTGTCAGAAGTTTCCTTCTGAAATTTTTTCCTCGAGAGTCTCTAAGCGTAGGTAAAAAGTATAGCAGGACTCTGCGTAGCGTGGTAATTACCAATAACAATTCTATTTTTAGGTGTATATTTATACTATGAAATACTTGTTATTGTTTATCTCAACTTTAGTAATTTATTTATTACTTGATGGAATTTGGCTAGGAGTGATTGCGAAAAACTTCTATAAAATAAAATTATATTTTATACTTAATAATTATTTTAACTATTATGTAGCTATTTTCTTTTATGTAGTATACATAGTCGGATTAATGCACTTTGTTATTCTTCCAGGTATAACACATCAATCAGTATTAAAAGTATTTTTAAATGGTGCATTTTTTGGATTTTTATGCTACGCAACTTAT